>PMDE01000066.1:0-1369 GCA_003154335.1 Methanoregula sp. | reverse complement strand
GAGCGGGACATCCCGCTCTATCTCATCCCGGGGATAGTCAAGCGTGAAGTCAGTACCCATGGCGAGGAGCTGGAACGGGTGATCGTGCGAAAGACCGGGTGTCATTTCTATAATATCAGCATCCGGACAAGACCGGCCCGACGGGAACTGAGGAGTTCGTGGCATGGGCTGCAGAACAAATGAACAAGGGCGGACCATTGATGCGAAAAATTCCCGTCTCTTCCCCGTCGATGATGAAGGCCGGGGCAGGACCGGCGGAAACAAAGGTGAGCAGGGATGACGAGAGGACCCCAACCCCTGCTGGCTCTCCGCGGGGCCCGGGAGATTGCATGCCGGCGGGGGATCGTGCTCGACAGGGCAGGCATTCTGTCGTCTCATTATGATTTTATCATCTTCCGGGAAACCAGCACGGTATTTGTCCGGATAAAACGTGTACGCTCGCATATCAGCGATCCGAAGGATATTGAACGAATGTTCAGGGAGGAGATCCTTTTGCTCCGGAGAATTCCGAAAACCGCTGTTGTATCCCGGGAGATCTGGGTGCTCTCACCCTGGAAAACGTGGCAGTATTTCCACGTCCTCGACGACCGGGTTGTTGAGATCTGCTGTGACGGGCAGCCGGTCTTGCAGGGTGAAGACATGCCGGGTAAGGTTTGAATTGTTACCGGCGGTTCTTGTGCACTACCGGGAAATGGAGGGAACGGTCCCTCCCCTGGAGAAATCTCCCCCCTCTGTTGTTAAAACACCGGCGGTGAGACTCTCTTTTTGGACATACAAACCCCTCATGTACCGGACATTGCCCGAAATGGCAATCAGGGCTCAAAATAGGCGTATTTTTCTGAGAACCGGACTTTCCTGACCGGCCTGAATGGGGCGTTTTTGATCCTGGTTTTCCGGATTTCCGTGAATTGGGCTTATAATTGGAAATAACCGGTTTTGCCGGGAGGAAAACCGGCCTGTTTAAACCTGTTCTGTTGGCGGATCCCATAATTGACCAGACTACCCGATGGGTGTGGGAAAGAAGAGCTGTTTTTGAGAAGTCTGGATTGGGGCCGGAATTGATAACGTTCCAGGCAGAGTTGGGTGTAATTAATAAATATTTTCAAAAAAAAGATGGAAGATTCACCAAGATACGACCGGCACCAGAACGATAAAAAAACCAGGTCTTTTGTTACATCTTCGACATGTCCTTGGGTTTTGCTGTACCGTGGACCTTGGGTCCCTTTGCGCCAAGGCCGAGCATCGGGTCCCGCTTCTTGTGCCGGTGCTCTTCAGCTGGTTCTGCTGCTGCCGGTTCTTTTCCCAGGAAACATTCAACCGGGTCCCTGCCACCGGCGCAGGAACGGTCTTTAAACTCTCCGCAGTCATC
>PMDE01000142.1 GCA_003154335.1 Methanoregula sp. | reverse complement strand
GGGTCGAAAGTAATGATTGCAACAGGCCCGGTGATTTTTGCATGAAAAGGTTCTCCAAAAGACCATCGGTTCGGAATCACTGATCCTGAAACTTTAGACCGGTAAAAGAAAAAAAATCATATACAACATATAACGGCGTTCTTAACCTAGAAACCGTATTTTTTCCCGAAAATATCGACTGAATCGATAAATCGGACGGAAAAAATAGGCCGGGAGATGTGCAGACCAGTATCACAAATCCTGCAACAGACTAAAATATCCCGACAATAGTTATCGGATTACGAAGTTCCGGGAGAAATTACCANNAAAAAAGGACTATGATTCCTGTGTCGGTATACGATTGTTTATCTGGAATAAATGAAATTATTAAAAATATGTCACCTAGGCACGAACCACACCCTACACCTCACGATCACCAGTCCCATGAAGGATCACAGACAAGCCTGGACAAGGAACGTCACCATGAAGAGGACAAGCACCACCCGATGGAGAATGTTCATCCCCACCCCCCTCATCATCCCCAGAGTAAGCCTGAACTTTCTCCGCGGCACAACCCCCATACAAAATCACCTGATCAGGCTCTCGATATCGATCATGGGACCCACCAGGACCGCCCGCGACCAGCCAAAATAGTAAAGAAGGCGGGAAAGACGGGATCGAAAGTTCCAAAATAATAATGCTTCCCCTTTTTTGGGTAAAAAACAATCGATACCAGGGGTTGGATTTTATTGAACGGAACAGGAATGCGGATTAGACCAGAAAAATAACCGGCCGCTGGAACATACCGGGGCGACCCAAAATTCCAGCCCGTTTCAAAAATGAGATTTTTTTTATCCACCTGAACGGTTTCAACGAGGAAAAACAGTATGCATTCTGAGGTAGCCAGCAGCGGAAAAGGGGGAAAATCACAGGATTTTTTTCAAACTGATACTATGCCGGTTGTTTTCATAGGCCACGGTTCTCCGGAAAACGGGCGGGGAGATACATCTTTCAGCAATTCATGGAAGCAGCTGGGTAAGCGGATCCCAAAACCCGCACTCATTCTCTGTATTTCTGCACACTGGGTGATCCAGGAAGGCACGGCAGTCACCGCGATGGAGAAGCCCCGGACAATCCATGATTTTTATGGTTTCCCCGAAGATCTCTACCGGATTGAATACCCCTGCCCTGGATCTCCTGCGGGCGCGATGCTGGTCCAACGCCTTGTCCAAAGCATTCCGGTGGCTCCTGATAGTGAATGGGGGCTGGATCATGGATCATGGTCAGTTCTCAGGAATATGTACCCGGCCGCCGATATCCCGGTAATGCAGCTCAGCCTGAATTACAACCAGCCGCCGTCCCTTCTCTTCGAAATAGGCAAGGAACTCAGCCCGCTACGGGAGCAGGGTGTACTTATCATGGGAAGCGGGAACATAGTCCATAACCTGATGGCACTGGACCCGAATGCGGAACCGTATTCATGGGCTTTGGAGTTTGATGATATTGTGAAAAATAACCTCGTTGAGCATGATGTTGACTCGCTTGTACATTATTCCCGGTATCATATCTCGGCCCTTGCGCACCCGACCAGTGAGCACTACCTTCCCCTCCTCTGCGTCATCGGGGCTGCAGGAAATGACAGACCGGAGTTCTTCAATGAATCCATATTTGGTGGATCAGTATCCATGCGGAGCGTTGTTTACGGTGCAGGAAATCTGAATTTGTAAGAGGAAAAACCTGTTTCATCCTTTACAAGAACTCCCTGACCCAAAAAACGAATCCCTGCCTTTTTTAATTTCAAAAAGAACAGGTATTGGTAAACCCTGCTCTGAATCAGATTTTTCTCAACAATTTTTAAAACAAATATGAAAAGAAAAGATTATTTACCTACCGAGTGTTACAAATTATTATTTACGTATTAACTTTTCAGGCGACTTCATGCATATTCCTGACGCATTCATACCAATCTGGCAGGGCGCAATTTACTGGGTGATCGCTCTTGTATTCACAGCGTTCGCCCTCAAATGGGCAAAAACCGAGATGAATGAGGAGAAACTTCCCTTAATTGCGGTTCTTGCTGCCGGAATCTTCGCACTCCAGTCATTTAACCTTCCTGTATCCATGGGAACAAGCGGACATCTTGTCGGCGGCGCACTTGCCGCAATTATCCTCGGCTCACCATTTGCCGCAGTCTTCATACTTACGATGGTGCTGATAGTACAGGGGGTCTTATTTGGTGACGGCGGTGTCACAACCATGGGAGCAAATATTATCAACATGGGGCTGATAGGAGGTTTTGTTGGTTTCTATAGCTTCAGGCTTCTGATGCGTGCGGCAGGAAACGTGGCAGTCGCCGGATTTATTGCCGCGTGGCTTGCCTGCCTGGTCCCGGCGCTCGCATGTGCAGTTGAATTATTCCTTGCCGGCACATTCCCGTTAAAAGAAGGTCTTGTAGCCATGGGACTCTATTACGCCATCATCGGTGTTATAGAAGGAATTGTAACCGTCGCTGCGATTTACCTGATAGCCAGCGTCAGGCCGGATCTTCTGGATACCGGGATAAAGCCGTTAAAGGGGGTCTGAGCTTCGTGATGGACAACAGNNACTATGCTGGTTATCCAGGGACAAAAAGAGCTTACCGGCGGTACGCCGCAAAACGCAGAAATCAAAGAAGACCTGAACGGAAAGTATTCCTATTCTTCCCCGATGCCTGACTATACAGTCGGCGAAAAGACGGGGTCATGGGGAAGAGTGATTTCAATTATTATCGGTACCATCTTTGCCTTCATCGTGGTGTTTGGACTTGCCTGGGGTTTCAGGATAACCACCCGCCCAGCAAAATAACAGCAAGAACATGAATTTTTTAAACCTGGTTGTATTCTCATGCACCTCATCGAGACCCGCGATCTCTGTTATGTCTATCCAGGCAAGGTCACTGCACTGGAGAAAATCAATTTTATTGCCCCGAGAAATGCCCGTATTGCGGTGATTGGATCCAATGGTGCGGGAAAAAGCACATTATTCAAGCACTTCAACGGTATCTTCAAGCCCACTTCCGGCTCTATCCTTGTCCGGGGAGAGCCGATAACCCGGCAAAACAGCCGGGAGATCAGGAANNTTTGGTCCAACCAATCTCGGGCTGGATGCAGAGACAATCCATCACCGGGTACATGAAGCCCTGAAGGTTGTTGGAATCGAGCATCTTGCAGGCCGGGTACCGCATCACCTGAGCGGAGGAGAGAAGAAGCGGGTGGCGATTGCGGGAGTGATTGCCATGGAGCCGGAGGTGCTCGTGCTGGATGAACCGAATGCCGGCCTTGATCCCCGGGGCGTTGCCGACCTCAACCGGTTCATCAACTCACTTTCAGCAAAATACGGCATGACGGTCATCTTCTCCACCCATGATGTAGCGCTTGTCCCCGAGATAGCGGATTATATTTATGTCATGGACAAGGGACGCATCGTTGCGTGCGGGACGATAGATGAAATTTTCGTGCAACCGGAAATGCTCAGGTCGGTCAGGCTCGATATGCCGGTTCTTCCCAAACTTCTCAATACGCTCAGAGAAAACGGTGTTGAGGTTTCGATGGCATATACGGTTGCAGACACGGAAGAATCCCTGCTCCGGGCATTTGGCAAACGATCATGATCGAAGAGCTCTTCTCGATAGAACGGGATGCCTACCGGACGAGTGTTATCCACCGTATTGATGCCCGGGTAAAAATTGCTGTTACCTTTGCTGCAATCATTGCGCTTGTAGCGGTACCCTATTCAACAATGATCTATACCGTAGGATTGATCTTCTTTTCATTTTTTTTCCTGCTCTGGTGTTGTACACGGTTATCTTTCGTGACGTATGCGAAACGTTTGTTCTCCATTGTTCCCCTCTGGGGAGTCATCATCTTCTTCCAGATCTTTTTAAAAAACAAATACTATACTGATTACCACATCCTCGTGAGTCTCCCGCTCGGTGTCTCTATTTATACAGAATCTGTGGAGTTTGCTTTTATTCTCCTGGTGAAATTTATCATCTGCATCTCATTTATTATCCTCCTTTCATCGACAACAAAGATGCATGATCTCCTCGAAGGGGCGGCACGAATGGGACTTCCCGCAGAGTTCGCACTTGCACTGGGAATGATGATCCGCTACCTGTTTGTCTTCGGGTATATGTACCGCAAGATCAACGAGACGTTAAAGACCAAATGTTTTGATGCATTCGATCGTCATCTCCCCTACCGCTACCGTCTCAGGCAGATTGGGTATACCATCGGGACGATGTTCATCCGTTCCTATGAACAGGGAGAACGGGTCTATACAAGCATGCTCTGCCGGGGNNTATTTCTAGTAATTTCACTTGTCTTTATTGTTGCAGTCCCTGTATCGATCTGGATGACTGCCGCCAGGTGGTTCTGATACTATACTGGTACTATCCCCGGGTCACAAAATATCGGGGGAGGGAAAATTACCAAATGGACTGGCAAAATCCCCTTTTCATAAAATAGCGACGGGATCCCTCCGCTCTGCAGCATATATTTTATTTGCCGGAGTGAAATACTGGTAAGAATTATGGAAGTTGTCGCATTCCAGCATGCTCCGGAAGAATCCCTCGGGTATTTTGAATCTTTTTTTGCCGAAAGGAAGATACCATTCGAATATATCAGGCTCGATAAGTCACCTGAAATCCCGCGAACTGACGCTACTCATCTTATTTTCCTTGGCGGCCCGATGAGCGTGAATGATGAACGGGAATACCCATATCTGAAAGAGGAAAAGGAACTTATCAGGAAATCGGTTAAACGGGGGAACAAGGTTTTGGGAATCTGCTTAGGTGCCCAGCTTATAGCCTCTGCGTTCGGGGCAAAGGTCTACCCGTACGTCAAAGAGACCGGGTGGCACCAGATCCGGCGTGAGCAAACAGTCGATGGTGTCTTCTCCCGATTTCCTGAAACATTCCCTGTCTTTCAGCTTCACGGGGAGACATTTGAAATTCCGTACGGGGGGAAGTTAGTCTGTACAGGCAGCAGAGTGAGAAACCAGGCATTCGTGTTCAGGAATGCACTCGGGCTCCAGTTCCATCTTGAACTCACCCAAGAAAAAATAAGAACCTGGTGCGGGGATCTTAATCGTTATCAGA
>PMDE01000052.1:1707-12885 GCA_003154335.1 Methanoregula sp. | reverse complement strand
AAAAAAAGAAAAATTACCCCGGGAAAATTGAATATTACCCGATAATTTTATGCATATTTTTATCGCCACGTCCTATCCCTTTGTATACGAAGCCGTGTCGGATAAAAAGATCCGGGTCAATCATATTCCGGCCGTCAATAATTACCGGATGCTTTTTTCCCGATACGGTGCGGATATGGTCGGGATCCAGATTTTTGTACTGGTGGTGCCCGGCAAATATCACGATGGCATCAGAATCTTTCATTGTATCATCAAGGTTCTGGAGAAGAGGCACATTTGGGTACTCCAGCGCATAGGGATCGTGAACGGTAACCGTTGCGCCGCCCCCGATGAGGCTGTCCCGGTATGGTTCAGACGGAGTATTCCGGGTATCGTCAGAATCAGCAAGAAACGCCCATCCAAGAATTGCCACCTTTGCCTTGTTCAGAGAACATCCTGCCCTTTCAAGAGCATCTTTCGTGAGATGGAACATGTGCATGGGCATAAAATCATTTATTCGACGGGCCAGAACATAGAGCGATGGCTCACCCTTGGGGTAATCGAGAATATCCTTACCAAGCATCTGGACTCCCCGTTCAAGATGATACGTGTCTTTTGTCAGACAGTGACCACCCACCCCGGCTCCCGGCCAGAGGATCGCCCGGGTGATCCCCTCTCCTTTGAGACTATCAACACCTGATCGGACGTCATATATATTGATCCCCATCGCCTCACAATAAAGCGCAAGTTCGTTAATTGCAGCGATCTGGAGATCCCGGAATGTGTTTTCCGTGGTCTTGGTCACTTCCGCAGCGGTCGCTGACATTGGAATGACTTTCCCCACAGTGAGAACTGGTGAGTAGAGCTCAGTTGCTCTTCTGGTGCTCACGTCATCTATTCCGCCGACAATCCGGTCATGTTCCCGGATATTTCGCAGCAATCTGCCTACCATTACCCTCTCGGGAGCATGGGCAAGCGCAAAATCCTTGCCTGCTTTGAGTCCCGACTCCTTTTCGAGAAGATCCGAGGCGAGCGTGATGGTTGTGCCGGGTGTAACGGTGGATTCCAGAACAACCAGCATGCCCGGAGAAAGATATCGCCCTACATTCCTGATCCCTTCTTTGAGAGCAGAAAAATCCGGGAGGAGATCTTCTTTATTCAGGAAGGGGGTCTGGATCGAAAGCGTTACCGCATCCATTTTGGCAATTTTTGAGAAATCTGATGTACATTCGAACTTTTTTGCGGTAACCACTTTCTTTAAGAGTTCCTCAAGCCCCGGCTCTTCACCTTTAAGAGGGCTTTCACCCCGGTTCAGCATCGCAATTTTGTAACCTGACGACGATGAGTCACGTTGGAAACCATGAACAAAATCAAATAAGGGTGATTC
This sequence comes from Methanoregula sp., assembly GCA_003154335.1. Lineage (GTDB taxonomy): Archaea > Halobacteriota > Methanomicrobia > Methanomicrobiales > Methanospirillaceae > Methanoregula. The sequence continues at coordinate 11,519 of PMDE01000052.1, read as the reverse complement.
TGCAAAAAGTGCTGCAGCGGGAATGCCAACGTAACCCATACCAACGACACCGATTTTCTTAATCGGCCCCCTTTTTTTTATCAATGCTTCAAGTGTCATAGTAAATTTAGTTCCATCATGATATTACGGAGCTGACTTTTTCACAGAACTTAAGATTGTGCACAGCCTGCTCAGGAGAGATCGGAAACGGCCTGTTCTTGTCCACACAGTCGATAAATGTCTCCAGTTCGCGCTTAAGAGGTTCAACAGTATTTACCATCACTTTCTCGATAATATTTTCCTGGACATATCGTTCAGCTTCTACATGGTACTGACCAGGTTTGCGGTAGATAATGACCTCCTGAGTCATGAAATTACCTTCAATAGTGAACTCTTCGTCTTCGACATAAAAAAGTCGGATCTTCTTGGATGCCTTCCGGCTTGCTGACAGGGAAACAGGAATTCCATCGCAGTTCATCAGAACGCTCATGACGTCTGCGCTGCCAACGCTGTGAATATCGTAGGGATCGGGAAAGAAAACATTCAGGAGTATATCGATATCGTGAATCATCAGGTCTTCGACTACCGAGCTTCCGCTTATCCGCGCCGATGCGGGGTTATGTCGTTTAAATTCCATATAAACGGGATTTTTCACGATCTTTTTGATCTCCGCTACGATAGGGTTGAACCGTTCAATATGCCCGACTCCAATAGTAATTCCCTCTGGTGCTGTTTTCATCAGCTGTTTTGCTTCCTTTACTGTTGAACAGATGGGTTTTTCGATAAGTACGGATTTTTTTTTCGCGAAAACCTGGCCAACTACAGACGAATGGAACTGCGTTGGTACAACAACACTGACAGCATCGGAATTATCGAGTAATTCGCTGATTGATTCGTACACAGTCGCATCATGTTTTTCACCAAGGGCTTTTGCGGCCTGAGTATTTACGTCGTATATACCAAGGGAATCGACGTTTTTTAATTCCGAATAAACACGAACATGGTTTTTCCCCATTGTTCCAACACCTATCACACCGATATCCATTCATTTCACCCGGTTAATGGAATCGCAGATATATGACAGTTCTTTCTGATCGAGTAACGGATGAACCGGGATGCTCAGAACCGAGGAAGCGAGGCGGGTTGATATTGGACACGTATCAGGTTCATTTGCCTTAGCATAGACGGGTTGGTGATGGATTGGTATCGGGTAGTGCACAGCAGTTCCAATCCCTTTTGTCTTTAAGTATTCAATGAATTCATTACGTTTCATCGGAAATTCATCAGTAAGTCGTATTACGTACTGATGATACACATGGTGCATTCCCTGAGCCACCACAGGAGTTACAAGACCTTTAACCGAGAGGTGAGTGTCGTAATACTCCGCATTTTTGCGCCGGCGGATATTGAACTTCTCAAGTTTTTTTAACTGAACGAGACCAATCGCGGCCGCGATATCTGTCATACGATAGTTATACCCAATCCTTGTGTGAAGGTATTTCTCACTCTGGCCGTGATTGATAAGAAGACGAAGTCGTTCATTAAACACCTTTTCGTTGGTTGTGACCATACCCCCTTCCCCGGTAGTCATATTTTTTGTCGCGTAGAATGAAAAACAACCGAAATGCCCCAGTCCTCCGGTCTTCACGCCATTATACATTGCCCCCTGTGCCTGTGCGGCATCCTCAATCAGGACGAGATTGCCTGATTCACAAATATTTTTTATGCCTGGGATATCGAAAGGTTGTCCGAAGAGGTGCACGCCAATTATCGCTTTGGTTTTGGAAGTAATTCCCTCCTCTGCCTTTGACGGGTCGATACAGAAGGTCTTCTCATCTACATCAACAAAGACAGGCTTTGCCCCCGTCATGGAAACAGATGTAGCCGTGGCAATAAAAGAAAACGAAGGAACTATTACTTCATCACCCGGCCCTACGTCAGCAGCAAGCAGCGCGGCATGGAGCGCAGCTGTCCCATTATTTATTGCAACAGCATGCGTAGTGCCGCAAAAATCGGCAAAATTTTTCTCGAATTCCGCCACACGCTCTCCCGAAGCCAGTATGCCGGATTCCAGCACAGCAGTAACAGCAGAGATCTCATCCTGACCAATGGCCGGTCGCGCAACAGGTATCTGCACTATTATTCTCCCTTTATTTCATCTTTGTTATAGTAAAAATGCGTAATGATCGGATAAATAGCATTCCCGTACTAATGGTAAAATAATCAGATCACCAGTCAGTATAGTCTGCATCACTCTATTTTTTAGAAAAGATAGGTAATTAGAACAGGGACATCAAATAATCGTACCAACCAAAGAGGGGGGGCAGAGAACGCGACATCTCATATCTATAGGGGATTTTGATCGGGTGGAGATCGACAGGATTCTGGACCATGCGCGGCAATTCGATCAGCAAAAATACGATAAGAATGCCCTGTATGGAAAAATTCTTGCCACACTTTTCTTCGAGCCGAGCACGAGGACAAGGATGTCTTTTGAATCTGCCATGGCCCGGTTGGGCGGGACATCACTTTCTGTGGGCAGCGTGGAAGCATGTTCTATAGCCAAAGGGGAAACGCTTGCTGATACGGTCAGAGTTGTGAGCGGGTATGCTGATGCGATCGTGATTCGTCACCCAAAAGAGGGTGCTGCCAGACTTGCAGCTGAATTTGCTACGGTCCCGGTAATAAATGCAGGGGACGGTGCCGGGCAGCATCCCTCACAGACGCTGCTCGATTTGTATACCATCCGCCAGTCGATGCCCATTAACAACATTGATGTCGCCCTCATCGGTGACCTCAGATATGGCCGGACCGCACATTCGCTGGCATCTGCCCTGTCCCTCTACGACGCACGACTGCATACGATCTCACCTAAAGGACTTGAATTGCCGGAAACCCTTGCAGCAGAACTGCGTGATAAGGGCATGGAAATTGTTGAACATGAAAATATAAATGAAATTATCCATGACGTTGATGTCCTGTATGTTACCCGTATCCAGCGTGAAAGGTTCCCGGATTCCGCGTCCTACTTTGATGTTTCTTCAAACTATCGGATCACCCCGGAGCTCCTTTCGGAAGCACGGAGTAATCTTATTATCCTTCATCCACTCCCCCGATTAGATGAGATAGACCCCCGGGTTGATGATTTACCNNAGGGTGATGCAATGAAAAAATCCGAAGCAGCGGAAAACGAGGGGCTCCTCGTCAGGAGAATTAAGAATGGAACGGTAATCGACCATATTGACGGAGGAGAAGCCCTGAATGTTGTCAAAATCCTCGGAATAACCGGAACTACCCAGGAAGCTCTTTCGATTGCGACCAATGTCCCGAGCAGGAATATGGGATGTAAAGATATCGTGAAACTGACCAACCGGGAGCTCTCAAAAGAGGAAGTCGATCGGATTTCACTCATTTCTCCCAGGGCAACAATAAATATTATCCGGAACTTTAAGGTATGCGAAAAAAAAGGCGTCGAGATCCCCATACTCATTGAAGGTCTTGTCAGGTGTCCCAACCCCGGATGTATTTCCAATACCAACGAACCAATCCGGAGTAAATTTGAAGTGCTGCCAAAAGGGCTCCATTGCCATTACTGCGAATGGGTAATAACCAGAGACCTGACCAGTCATATTCTCTGAATTTTTTTAAAAAAAGCTTTTTCACACCATGGACCGAAAGGTTATGTGAGCAGATGACCATGGATATCTATCTCGCCACGGTAGATGCGTGTACTCGAGATCCAGTGTCCGTCTTCCGCAAGAACGCAACTGATCTGATGAATATCCACTTTTTTTTGTCCTTTCGACTTCCGTAGTTTATTGATTTCTATCGCAACCGGAAGCGTCTCTTCGGATACGATGATTGCGTCAAAGTCTGCATCAATTGCGGACCCGAACCTGTCATTAAGCTGCTCTACAGTCCATTGGCTTGATTGCCTGCTATTTGAGAGAAAAATCTCGAGATCATCCTTTCGTCTGGCATAAGGGCGTATGGGATGGTTTTTATGGCCGGCAAAAGAATCGCTTGTAAGACCGATTACCACATGACCTTTGGGTCCGGCGATTTCAAATGAACGTGTCAGAAGGCGTTTGTGTCCGTCGTGAAGGGGATCAAAAGTACCCCCTACCATAACCTTCATACAGTTTGATTCTTAATTTTCTATGTTATTTATGCATATGGATATTCAGATCTCCGGTGAGCCGCTTTTTGTCTCCGGTAATGCAACAATTATCGGTAAGGTTACTATCGGAAAAGAGGTCGGGATATGGTTTGGCGCTGTTGTCCGGGCAGACAAAGACCAGATCGTTATTGGAGACCGGTCGAATATTCAGGACAATTGTGTGGTGCACACAAGCAAAGGATTTCCTGTCATTATAGGAAAAAATGTATCAGTCGGTCATGGGGCCATCCTGCATGGATGCACAATACAGGACGATGTACTTATTGGCATGGGGGCAATCGTACTTAATGGAGCGAATATCGGGGAGGGATCACTGATCGGGGCGGGGGCCGTAATTACCGAGGGAATGACAATACCTGCCCGGTCTGTGGTTGTAGGAATTCCTGCAAGGGTTATCAAGCAAACCAGCGCTGCGCAGATGGTGCTTATCCTCAACAACGCTTCATCTTATTCTGAACTAGCAGAGGAGTATTCCCACCATGAGTGAGGTAGTTGTTATCGGAGCCGGAGTAGCTGGAATCCAGGCTGCTCTCGATATAGCCGATCATGGGATTCATGTGCACCTGATAGAACGGGAACCAACAATCGGCGGACATATGGCACAGCTGGATAAAACATTTCCGACTAACGATTGTTCCATGTGTATCCTTTCTCCCAAAATGGTTGATGTTGCTCGTCATCCGAAAATTACCCTGCATACCTGCACCGAAGTTGAGAAAATCGAAGGGGATGTCGGGCATTTCCAGATAACACTGAAAAAACACCCGAGATATATCGATGAGTCCGCCTGCAACGGGTGCGGCGATTGTGTTCTTATCTGCCCTGTTGAGGTTTACAACCGTTTTGATGCCGGAATCGGTGTGCGAAAGGCAATATACAAACCGCACCCCCAGGCGGTTCCTGACATTGTCATTAAGGACCCGGAACACTGCATCGAATGCGGGCTCTGCTANNTATTCACCATTAATGCATCCAGTATCGTGATAAGTACCGGTTATTCACTATTTGACGCATGCAATAAGCCTCAGTTCGGATACCAGATAATTCAGGATGTAATTACCAGTATGGAACTGGAACGAATGATCAATGCCGGGGGACCAACCGGAGGAAAAATCAGGCGACTGAGTGATGGAGAAGTACCCAAAACCGTGGTCTTTCTGCAGTGCATAGGTTCCCGGGACATGTCGATCAATCGGCCATACTGTTCCTGTGTCTGTTGTATGCAGGCAATCAAGAACGCAATCCTCATCAAGGAAAAAAATCCTGAAACAGACGTTATAATCTGTTATATGGATATTCGTTCCTACGGTAAAGGTTATGAAGAATACTATGAACGGGCAAAGAGCATGGGGATCAGGTTTCTCCGGGGCATGCCTTCTGACATACTTACTGACCGGAATGGCATAATTATGCAGGTGGAGAATACCGAGACGTCTGAAGTTCTTACACTCCATCCCGATCTTGTAGTCTTGTCCGTCGGGATTGGGCCAGCTGATAAAATTCAACAGATTGCGGAACGATTTAACATTCCCCTCGAAGATACAGGGTTCATCAAACCCGTACATGATGCGATCGATACGGTTACAACATTGCGGCCAGGTATATACGTCGCGGGAACTTCCACCGCACCACGGGATATCCCTGATAGCGTTGCGTCAGGAGGATCAGCGGCGATGAGGGCATATATTGATGCAATCAGGGCGGGATCAGGGTGAACGGGACAGCTACCCTCTGGTGGGATGTTCAGACTGAAAGCATCTGCTATATTGACCAGACATGTCTTCCTGCGGACTACACGATTGTTGAATGTCATACCATTGAACGGCTTGTACGTGCGATTAACCGGCTGGAGATACGAGGAGCTCCTGCACTCGGCGTTGCGGGAGCATATGGAATTGCTCTTGCGGCACGAGCCAGCAAAAGTAAACAATTCAAGGCTTTTTTATCCGATGTGTTCAGGGATGCAGAGACCCTTCGGGAAACCCGGCCGACAGCAGTCAACCTTGGCTGGGGAATTGACCGGGTACTGGAAAAAACTGCACGTGCACCCGATATTGCTTCAGCGCGAAAGATTGCCCTTGAAGAAGCGAGGCTGATCGCCGATGAAGATACTGCATCCTGCCACGCAATCGGGATGCTGGGGGCTTCCCTGCTTCCTGAAACCTGCACGATACTTACCCACTGTAATGCCGGGTCACTTGCCTGTTCTTCATGGGGCACAGCACTTGGGGTAATCCGCTCAGCCGTGCAGGAGGGTAAAAAGGTAAAAGTGATCGCGTGCGAGACACGACCGTTACTTCAGGGTTCACGTCTGACTGCGTGGGAACTCGTCCGGGATGGTATCGATGTCACGGTGATTACTGATTCTTCGGCAGCTTCCCTGATGCGAAAAAATATCATTGATGCCGTCGTCGTAGGAGCAGACCGGGTCACCGGTGATGTTGTCTTTAATAAGATTGGGACCTACATGCATGCAGTCTGTGCCCGGTATCACAACATCCCGTTCTATGTTGCTGCCCCGGTTTCGACATTTGATACAAAGAAAACAGAAAGTGATGTAATTATTGAGGAACGCGACAGGGAAGAAGTAACAACAATGGGCAACAGGGTGTTCGTTCCTGATGCGGCGCGGGTAAAAAATTATGCATTTGATGCGACCCCCATGAAGTTGATCTCGGCACTCATAACTGAGCGGGGTGTTCTCATCCCACCCATTAATATCGAGTCAATCATATCCCTGAAGAATACAAAATAATTTCAGTATCCCACCTCACGACAATGGATTTGGATTTTCTCACCTGGAATAACCTGATGTATCTTATCGGGGAAATAACGGTTCTCGTCATCATTGGAGCAGTGCTCACGGCATTTATTCTTGTCATCATTTCAATTTACTCAATCCGTAAAGGAAGACTCTATTTTCCGAAACTGGTGAAGTCAGGGCTTGTATTCCTTGAAGGAATAATGAAAACATTTTTCCGGCTCCTCGGTCTTGAGGATCGTGAAATGCTCTCATTTTTGATCAAACTCCACAATGCGATGAATACTGCAGACTTCGAACGCATTCCGGTTTCTGAACGGGCTGTTTTTATACCCCAGTGCCTTCGTTCATCTGGATGTCCTGCACACCTCACACCGGAAGGGCTGAAATGCCGGAACTGCGGGCAGTGCTCTGTTGGCGAAGCCCGGAGGTTGCTTGAAAAACTTGGATACCGGATTTTTATCGTTCCTGGCTCGTCATTCATAAAACGAATGGTAAAGAAATATCACCCGAAAGCTATCATCGGTGTGGGTTGCCTAGCTGAAGTAAAGGAGGGGATCGATATGGCAGATAAGATTGGTCTCGTTGCAATGGGTATTGTTACCATAAAAGAAGGTTGTGTCGAGACGCTGGTGAACTGGGTTGACATCTACGAAGTAGCAATGTTAGGTATCGATCCAAAATCAATTCCCGATGACCTTCATATTCTTACCCAATAATTTCCCGCTCTTTATCCTGCCGTGTATGATAATTGTATCATTGCTTGTAACATCCCCAACACTGACCCCGGTGCGGAGGATGACCTTTCCGCCTGCCTGAACCGAGTGAACCACAGCATGATCAAGGAGGGTAACATCCCCATGTGCCACCAACCGCCCTTTAATGCGTGACTGACCCCCGATGATAGCACTCCAACAGGTTACATCACCAGCAACACTGGATCGTGGACCCAGTTCAAGAGTTCCGGTGACGGTAAGGCGCCCCCAGAAATGAGTACGGGCAGGCACAACGAAATTCCCGTCAATCTTTACATTTCCTTCGAAATACGCTCCTTTTTGCGCAAAGAAGGTATCTCCATTCCGGATAATTGTTGGCATTGCTCCCACAGGGTAACTGAGGAACGATCAAGGGGATAAACCTGTTGATTGGCAAAATAATCAATAGCAGGATATTATGGCCGAAGAAAAACAGCAGATACAGCAAAAACAATGAGAGAAGCAAACATTCCGGCTTTCAGGAGCGGGGACGCCTTTGACTCCTTTACGCACTCAGGGTTGGTACAATTCAGGCCCCGTAGAGTTGCAAGGAGGATAATTACGTCGACAGGAAGGATACCTGCGAGGTACCAGTACCCCCACCACAGGTAAGGAATAAAACTCGCGGCACAAGCAATTACTGTACTAATTAACGCGAACTCTGATGTTTTTTTGATACCAACCCGGATAGGTACAGAATCCACCCCTCCGGCCCTGTCCCCCACAACATCCTCTGCAGCTTTCAACAATTCCCTTGACAGCATAGCAAAAAAAGTGATGACTGCTATCGGAATGATGTGGACTATGCCATTCCAGCCGTTCAGGGCTCCGCCGAATAAAAAAATGCTCGCTGAAAGGTACGCTACAAGGATATTGCCGGACAACGGAATCCTCTTCAGCTTTCCTGCATATGCGATCAGGAGAAGGGTGTTTATGATCGCGATTCCGATACAGGCTTCATTGGTAAAAAAGCTCACCAGGACACCGGCCAGAAAAAGGGTTATGGCAAATCCCCGGGCAGAACTCCCGCTGACCGAACCCGAAGGAATAGGGCGGTCCGGGCGGTTTATTGCATCAATTTTAGCATCAAAAAAATCGTTGATGACGTTCCCCCCGGCGGTGATCAGTGCCACAATGACAAAAAGGAGGAAGGTTTCGGGAACTATTGTTCCTGTATCAATCAGGTAGGCAACAATAGCAGTGAGGCCAGCGACGATTGAATTTAAGGGGCGGGTTATGGTAAAAAAGCCTGGAAGCCTCATTGTTGATCAGATCTGACTGTGGGAGTATTAAAATGCATCAAAAAAGTAGTTTTCACATTTCCTTTTTGCTACGGGCGAGGGGGGATTTGAACCCCCGGCATTCAGCTTAGGAGGCTGACGCTATGTCCGGGCTAAGCCACTCGCCCTGCTCATATCCATTGACGGGGAATATGTATAAGTTTTGCGCGCTTCAACAATACTCCCGGCATGAATTTAATAAAGACAGGAGAAGGGAAAACTGCGTTTTTTGTTCCGGAGCAGGACACTGCGACCCAGTTTCCTCCCGGCACTGCACCGGTCTTTTTTAACAGGCGGATGGAGCTGAACAGGGATGCCACTGTCGTAATTCTCTCGATATTAGGACCTTCAGACTACCTTGACGCTATGGGTGCTTCCGGCGTCCGGGGTCTGAGGGTGGCAAATGAGTGCGGTATACCTGTAACGATTAACGAGCGCGACCCAAAGGGAATTTCTCTGATTACCGAGAACATAAAACATCTGGATCTCCCGATAGAGATAGTCCAGCGGGATGGTAATTCCCTCCTTTCTGACCGGTCGTTTGATGCAGTAGATCTTGATCCGTTCGGAACACCGGCACCATTTATTGATTCGGGAGTGAGGGGTACCCGGAGATTCCTTTTTGTCACCGCCACAGATACCGCCCCGTTATGCGGAGCGCACTTTAAGGCAGGGAAACGGCGGTACTATGCACAGCCGATGAATACTGAATATCACGGGGAGGTAGGGCTTCGCATTCTTCTGGGTTTTATCGTCCGTGAAACAATCAAGTACGACAGGGGAGTTGAACCTCTCTTCTGTTTCGCCCACCAGCATTTTGTCCGGCTTCACCTGCGCCTGTTAAGGGGTGCTCTGGC
>PMDE01000052.1:0-1630 GCA_003154335.1 Methanoregula sp. | reverse complement strand
AAGATTGTCGGTTGTTCACCACCCACTATCAATGCAGTTATCGACAATATTATCGCATCAGGTTATTCCGCCACACGGACGCATTTCTCCGGTTACGGGATAAAAACAAAAGCGCCTCTTCAGGTCATCTTTGACGCTGTCAGTGTTCGACGATGATCGTAAGGAGATCGCTGTCAATCAATTTATGGGGCAGTCCTACCCTCTGGCCCGGATGCTTGACGGATTTGCCCCAGACCCGTGCATACCGGAACCGCTGGACAAAATCCCGGTGAAGCTTCGTACAGACATCTGAAACAGTACTTCCGGTCCGTATGATAAGTGGTTCTTCCAGATCCGCTTCCCCGCCGTGAGGTTTTAAGTAAACCCTGATAAAACCAAGGCAGTCATAAATTGCATCCTTCACTTCTTCCAGATGGTAACCTGCCGCGGCAGAAATCATGAGCGGGGGGTGGCCGAACCGTTCGGCAATATCATGTTCAATCTCAAGATAACGTTCCTTGTCAACGAGATCGACCTTATTCACCGCAATAAATGCCGGAATATAGACACGGTTACCCTGTACTGCATCGATCAGGTCATCCTGAGTTGCACCGCCCCGAACAAGGACGTCGGCATTCATCATTTTGCTCTCAGAAAGAATGGATCGCACTTCCTCGATATCAAGATTGAGAGTTCCGACGGCATGGAGCCGGACACCCCCATGGGAAGCCTTTTTGATGGTGATGTCCGGCTTCGGAACATTGATCCGTATACCGGCGTCATAGAGTTCTTTTATGAGCACATCGAAATGACGTTCATTGAACACATCGACAAGTATGATAATTATATCAGCACTTCGGACAACACCGATTACTTCTTTCCCCCGTCCCTTACCCATTGCTGCCCCGGCGATAAGCCCGGGTATATCAAGAAGCTGGATCTTTGCTCCTTTATGCTCAAGAGCGCCGGGCACAACAGTAAGTGTGGTGAATTCATAAGCAGCGACTGCACTTTCGGTGCCGGTCAGTTTATTGAGCAGCGTGCTTTTACCCGTTGAAGGGAAACCAACGAGAACCGCAGACGCATCACCTGACTTTTTAACTGAAAAACCTTCCCCGCCACCGCTTGATTTCATCGCACGGTTGACTGCTTCATCGCGGAGTCGCGCGATTTTTGCTTTTATACGTCCGATGTGCTTGGAAGTAGCCTTGTTGTACGGAGTCTTGGTCAGCTCCGCCTCCAGNNTTCAGGCATCAACACGTTTAAGTAAAAATATGGCCCATGTTATTGAACACCTGAGCTGCTATAGTGTAGTCCGGCCAATCATGCGAGCCTCTCACGCTCGCGACTGGGGTTCGAATCCCCATAGCAGCACTCTTCACTGATGGTTTTCTCCCGCAACCAGGTTTCTTTTTTGTCATTCCTTAAAAGTTACGACTCTTCACAAAATTGTAGTAAAACGTGACGCAATATATATATCATTGTTAACTCGGACATCTGGCTGACTAACCAGAGATTTCGAAGCTTGTTCATAGCTGGGAGAGTAAAACATGCCAACAATTGAGAAAAAGAGTCTGAATCAGCCCGAAGAAACTAATATGCCCGAGAAATTGAAAATGGAGGCTATTACAATCAGAGGTCTTACAATTCG
>PMDE01000120.1:15368-16011 GCA_003154335.1 Methanoregula sp. | reverse complement strand
CCATGCATAGGAGAATCCATAAGCCGCGATTTTCTCCGATCGCTCATCAGATTCGGGGCTATCCCGGGACAGGTGGTTCCGGAGGATTCCCAATGCCAGAAATGCACATCCTATTGCGATGAGTATTGTGCTAAATTTAATGAATCCGCCCGGTTCAAATACAGTACCTGTGAGGCCGCTCACCAGTAAAAGCAAACCTATCATGATACGAATGAGATTTCTTTTGTTCGTTTTTCTCACTTCCTTTGTTATATATTTCTAACATTAATACTAATTAATGTTATGTATTTCTAACACAACATCCCTGAAAATCTATCCCATAAGTTCAGGAAGTCTACGGAAAAAAAGAAAAAAATTATTCCTGCACCGTTGATCTCATGGATAAAAATACTGGTCCCCGGACATCAACCTTCTTATTATTATCAGTTACTGCCCTCATCGCGAATTCATCAATTTTTAAGTTTATATCACTGGGTAGTTTTGCCATCTTTACCTGGACTACCGTTGATTTCCCGCACCGTGCTGCCTCTTCAATCCGTGCTGCCGCAAGGGCCGCCACAGCCGAAAGATATGTTATTCCGGTAGATACCCCTTCAGTGCGTACCTGTTTCCATTTTTCCGCATCCGGGACCCCGAGAATCGA
>PMDE01000120.1:0-15352 GCA_003154335.1 Methanoregula sp. | reverse complement strand
TAATGGCTCCGGCGAGTATCTTTCCTTCCGGTGAGAACGGTTCTTCACGCAACCTGACTGCACGGGCGATCTCCTGGTCTGTCAGCACGCGTGGGAAGAACTGGGGGAAACAGAGCTGCCGGACGTCATTTGCGTTATACGCGATCATCGCGAGACGTTCCACCCCAAGCCCCAGGTTCATGACAGGGACACCAATGCCATATTCTGCGAGGGCGGAAGGTGAGTACATACCAAAGGTAGCCACTTCGACCCAGCCATGAAGCGGGTGGCGGGCGTAAACTTCCGTCTGGGAATCCGGCATATAGTATTTTGACCGTTTCTCATCCGGCTGGAACCGGAAATCCGTATACCCGAACGCGGAGAGGAGTGCCCTGCTGATTGCTTTTCCCTCGTCATTGGTTATCTCCTCACCTGCGACGATGCAGGATGCAGAATGGTAGGTCATCAGGCGGGTGGGCCCTTCGGCCTGTTCGCGCCGGAAGCAGCGGTCAACCGAGAAGAGCCGGAGCGGCATGGGTGAACGCTCCCAGATAGCGCCGAGCGTCATGAACCAGCCGCTGGTCATATGGCTGCGGAGCGTGCTTCGCGAAGACTCGGGGACGAGAGCCCGGAACTCGGGGAAAACGGCTTCAAGGATATGCACAACAAGGGCATCGTCCACGCCGAGCACTTTTGCCAGCTCTATGGTGAGTTCGTCACCATCGATCTCGGATTTCTTGTACGCATGGAGTGTCTCCCGCAGGCGCTCCTCGGTCTCTTTTGTCATCGGAGGGTACGTTGTTTGGCTATGAGCCTCGGTGACGGAAACAGAACCCGTATGGGCGAGCGGGCTTTTGTGGCTCATGAGGATATCGTTGATCTCATCGAGCTGTTTTCTTGCGATCCCCACATTGGGCCGGGGGAGTCCCCCGAGGTAGAACACCCGGTCCAGTACAGCCATTGCCTCAGAACCAAACTGGCGGTAAATATCCTTTTCCTCGATAATTACTGGGTTTTCTGCCTCGTCAAAGCCCAGTGAGAGATAGGTCTCTCTGAGCCGGTTGATAGTCGCAAAAACCGGGTGAGCTACAGCCCGCTTATACTGTAAAAGCGGATACTTTGCCCCCTGTCCCGGGGGAGTCAGCACCGAGGGGCCTTCATGCCATGCCCCTTCAAAATTTTCATGAGTTTTTCTCTTCCAGTCTTCAGGATTGAACCTCATATCTCTCGCTCCAGGCAAACGACTCTGCTCAACTCATTCTCATCCCTGATCCGGTAGTCGCATGCAGATGCGATCTGTCCGGCAAACAGGCGTACTCTCTCGTGTTCCGGCATATTCTCCCGTTCCAACCGGTTTCTACTGTATCCCAGAAACATATAACCTTTTACCTCGACAAACATTGCGCCGGATTCCTGCAATAGTGCTGCATACCGTTCCGGCGCGAAGTCGTTTAACCCTTTGACCAGCGTGATCCTGACTGCAGACCGCCGCGACGTGAGAAGAGAAAGGCTCTCTAGTACCGCACCCCAGTAATTTTCAAGCGGCCGGCACAGGGAAAGGTACGTCTCTTCATCCGGAGCGTCCAGTGAAACATACATCTGGTAGGGCCGGCATCGGGCGAGCATATCAGGATTTGTGCCGTTGCTCACCAGGAATGTTGTGTAACCATCCTGGTTAAAGAGGTCAATTAATGTCGGGAGCTGATGGTACAGGGTAGGTTCACCGGACAGGGAGATCGCTATGTGTTTTGGTTCGAGTGCCTCCTGCCAACGCTCTTCGGTAACCGTGTTAGCGAGTACCGCGTTATACCCGGCGAGCGATTTTTTTTGTAACTTATGGATACCGGCCAGGATAGTCCCGGGTGCACATTCTTCTTCCTCACCGGGTTCATGTTCAAACGAACGCCAGCAGAAACGGCACCGCTGGTTGCAGCGCAGGGTCGGGGTCATCTGGACGCAACGGTGACTGTCAATACCGTAGAACTGGTGTTTGTAGCACATATCCCCGCCGGCTAGCGACCGTTTGCACCACATGCATGGCTTAAGTGCTGCCGATGATGCGGGAGAAAAAAACTGGTAGCCCTGCCTGCGCAGGGCGTCACATGGTGCTGATTGCATCGATCCCCAGCGTCTCGAGGGCTTCCTTTAACGTATTCTGCGCCGCTCTGACCAGCGTAAGCCGGCGCTCCCGTACCTGACCTTCACTTTTTAAGACCTGCTCGAAATGATAGAAGCTATTGAATACATCGGCGAGTTCCCGGGCGTAGGTAGCCAGCACGTGAGGGTGGAGTTCTTCTGTCACTTTTTCGATGACCGAGGGGAACTTTGCAATCTCCCTGGCAAGTGCGATCTCCTGTGTGGTTTTGAGTTCGTAGCACAGGGAAAAGGTGCCCGCCTTCTCAAGGATGCTGCAGGCACGGGCGTGGGCATACTGGATATAGGGNNGCAGCAAGCCCTACAGACTGTGCGATTGATCTCCTCGTCGCTTCGTCGAGCTCTGGTCTCCTAACGGTTACTTCATCAAATGCCCGTTTCCTGATCTCGGTGATCAGGTCATCCGCTGAAACGAATTTTCCCGCCCGGGTGCTCATGGAACCTTCCGGCAGGGATACAAACTCGAAGTGGATAATCTCCGGTGCTTTTTCCCCGAGAAGTTTCATGGTGCACTGGAGCTGTGAAGCGATCAGCTTATGGTCGGCACCAAGAACGTCAATGACCCGGTCGAAATTAGCCCCTTTCCAGAGATGGTAGGCAAGGTCGCGTGCAGCATATACCGAGGTACCGTCACTCCTTCGGATAATGTACTTGTTTGTAAAGCCGAAATCCTTAAGATCAAGGGCGAGGATCTCCTCCTCCTGAACCTGGGGGAGTTTTTTTATCTTTGCGATGATCCTGTCGGTATACCCGTTGCGGATAAAATCGCTTTCCCAGACGAAGCGGTCGTGTTTTACGTTGAGGTCCTTTAAAGTTACTGCAAATCCGTCAAGGCAGCGGGAGACCTCCCTGCGGAACTTCTTTGCGGTTGCCGGGTCACCGTGCTCCACGAGTTGCATGAGAGTGTTGACCTGCTGGGTTATTGTGGGGTCTCTCTCGATCTCCCGGTTGGCTGCGATATACACCCGGGCGATATGAGCGTCCTCTTTTTCCCCCTCAAGGATGGTACTATCGAGATTCTCAAATCCCCATACCACGATGGCAATCTGGCGTCCCATATCATTGACATAGTACTGCACTTCGAGCCCGTAACCTGCCTTCCGGAAGACACGGGCAAGGGTATCCCCGATGATCGAGTTCCTGATATGGCCAACATGGAGGGGACCGTTCGGGTTGGCACTGGTATGTTCGAGCACAACACGTATTCCCTTTTTTGCCAGCGAGCCATACCCGGGTTTTATCGCGGATTGTAACGACTCGACAAGATACGAGGTATCAAGGGAGAAATTAATATAGGGTCCTTGTGCTTCTGCATGTGCGCCGGTTGCCTGGAATTCAGGATTGTCATTTACTATCCTGACAAGGTTTTGTGCGATCTGGACAGGGGATACTTTTTGTTTTTTTGCCTGCGTAAAGGCAATGGTTGATGCAAGGTGAGCATGTTCCCCGCCATCGACCAGCTGTACATCCTGTTCACCGGTTGCCTCCTGCAGTATTCTGAGAATGACCTTTTTTCTCTTCTTAAATGGGTCTTCGTATTCTTCCATTAACATCCCGTCCTGTAGCGAAGGATTGCAGCGATTCCCCCGAATGCGGAAAAGAGGATCGACCCTTCTTCGAAATCATCGGAGATAAGCTCAACTTTGGCACTGCTCTGTTCAGCGAGTTTCGTCAGTTCATCGATGATATCGATCTCCTCTTCGAGGATGAGCGGAGCGGTGCATTTCGGACATGAACCGAGGGGGATGTCCCGGACCGATTTTCCTGCATCAATGTGAACCGTTTTTTCTTCGGTAAAATCACAGTTCTGGCATTTTATCCGGAGACGGGACTTTCGGAGGTTTGCTGACAGCAGGAGGGTATCAACAGCACCAAGTTCAAGATTTTTCCTGATGCTTTCTTCCCCATAGGCAGCATTGCTGGAATCCTTGACGAGCTCTTTTAAGAACTTGTCCATCAGCTCTTTTTCTTTAACAACGCCCATGCCTTTGAGTACATCCTTTGCTGCGTCCACAAGTTCGGATAGTCCGTCTTCATTGGTATAGGCTACATCGAATATCCCTACGATCCGCTTCTGGATCTCATGGTGGAGAAAGTTGCCAGCTTCAAACTCTTCTTTTGTCGGACTGGGGCCACCAATCAGCACACCTTTGAACCGCTCAAAGAAATCCTTCTCTGCAAGGAATATGGCACTGGACCGTTCCCCTATTTTTGTATAGAACTCAGCAATAGCAATCTCCCTGAGTCGCCCGAACCGGGCAGCGGACTGGCCGCCTTTGCGGGTCTTTCCCGGGACGGTAGAGTTTGCTCCTCCCATAGGTTCGATCCGGTTACCACGCAAAAAGCCCCAGTACGCTTCCCGACGGTCAAGGACGAGAAGCCCGTAGACATACTTCTCCTCGAGCATCTGCTTGAGCGGGTCGAGCTCGAAGTTCGAGCTGCAGCGGTACATATAGAGGTTGAGAGGTTCCGGCGGCTCGACGATCGTGCACTGGAGATCAGTGCGGTCACCGTAGAGTTTGACCGTACCGCAGAAGATCGCGAGTCCATGCCGGGGCGGGCGCTTGTAGTACTTAAGCCGCGAGAGGATGGAGGAGATGGCGCTCTGGACATTCGTACGGGTCTGCTTGCTTTTGATGTTGGCACACTGGCCAAATTCGTCCTTGAGCTGGTTGGTTACATCGAAGATTTGCTTGTCAGGGGGAATATAGATCGTGATAAGTTCCGTCCCGTCTCCCTGCTGCAGCTCGAGCTTCTCGAGTGCCTTTTTGAACTCGTAGCGCTTTCGCGCATCGTCCATCTCCCTTTCTTCTGCCATTGCCGGTCTCAAACCTCTCTGGAGCTATTACTTATTCACTCGCGTGAGCCATAAATTTGCGCCCATTGCATAAGGATACGGTCATCGACATCGGAATTAATGCCATGCCCTCCTGAAAATTCGATAAATGTTTTTGGCTCAAGGGCAAGTAAAAAGAACTGTTTTCCGTCCTCGAAAGGAATAACCGGGTCATTTTTGGCGTGAAATATCCAGACCGGGCGGGGGGATATTTTTGCAAAGTACGTGCCAGGCTCAATGGAAGTGGCAAACCGTACCACATCACCGGTATATCCCTGCTGGATCACCGAGTCAAGTACCCCCCATTGTGAGGTCGAGATTCCAATGTAGCCTGCAAAGTCCGGATCAACGCCGGCCGCTACCGCAGCATACCGCCCCCCGTTGCTGCCCCCTATTGCGTAGACCGGTATTTTAAAACGGTCGGAAAGGATCTGCTGTGCATTGACAAGATCACATACTGTCAGGTAGTACTGCGGCCAGCCGCCTTTTTCAAACAGAGAAAAATCCTGCTGGGGATTAAATGGGAAACCGGGTGTTTCCCCGCCATTACCCCGGATATCGACAAACAGGAACGCGTAACCTGCAGCAGCATACCGGGCCATACGCTCTTCATGACCTGCGGCCTTTTCCCCGGCTCCTGGTACATAGACAAACGCTGCTTTCGGGTGTTCCGGAGCAGCAAGAACCGTGACCACATCCCCATTCTGCGTATGCAGGACAATCTTTGTTTTGGTGTACGTCTCGTTTTTGAACAATGTTTCTTCACTGTTTGTTACCGGAGTACATGAAACTGACAGGACACCCTTATTGTCAACGGAATATGAGGACGAAGGCCGGCTTCCCGTGCAGCCGGCCAGGGCAATGAGCACAATAAGAATTACTGCTGCAATGATGCCGGTCCGCATGATTCAGCACCCCAGGCAGTGGTAGATCAGGCAGATCGTTTTGGCATCGACGATAGTGCCATCCCGGATCATGCCCCTGAGATGAGCAGTTGGGATGTCAACGACCTCGATTATCTCGTCCTCATCTTTTACGTATTCATCGGAATGCAACAGGTCGCGGGCTTCAAATAAAAAGATCTTTTCATCAGTAAACCCGGGTGTCGTATAGATAAACCCCCGGGGCTCGATCGTTTGTGCAGCGAATCCGGTCTCTTCGATCAATTCCCGCCGGGCAGTTTCTTCGGGTTCCTCACCGAGCTCCATTGTCCCGGCAGGAGCTTCATAAATGTACTGGTCAATCGCAATACGGTACTGCTTCAGCAGCTTGCAATAGTCCCCATCTACCGGGAATATGGCAACTGCATTGCTTGGGTGAATAATCACTTTTTCGCGGCTGGTTCCCTGAGGTAACTGTATTGTCCGTTTTTCGATCCAGAGCCGCTTGCCGCGAAAGATCTCCATTTAATCCTCGTATTTTATCGGGTCCTGCCTGCCGGCTGCCGCAAATGCTTCCTTACGAAAGTGGCATGACCCGCAGGTGCCGCAGGCTTCTTTCTCATTACGATAGCATGACCAGGTATTCTCATAGGGTACACCCAGTTTCAGGCCTTCTTGTAAGATATCGGTTTTGGTCATGCTGATGAACGGTGCAAAGAGAGTAATTTTTGTCGTGTCTTTCGTTCCCAGGTCGATCACTTTCTGGAAGGCCTCGATAAACTGTGGCCGGCAATCTGGGTATCCACTGTAATCGAGGGACTGGACACCGATGAAGATCGCATCAGCTCCCCGTGCTTCGGCAAAACTCGTTGCGATAGAGAGGAGATTTGCATTCCGGAAGGGTACATACGTGTTGGGTATATGAGCCCGCCCGGGGTCAAACTCCTCAACGGCGATTTTTTTATCCGTCAGGCTGCTTGCCCCGAATGCTGTAAAATAGTCGAGGCTGATTTCAACAAACGATTCTGCGTCCAGGTGGTCAGCAATTTTCTTTGCACATGCCCGTTCCTTCTGTTCGGTCCTCTGACCGTAGTTCAGGTGNNAGTAAACATACTGCTTTCATCATTTCACCCCGATGAGTTTATGCAACTGGACCTGGAACCGCACAGGAAGATTATTGACCAGGATAAACCGTATGATGGGTCTGTAATCACATCCGGAAACAGGTGAGAAGAAGATCTCCCCTTGTATCCGGTGAGTGGAAATAATATCACTGGCGTACTGGCAGTCGGTTTCATCATTCACGACAAATTTGACCATATCCTGCGGGCGAAGCAAATCAAGCAGTGCAAGGTTACTCTGCTCTCCCGATGACGGGCATTTGACATCCATGCTGACCGACGCATAGGGCAGGAGCCGGGTGAAATCGACTGTACCGTTTGTTTCGATATCGATGGCGATTCCCCTGCGGTGAAGCGAGGCAAGCAGGGGTTCAAGATCATCAGCCTGGAGGACTGGTTCACCCCCGGTAATGCATACATACGATGGGTTCTGGCGCCAGGCATGTTCAAGAATTATATCAAGGCTCATATCAGTACCGCCGGATTGCGCGTATTCTGTATCACACCAGCGGCAGTGAAGGTTACAGCCTGCAAGCCTGATGAACAGGCAGGGTTTGCCCTGGTTTTTCCCCTCTCCCTGGAGGCTTTTGAAAATTTCAGCGATCTTCATTCCGTAATCTCGGCACAGGCTGTCGGGGATTCCCAGACCCGTATCTTCGGTATTGTTGCTTTAATCCCCAGTTCCCGGCAGACGCCATAAAGATCCGCACGGATAATGGTTGCCATCAGCTCGCTGGTTGGATCCCCCGGTGTCGTGATTACCGGGTGAAACTCCTCGATGCGGGGTACCATCGGGTCATCCCTGTTCAGGATGATCTGATGATCGTACTTATTAATGACCTGTTTGATCAGACTATAATCAATCAGGATTTTCGTTACCGGGTCCGGCTCCCCCTCCATCCAGACCTCAATCTTCCATCGGTGCCCATGAAGGTTGGCGCATTTGCCGACATAGTGGAGCAGGCGGTGGCTGGTATCAATATGGACCACTTTATAGATCCCGGTTTTCATTGTATGGTATCGGTCTGGGAGGATATAATATTATTACGAGTAAGGGATAATGGTATAAGACAGGCAGGTGGAGTGCCACAATTTATAAATTGGTTACCCGCGATTGTATATATCTCAGTGCGGGTTATCGATAACCACAAAAACAACTTACATGAGGCTATTTAATGGGACAGGGTAAATTTGCGGCCAGGAAATTGGTTCGGGACTCAAATAAGTTCCGGTGGGCGGATAAAAACTATGCCCGCCGTGAACTCAATCTCGATGTGAAGTCTGACCCTCTTGAGGGTGCTCCACAGGCGAGAGGAATTGTGCTGGAGAAAGTCGGTGTTGAGGCTAAACAGCCGAACTCCGCAATTCGCAAGTGCGTTCGTGTGCAGCTGATCAAGAACGGTCGCCAGGTTACTGCTTTTGCAGTAGGAGACGGTGCAATCAACTTTATCGATGAGCATGATGAAGTTGAGATTGAGGGTATTGGCGGACGTCTCGGGCGATCCATGGGAGATATCCCCGGTGTCAGGTACGTTGTCACCAAGGTGAACAATGTATGCCTTCATGAAATGGTCATTGGCAGGAAGGAGAAACCGCGCAGGTGAACACCATGACTGAACAAGAAGGCAAAAAACTGCTGTTTAACAAGTGGGACGCAAGCGAAGTCAAAGTCAACGACCCGGGCCTTGTGCGCTACGTGAACCTGACTGCCCTGATCATCCCCCACTCCTGCGGTAAATTTTCAAAGCAGGAGTTCAATAAAGCTAACATGCCGATCGTCGAGCGGCTGATCAACCGCCTGATGCAGACCGAGAACAATACCGGAAAGAAACAGATGACAATCCGGATCGTGCGGGAAGCCTTTGAGATTATCAACAAAAAGACAAAGCGTAACCCTATTGAAGTCCTCGTCGAAGCAATCTCAAATTCCGGCCCCCGGGAAGAGACAGTCCGTCTCAAGTACGGTGGCATTAATGTCCCGAAATCTGTCGACACTGCACCTCTGCGCAGGGTCGATTCTGCAATCGGCTTTATTGCTGAAGCAACCCTGAAAGGATCGCGTTCAAGCAAAAAGAAAGCGAGTGCAATTCTTGCCGATGAACTGATCGCCGCCTCAAAGGGCGACATGAAATGTTATTCGGTGGGAAAAAAGGAAGAACGCGAGCGCATTGCAAAATCCGCCCGTTAATATCTTTTTTTGAGGTTATTTCATGGTCCGCGGCAAAAAATCTGTTGAGCGCGCAACCGAGCTCATGAAGGATCCGAAGCATATTCGGAATATTGGAATTGTAGCGCATATCGACCACGGGAAAACGACCCTGTCCGACAACCTGCTTGCAGGTGCCGGCATTATTTCAGAAGAGCTGGCCGGCAAACAGCTCTTCATGGATTCGGATGCCGAGGAGCAGGCCCGGGGTATCACGATCGATGCCTCGAACGTCTCGATGGTGCATGAATATGAAGGTCAGGATTACCTGATCAACATGATCGATACGCCGGGCCACGTCGACTTTGGTGGCGACGTGACACGAGCAATGCGAGCAGTTGACGGTGCAGTAGTCCTGGTCGATGCGGTTGAAGGCACCATGCCCCAGACCGAGACCGTGCTCCGCCAGGCATTAAAGGAGCAGGTGCGCCCCGTCCTTTTCATCAATAAGGTCGACCGTCTTATCAACGAGCTGAAAGTCGACGAGATGGAGATGCAGATCCGGCTCGGCAAAGTGATCGACAAGGTAAACAAGCTGATTAAGGGGATGAACGAGGAAGCCTACAATAGCGGCTGGAAGCTTGATGCCGCGAAAGGTACCGTTGCATTCGGTTCAGCACTCTATAACTGGGCAGTATCTGCACCGTTCATGAAGAAGAGCGGTGTCTCATTCAAGGATGTCTATGAAAAGTGCCGTGAAGGAGATATGAAATACCTGGCAAAGAACAGCCCCCTCTCTGAAGTGCTTCTGGATATGGTGGTGCGTACACTCCCCAACCCCTTAGAAGCCCAGCCCCGCCGTGTCAACGTTATCTGGCACGGGGACAAGACCTCTCCTGAAGGTAAGGCTATGCTTTCCTGCGATCCAAAAGGCCCGGTTGCTATGATGGTTACCGACATCTCCTTTGATCCCCATGCAGGAGAAGTAGCTACGGGACGTCTTTTCTCCGGCAGCCTCAAGCGAGGAGATGGTCTCTATGTTATGGGTTCGGCAAAGAAGGAGAACCGGCTCCAGCAGGTCGGTATCTTCATGGGCCCCAAGCGTGTGGAAGTCGAAGAGATCGTTGCCGGGAACATCGCCGCTGTGACCGGCCTTAAGGACGCGATGGTCGGCTCAACAGTTACCTCCCTCATGGAAATGACCCCGTTTGAGTCGCTCAAGCATTACTCTGAACCGGTTATGACTGTTGCCGTCGAGGCAAAGAACATGAAGGACCTGCCAAAACTCGTTGAAGTGCTCCGGCAGGTTGCAAAAGAAGACCCGACACTGGTTATCACCATCAACGAAGAGACCGGTGAACATCTGATTTCGGGTATGGGCGAACTGCACCTCGAGATCATCACCGGCCGTATCAAGCGCGATAAGGGTGTCGAGATTGTCACTTCAGAACCGATCGTTGTCTACCGCGAGACCGTAGTCCAGAAGGTTGAGTCCGTGGAAGGCAAGTCCCCGAACCGCCACAACCGGTTCTACTTCGATCTCCAGCCTCTGCCCGATGAGATCGTCGACCTGATAAAGAAAGGCGAAGTCTCCATGAACCAGCAGATGCTCGAGCGCCGTGACATTCTTATCAAGGCGGGCATGGAAAAGGATGAGGCCAAGAACATCAAGGATATCAAGGGCACCAACATGCTCATCGATAAGACCAAAGGTGTGCAGTACCTCAACGAGACCATGGAGCTGATCATCGAAGGTATCCACGAGGCACTCGCCGGTGGTCCCCTTGCAGATGAGCCGGTCCAGAACCTCAAGATGACACTCGTCGACGTCAAGCTGCACGAAGACGCGATCCACCGGGGTCCGGCACAGGTTATCCCCGCTGTCCGTGGTGCAATCAAAGGCGGTATGCTGGTTGCCGGCGATTCCCTGTTAGAGCCGGTCCAGAAGATCCAGATCACCGTCCCGATGGACCAGATGGGTGCGGCGACTTCCCAGATCCAGGGACGACGCGGGCAGGTCTTTGATATGACGAGCGAAGGCGACACGATTACCGTTGTTGGCAAGGCACCGGTAGCCGAGCTCTTCGGATTTTCGGGGGATATCCGCTCAGCTACCGAAGGTCGTGCTATGTGGAATACGGAGTTTTCAGGATTTGAACTCGTGCCCAACAGCATGCTCAAGGAAGTTGTCGTAGCGATCCGCAAGCGCAAGGGGCTCAAAGAAGTACTTCCGACCCCTTCCGATTATCTTGCGTGATAAATCTCCCTTACTATCCCTTTTTTTGTTGATTTGAAAGGTCCAATCCGTATTGCCATGTTGATGCCTTTTTTCATACTGAAGAATAGTCGTCTTACCGAAATAGTAAAATTGCACCCAATCGCATCTTCTCATGATGCCTGACGAAAAAAAGTTCAAGATTGTGGTTTTCGGTGCTTTTGGGGCAGGAAAGACCACGCTGATAAAGACCTTGGATCCACAATCCAGCCATGTTGAAGCCGGGTGTCTGGGTGGGACGACGACGGTTGCACTCGATTTTGGCCGCGTACTGGGGGAGGGAAACCATATCCATATTTTTGGCACACCGGGACAGGAAAGATTTGAGTTTGCCCGCGAAGTTATCGGTCGGGGAATGGACGGGGCAATCCTGCTTGTCGATGCAACAAGCCCGGTTGATGATTTTATCCGCCATCTCTATGATTCTCTAACTTCTGCCGGAATCCCGTTTGTCCTCTTTTTAAACAAATGTGACTGTATCGGGGCCCGGCCTGAGGTAGTGAAGAAGGAGTTCAGTACTGCAAACATCACCCGGGTCTCGGCCCTGGACAGGAAAGAATTACTTGAGGCTTTATGGGCCTTTACCCGATCCCTGCCGCCGCACCGGAACGGGCAGGCCCACCAATAATTTTTTTGATATTCTATCCTTTTTATTCCGGATAAACAACCAGATAGTACCAGGATCAGGGAGGCCCTCATCAAAAATCTCGTTTTTTTTAAAGTTATCGATGTATAAGAGTAATGTATTCTGTCGTATTTGTGAAAATCAGCCACACAACAGAAAAATGAGGGTTTAATTCAATGATATCCGGGCTTTTGGTAAATGACGAGGAGCCGCTGCTGGATATTGGAGAGTGTTACCCGAACCAAAAGGTGATTGTTCAAGTCGATATGGGGTACGCGGAATAAAAAGGAACCCCGGATGATGAAAAAAAGATTGACTAAAAAAATATCAGGCAATCACTGCATGAAGGATGGTGACATTCTGGACAGGCCGGTCTCCCGGACTGGTCTTTACCTTAGCGATTTTATCGACAACCTCCATTCCTTCAACAACTTTGCCGAAGACCGGGTGTTTTGAATCCAGGAAATTATTCCCTACAAGGTTGATAAAGAACTGGCTTCCCCCGGTGTTGGGGCCGGCGTTTGCCATGGAGATCGTACCCCGGTCATTCCGGTTGGTCTTGGTAAACTCATCCTTGATCGCGTAACCAGGACCGCCTGTACCGGTGCCGGTCGGGTCGCCACCCTGGATCATAAAGCCATTGATGACCCGGTGGAAGATTACCCCGTCGTAATAGCCTTTCTTCACGAGCGTTTCAAAGTTGCCGGCGGTTATCGGCATGGCAGGGTCGAGTGCAATGGTGATATTGCCCATGTTTGTCTCGAGCTTTACCAGTTTCTGGGATTCGGCAGATGGTGTCATGGATACTGTCCCGGCCGTTGTTGTGGCCAGATCTGTCGCTGGAGCGGACTGTGTGCATCCCCACAGAATAAAATGTCTGCCATAAGCAGACCAGTCAGGATGTAAGTTCGCAATGGTGACATCGTTCATTCAGGTTGGCAGGGAAACAAAATAAAAGATTGCAGGGAAACATGTCCTCCTCTAAATCCTGTAATCCCGGATCCTGCTCTTATTTTATCTTCGGCCGGTTTTGTAAACTGCAGGCCCTGAACAAAAACCGGTTTTTCCGTGATAATGCTGCAAAATCGGATGGAAAAGAGTAGTGGAAAATCTGACGGCTTCCCGAACCGCAGTCGTCTGACCCAACAGGGGGTCATACAGGAGTTCAGGTCTTTTGAAGATCAGTAATTACCCGTGCAAGCCGGACCATACCTTCCTTAATTTGTTCTTCGGACGAGGTCGAAAAGTTCATTCGAATGGTATCCGTTCCCCCGCCATCAACATAGAATGGAAGACCTGGCAAAATGGCGACACCCTGTTTTATCCCCTCATCAAAAACTGTTCTGGACAACAGTCCATGAGGGAGTGTTGCCATCAGGAACATGCCGCCTTCCGGTGTAGTATGCGATACCTCGGGTAACAGGTCCTCAAGCAGATCGCACATCAACCGGCATTTCCTCTCGTAAACGGTGACAATATTCCTGATGTGGTCATCGAGATTGTTGGTGGTCAGGTACCGGTGAAGGATCTTCTGGCAGAAGAAGTTGGAATGCAGGTCTGCTGCCTGTTTAACGATATTGAACCGGGTGAGGATCCCGGCTGGTGCAAATATCCACCCGATACGCATCCCTGGCGCAATAATCTTTGAAAATGAACCGGAGATCACTGCCTGGTCAGGCAAATACCACTTCACCGGCCTGCGGGGCATGCGGTCAAAGAAGAGTTCTCCAAATGCATCGTCCTCGTAGAACACCGCATCGCTCTCCTCCAGGATTCCGGCAATTTCCCGGCGCTTATCCTGTGAATACGTCCTTCCGGAAGGGTTCTGGGAGTTGGGTATGCCATAGAAAAATTTTACTTCTTTTTCCCGGATGAGATGCTCAAATGCAGGGAGATTGGGCCCCCCGTCTTCGAGTGGCACCGTATCAATAACCGGTTCGTATAGCGAGAAGGCTTCTATTGCGCCAAGATAACCAGGACGTTCAATTCCAACGTGGTCTCCCTTGTTAAGAAAAATTTTTGCAAAGAGGTCGAGGCACTGCTGAGACCCGTTTACGATCTGGATCTCTTCAGCAGTAGCGGGGATGCCAAGCCGGGAGCGGTACCGGTTGGCGATGTATTCGCGCAGGGGAAGGTAACCGTCTGTTGTCGTGTATTGGAGTGCTGTTGCCGGGTCTTCTTCCACGACCTGGCATGTTGCTTTTTTTATCCCTACGGTGTCGATGAGGGCTGATGAAGGGAGCCCGCCCGCAAACGAAATGATGCCTGGATCTGCAGAGACCCTGAAGAGCTCGCCAAGAAATGATTTCGGGGCGTGCGAGAGTCTGTCGGCAAAACGGTACTGCATAGAACAAATCCGGAATATTTTCTATAGAGAGAACAGTTAGTGTTTGCACCGGGTGAGAAAAAAACCTATTGAACGGGCGGTTCACTGCACAACCGGGTTATTGTAGTATAGGCTGCCCTAAAACGGTCGGAACGTGTTTTTATCATTCGTTATTCTTAGCAGGAGAAGTCCATGGATAAAGATGCACACATTCCTTTTTGAAAAGTAAAAGGAATTTCGCAAATTCCGGGAGTGGTTAACGGTCCTCACCGCTATTGTGGTTGAACGTGCTTCAGAGTGAAGTGGATGGCAGGCGCCATATACATGTAAATAGCGGGCAGAAGAATCAGATCACGAAGAAACAGAATTCAAAACTGACTTTTCATGGGTGCAAGCAATGGGATATGTTTCATCGAATATGATCAACCTTGATGGGCCCCTCATCCAGATTTTTGTCGGCTTCCTGCTGGCAATCATCGGCTGCGTACTCCTGCTCACCGCTCCCGATCTAGCGCAGATCTCCTATGCCCTCTTTCTGATAGCCTTCATTCTTGTTGCTCTTGCGGTCGTT
This sequence comes from Methanoregula sp., assembly GCA_003154335.1. Classification (GTDB taxonomy): domain Archaea; phylum Halobacteriota; class Methanomicrobia; order Methanomicrobiales; family Methanospirillaceae; genus Methanoregula. The sequence continues at coordinate 438 of PMDE01000120.1, read as the reverse complement.
ACCCTCGCCCGCGAATGATAGTGTCCTTTTCTCTATATTTTATTGTGAAAATCTATAAATCATTGTAAAAGAATAGAGTAGCTGAAGATGCGATGTACTTTCGGGACGGGGCTGGATCACACTGCACCAGTGGTGCATTCTGTCACTCCGGTTCGGGAGAGAAACCTGGACTGTTACCATGAACCTGTTAATCCGGTCGGGCCTGATTGGTGGAGCCATTGGCGGCGAGACGATGGTCCTGGTCGTGCTGGTCAATACCCTCCTGTTGAGGGACTTTGCCCGGGAGAATTTCTCCGGGACCCCGTCCTCATTTGTCCTCGGGTGGATGATCGTCTATCCCCTTTTAATTATCCTGATTTTCGAGATGGGTGGCATCTTTTCCGCATGGCTCAGCCGCAACCATATATTCACAGAAAAAGAGGGACTGATACCTGGTGC
>PMDE01000018.1 GCA_003154335.1 Methanoregula sp. | reverse complement strand
GTTTATCAAGACGCTCAAAATATACCTCCTTCTTGCAGGACCCGGTCTTATCGTGATGCTTGCCGATAACGATGCAGGCGGCATAACAACCTATACCGTCACCGGGGCAAAGTATGGATATGGCCTGATCTGGTTTTTACTGCTTCTCCTGCCGGTTGCCTATATTGTGCAGGAAATGACCGTCAGACTGGGTGCAGTGACTAAGCGGGGACATGCAGAAGCAATATTTGATGCGTTTGGATCATTCTGGGGTTGGTTTTCTTTTCTCGATCTGGCGCTCGTGAACTGGCTGACTCTTGTTACCGAGTTCATTGGCATGACTGCTGCGCTTGCCATCTTCCATATTCCTCCGTTAGTAACGATAGTGATAGTGTCCATCGTCATGATGCTGATGGTGCTCCAGGGTAAATACTGGACATGGGAAAAAATTGCGATTCTCTTTGCCGCACTCAACATTATCTACATCCCCGCCGCCTTCCTTGTTCACCCTTCAGTGGGTGAGGTGCTGCGTGTCGGGCTGATCCCTCATTTCCCTGGCGGTTTCAATGGTACCCTATTCTTTTTCTTGATGGCAAATATCGGGACTACCATCGCTCCATGGATGATCTTTTTCCAGCAAAGCGCAGTTGTTGATAAGGGAATGAAGGAAAAAGATATCCCCTGGGGTCAGATGGACACCCTGATCGGTTCCGCGTTCACGGTGCTGGTCGCAATATTCCTTGTCGTGGTAACCGGTACCGTACTCTTTGGCATGGAAGTCGAAAGTGCGGCACAGGCAGCGAGTATACTCATGACCACGAATCCCTGGCTGGGAACGTGCATTGCAATCGGTCTCTTCAATGCCGGGTTTCTGGGAGCGATCTGCATATCGCTTGCGAGTTCATGGGCATTCGGGGAAGTCTTTGGTTGGGCGCATTCCTTAAACATGAAGATCCGGGAAGCCCCGTGGTTCTATGCCTGTTACCTGTTTGCTCTGGTCACTGCCGGGGGTGTTGTGCTTATACCCAACGCGCCTCTCGTCCTGATTACACTCTTTGTGCAGGTAATTGCCGTAACCCTGCTTCCCGCTGCATTGGTGTTTCTGATCCTGCTCCTGAACAGTGAGGAGATAATGGGGAAGAACAGGAATACCCTGCTCCAGAACGTTGCCGGCACAATCATCGTGGTTGCAATAATTGTCCTGTCCACATTGTATGGACTTACGACCCTCTTTCCGGGGTGGCTGATATAAGTGGAGAAACGGAGAAGAACACATGCCGGCACTTGAAACACTGGTTGGTGAACGAATCGGGAGCGTGCTCCGCGGATGGACCGAAAAGATCACCGAGATCAATAAGAAATATGAAACACCCCGTATCAGCATGTCGCGTAGTGTGAAGATCGCACTCCTGTTCCTACGGATCTACCTTATCCTTCTCGTGGTACTCCTTGTCTATAAATTCTGGACATTATTGACGTGAGTGAACTGATAGTTATGAACACTGATCCACCAAATGCAAAAACGCAAAACTCAGATAGGAAATTCCTTCTCAGCGAAATGCTGGGGGCAAAGATCTTCCTGAATGATAAAAAGATCGGGTCTCTTTTTGACCTGATGATTGTGGAGACAGGCAAGCTTCCCCAGGTCAGGTATTTTGTCATTACCCGCCCTTTTGGAGATCCCCCGCTTCTTGTTCCCTGGGAATGCATAATGACCCTTGAACCACAAAAGCTGGTCATCGATATCGACGACCTGAAAAAATATGAGAGCTCACCCCCGGAAGATGCAATCCTGCTGAGGGATCACATTCTTGACAAGAAAGTGCTCGATACAGAAGATACAGAAGTAGAAGTGGTCTATGATATCAGGCTCGTTGAAAGGAATGCAAAACTCTACGTCACTGAAGTCGACACCAGTAAAGCCGCACGCCTTCGACGTCTCGGGCTCGGGTTCCTGTCCAGGGTCCTCGCCCCTCGGAAGGATCCTGAGGATAGTGGTGCGATTTCGTGGATGTATATCCAGCCGCTTCCCTCTCATATCAGCAGTTTCAGAGGGAATGTCAAACTTAAGATCTTAAAAGCGACTTTAGCAGAAATCCACCCTGTCGATCTTGCTGATATCCTCGAAGAACTTGATCACGACCAGCGGGTCATGGTGTTTTCCTCGCTTGATAACGAACAGGCATCCGATACGTTAGAAGAGATCGAACCCCACGTCCAGCGGGATATTATATCCTCCCTGAGTGTGGAAAAAGTGGTCCAGCTCGTNNGAAGCCCTTGTTATTCTTGAAGATATGAACAAGGATAATGCAAAAAAAATCCAGTCGATTATTGGCAAACAGGAAGAGAAGGTCATCAATTATACCACGCAGAAGATACTGAAATTCTCCCCTGACACGTTAGTTGAGTACGTACAGAATGATTACCCTCGTCATGCACGTGACAAAGACGTGATCATGTATATCTACGTCGTGGATACGCAGGACACCCTGCTTGGGGTTATTGATTTGAAGGAATTACTGCAGGCTGATGACCAGGCACTTTTAAAAGATATCATGGTCGAAAATGTCATCAGCCTGAACACGGAAAGCACCCTCAAGGAAGCCTCGCAGAGTTTCGCCCGCTATGATTTCCGGGCTCTTCCTGTAACCGATGGGAGGAACCGGATTGTCGGCGTCATCCCGTACAGGGATGTGATGAATCTTACCCACCATTTCTTAGAATAAACGGGGGAGTTCAAATCCAGGACGTTAAACTCCTCCGGACCGATTCTCGGCTGACACAAATAAAGAAAAC
>PMDE01000075.1 GCA_003154335.1 Methanoregula sp. | reverse complement strand
TTTTTAAACTGCCGGTCAACCTGCTGCTGTTCCTGTTCCCAGCCATAATACCCCGGGGGATCACAATCCCGGCACCGATCTCAGCGGCAATGGAAAAATAGTCCGTCATGACCTTCACGCTTGCCTCGCGGATGGGGTCAAAGAAACAAGCAATGTTCATTCCATGAGTAAGGTGCATGAAAAACAAAATCTGACGAATAACACTCAAACAATGAAGCATCATGCACAAAGTGGGGGCCCTCATCTACCACTTCATTTACGGTGATGAGAGGAGTAAGCTGGTCAAGAGCGTCCGTCAGTGGGTTTCCAAAAGACAATAAGTAGAGATGCCAACCATCACCAGCGATTGAGCAGGAGCCAATGTAATAATGGCGGACATCGGATATGTTGAAAGGAGGCTGATGGGTCCTCAGTGGATCCAACCTGATCTCATGATTCACAGAATTTTATGCTAATGTAATGAACTTCACCCGACCCGGAGACTTTTCTTGAGAGGCTGGAATGCGGTCCGCCGGAGCCGGTTACCTATCCTGGATTTCTGCGGGGCTGCATGATTATCCTATGATCATTCTCGAACATCCCCGTCTTCACTCGCGTGTAAGAGAACCATCGTGATAGTGCTCTCGCTCCCGGCATTCATGGCTTCCTGCACCACAGTTGCCTTCCCCGGCATAGAGGACCGAACACTTCATCTTTTCATCAATAATGTACACAACAAGTTTTGTTACAAAAACCGGCGTATTATCGGGAGGTCTGGGACAGGCCACGGATCTCAGCACCGGCATTCCAGATAGCTGTCGAGAGGACGTCAATAGCCGATCCTGCAGTATCCTTCACCGTGGCTTTGAGGGTTTCGATGGTGGTCCTGCTCGCGATATCACCGAACGCGTGTCCGGGGAGACCACCTGCAATTGCGAATACAAAATAAGAGCCGATCTGTTCGGGACAAGCAGGCATCATCGTTTTTCACGCGCAGACCCCGCTCTGACAGGGCAAAGAAATCCATGGGGGCATACATTCCGAATGGGGCCCGGTAAAAATAAACGTACAGATAGGGCAGGAGTTAAGAGATTTTATCCCGACGACCTTATGGGAGTATATTGTACTGTATAGTGAAGGACGCGTTCAGCTCTAAATCGCATGGTTAAATATCAGCTCTCACCCATCTTGTTTAAATCGCATCCAGCTGGTAAAATGACGGGAAAAAAGATGGGCCGAAAACTGCAGGATTACAGGAAGTGGTTTGAATTACTTTCCCGGACAATCGAAGAGCTGAATAATTTTCCTCCCGGGGGAGACCTGTATGCCTTCATTGGCGGTACCCTCATACACCTTGCCCCGGAAGATACGATCATTCTTGTGAACACGTTTGACGAAAGTACAAAGACTATCACGGTGCACGCAGTCGAAGGGCTCGGGACACGATTACCTGATATCGAAGCGCTTCTTTGCTGTCGTTTAAACGGGCTTACATTTTCTGTGCCTGATCATATACTGCCTGACATGCTCAACGGTGAATGTAATGAGATACCAGGCGGGATAACCGATCTCACGTTCGGGGGGCTCCCGGACGAGGCCTGTAAACAAATTGAGGAAATGCCGTTCTTTGGAAAGGTATACAGCGCTGGCATCAGCTGGAAGGGAAGACTCAACGGAACTGCCACGTTCATCCTCCCACCGGGGAAGGAACTTGAAAACCACGATCTGATCACCTTCTTTATCAGGCAGGTTGCCGGTTTCCTGAGCCGGAGAGAAGCCGAAGCAGCCCAAAAAGAGAGCGAACAATTTACCCGGGAAATTATCAACAACGCAAAAGAAGGCATCATAGTCTATGACCGGGAGTTCAATTACCTTGTCTGGAACCCGTTCATGGAGTCCATTACGGGGGTTTCTGCTTCAGAGGCCCGGGGAAAGAATGCCTTAGAACTATTCCCTCACCTCCGGAAGCATAACGTGGACATCCTTTTGAAACGGGCTTTATCCGGTGAAACCGTCAGATCACCGGATATACCTTATCGCATCCCCCAGACTAAAAAGTCAGGTTGGGTATCGAGTATTTTCAGGCCTCATCTTAATGGCCGGGGCGAAATTATCGGTGTTATTGGCAATATTCGCGATATCACCGAACGCAAACGAACAGAAGAAGCGTTGAGGGCGAGTGAATCATATCTTAGATCCACTCTCCATGGTTCACCGGTAATGCAGTTCGCTCTTAATAAAAATCACCAGGTTGTGTCCTGGAATATAGCGATCGAAGAATACAGTGGTATAAAGGAAGCAGAGATCCTTGGGACCACCCAGCAATGGAAGGCGTTCTATGAAGAGAAAAGACCTGTACTCGCCGATATTATGATAGATGGTGCGACAAAAAACCTTCCGGCATTTTACAAGGATAAGGTTAAAAAATCTCTCTATGTAGAAGGAGCTTTTGAGGTTACTGATTTCTTTCCAAAAATGGGAACACAAGGAGTCTGGCTGCATTCCACCGCTGCTCCGATCCGGGATAATAACGGTACGATAATCGGAGCCGTCGAAACACTGGAAGATATCACCGAACGCAAACTGGCGGAGGATGAAGTTAAACAAACCCGGCAGAATTTTGAGACATTTTTCGACACTATTGATGAGTTCCTCTTTGTGCTTGATGATCGGGGCTGCATCCTTCACTGCAATGAAACGGTTACCCGACGGCTGGGTTACACAAAAGAGGAGCTCCTCGGCCAGGCGGAAATGATGGTGCATCAACCCGAAAAGAGAGATGAAGCGGAGCGTATTATGCAGGATGTGCTGGCAGGCACCATGGATTCCTGCCCTCTGCCGCTGGTGACCCGGGATGGCCACCTTGTCCCGGTGGAGACCCGGGTCATAAAGGGCGAATGGAGCAGAAGACCCGTACTATTCTGTATCAGCAAGGACCTTTCAGAGCTCAAAATCTCTGAAGAAAAATTTTCCGCGGCATTCCATTCCAGCGGTGCCCTGATGGCAATCTCGACGCAACACGATGGGAGATTTATCGATGTAAATGAGCGGTTTTTAGAGTCGCTCGGGTTCTCCCGGGAGGAGGTCATCGGAAAACCTGTNNAACCTGGAGGTCCCGGTCAATACAAAGGACGGCTCCCTCCAGTTCGGCCTTTTCTCGGTTGAGAAGATCATGATCGGCGGGGTCCCTTCCCTGCTGACAACGATGGTGGATGTCACCGAGCAAAAAATACTCGAAAAGGAAATGGAGTTCCACGAGCAGGAGATCATGCGTTTTTCCAATTCTCTCGACTCTGCCATCAGGAAACTCAATCTCCTGTCCAGCATCACCCGCCATGACATCAATAACCAGCTGACGGTGCTGATGGGATACCTCGAGATCCTTGAAATGACACTTCCTGATACCTCATCTGCTGAATATTTCAAAAAGATCAATGTCGCCGCACAGCGGATTTCCAGTATGATCCTGTTCACCAAAACATACGAGAGCATCGGTGCAATGGCACCATTCTGGCAGGATATCCGGGCACTGGTAACTACCGCTGCAAAGGATGCTCCCCTCGGTAATATCGTTCTGGAAAATAATCTTCCTGGGGGTACAGAACTCTATGCCGACCAGCTGATTGTCAAGGTGTTCTACAACCTGATGGATAATGCGGCGCGCTATGGCGGGAAGATTACGAAGATCCGCTTCTCTGTCGTTGAAGATGACAGCAAAAAGGTGATCATATGCGATGATGATGGCAACGGCATCCCAGATGAGGAAAAGGAGAAGATCTTCGAACGCGGATTTGGAAAAAATACCGGTCTCGGGCTCTTCCTCACCCGGGAGATCCTGAATATCACCGGCATTACTATTCTGGAGACCGGGGAACAAATGAAGGGGGCACGTTTCGAGATCAGGGTGCCAGAGAAATCATTCCGGAACATTGGAATGCCATAAACCCGACGAAGAATGATCGGAGTCTCATTTTTCATCGGGTTTTCAAAATACTTCCTTTTCTGATCCGCTTGATCCCAGACCCATGAATCCAACGGGCCTTCGGGAAAAAGGAAAAACGGTTCAGACATTCAATCGTTTTTTTAATTTTTTGTATGAACGGTCACATAATAAAAAATTGGACCAATCGATGCTTTTTACACCGATATCGATACGAAGAAAACGGGACACCATGAGAAATGAAATTACTGGCCTGGATAAATCTGGCCAAAACTATGATCTCGATGTAAGTCTTCAGAGTTTTTTATAAGTCCATGAATAAATTTACCAGAAAAATATTTTAGATAACCTGACCATACTCAACAATAAATAAATACTGTATGGGAACTCCCACTACACTGATAGGAGATGCCAGGTCACGAGACTCGGGAATCAAAAAATCCAAGTCCCGAGAAGGATTCCACGAACTTCTCTCCGGGATCCAAGCCCCGAAAACTCAACCCTTCAGAAATCCCTGAAAAACTGCTCCCACTCATCCACGCAAGACGGGGGTGGTGCAGACATTCTTTGTGCATGACGTTAATGGCCGGGGGAATTTCGGTGAAGGCGGCCTGGAGTCTTCATCGCGCTGGATGAGAAGATCGACTACAAGTTCCCCAGGAAAGAGGAGACCAAACAGAATATCCATGAGTTTGAGGGCATGGGTCTGATAAAGAACGGGATAATAATCCTCAAAAAGCGGTATGCACGAGGGGAAGAGGAGCCGAACTCTCATGGGGCAGGAGATCTACCTGAGAAAACCGCTTAAGAACCTACAATAAGAATGCAACCTGGCAGAAAAGTAAGAGATATCCCGGACCCCGATACAGAGGTGAAATTTGCTGACCGTACAAAAGACCCGCAACCTGATTGAAAATGAAAAGAAGAGCGCTGAGGCAGCTGAAGAAGCATGGATCCTCCTGCTGTATGTTGCAGGGCAGACCCGGAACTCACGGACCGCCTTCAAAAATCTCAGGAAGATCTGCGAAATGCACCTTACGTGCAAGTACACTATCGAGGTTATTGACCTGCTGGAAAATCCGCAGCTCGCAGAAGACCACCAGATTGTTGCGGTCCCCACAGTAATCCGGAAGCTGCCGGCTCCGGTCAGGAAGATCATCGGAAACTTATCCAACACTGAAAAAGTCCTTAAAGGACTGGACTTGCTAAAAGGTGATGTAAGGTGAAAAAACTTCAACAGGAAGAAAGCAGAAACAGAGGTGACNNCGGAGAATAAACACCTGTAACAGACCGCTGTCGGGAGCATGAAAAAGATCTTAAAGAAGAACCTGAAAGGAAGGTATGGAAGTATAAGTTTGATGGCGTCGATTTCTACCATGACCGGACGAAGAACCCCGACGATACCGAATTCCCGGCACCGGCCTTTATCTGGCACCTGGCCTTGTCCCACCGACGGTTGGCGGGAAGATGTTCAAAATTGAAGAATTCCCGGGGGCCTCGTCTTCCGGGTCGCACAGGAATAAAGATCTCGTCAGGAACGGGAAGGAGAGAAGGATGATGGGGGAGACAGAAAACCAAAAAAAAGAGATAGGGGAGCTACGCGAGAAAGTACGGGAACTCAAAGAGACGCTGGACGCAATCCTTTCCGGTGAGGTGGATGCCATCGTTGTCTCACAAGGAGAGTTAAAACAGATATATACGCGCGAAGGGGCTGATCAAGCGTACCGCTCTCTCGTAGAGAATATCCGGGAAGGAGCGCTCACCTTGTCCCGGAACGGATCGATCCTTTACACCAACACACGGTTTGCCGATATGGTGCTGCTTCCTCGCCAAAGTGTGTCTGGCACTTCACTCCTCGATTACATCTGCCCGGAGCATCGAGATGAGACAGAAAAGGCGCTGCGGGGGATCTTGAAAACAGCAAGCACGATCCGGGTCCGTATCCAGCGGGGATCCTCCTCCCTTCCCGTCTCCATCTCCATGAACCCGCTCTCAACCGGTGATGACACCATGATTAGTGTTGTCATTTCTGACCGTAGAAAAGATGAAGAACGGATCCGGTTGCAGGCAGGGATGCTTGATGCGGCAGGCGAAGCTGTGATCGCCTCAGACACCAACCAGAAGATCATCTACTGGAACAATGCAGCAACCAAAACCTATGGCTGGACAGCGGAGGAGGTAATCGGACGCGATCTTGCCGAAGTTACTGCCCCTGAGATATCAAAGAAAGACGCCCGGGAGATCGCGACAAAACTCGCGAAGCGTGAAACATGGGTCGGGCAGTACAAGGTAAGTCACCGGGACGGTCATCATTTCGTAATCCGGGCGAATGATGCACCGCTCTTCGATGAAAACGGGAAGCTCATCGCGATAATAGGCGTAAGCCACGACATCACAGAACAGAAGCGGACGGAGGCAGAACTCCTGCAGAGTGAGGAGAAGTTCAGGTCACTCGCAGAGAACCAGCCCTCAATACTGACGAGGTATGACCGGAATCTGCGTGTAGTCTATCTGAGCCCGAATGCAGAAAGTGTTACCGGTCTCCCATCAGCACGGTTCATTGGCATGACCAATAAGGAGATGGGTATGCCTGAACATCTGTGCTCCCTGTGGGGGAATGCAATTTCCGGGGTATTCCGGACAGGTGAGAAACAAGATCTCGAATTTGATTTCCCATCATCGACAGGAACAAAGACGTTCAATCTCAAGCTTGCGCCGGAGTTTGATGATCAAAAAAAAATCAGGTATGTCATCGGGATATCAACCGATATTACCGGGCGCAAGCAGGCCGAAGATGAACTGAAACACCGGCATGACGATCTCAATGCGGCATATAAGACAGTCTCCTCAGCGCAGGAAGAACTTCGCCAGAATGTGGAGGATCTCATCAGGAGTAAACGCCAGCTCTCTGAT
>PMDE01000144.1 GCA_003154335.1 Methanoregula sp. | reverse complement strand
GCTGGGACTACCCGGGTATCTAATCCGGTTTGCTCCCCCAGCTTTCGTCCCTCACTGTCGGAGCCGTTCTGGTGAGACGCCTTCGCCACAGGTGGTCCCCCAAGGATTACAGGATTTCACTCCTACCCCTGGAGTACCTCTCACCTCTCCCGGTCCCTAGTCTGCCAGTATCCCTGAGACGCCTTCCGGTTAAGCCGGAAGATTTCCCCAGAGACTTAACAAACCAGCTACGAACGCTTTAAGCCCAGTAATAGTGGCCACCACTCGAGCCGCCGGTATTACCGCGGCGGCTGGCACCGGTCTTGCCCGGCCCTTTCTTCACNNAGTTTTCGCGCCTGCTGCGCCCCGTAGGGCCTGGATTCGTGTCTCAGAATCCATCTCCGGGCTCTTGCTCCCACAACCCGTACCGATTACAGGCTTGTTGGGCCGTTACCCCAACAACAACCTAATCGGCCGCAGACCCATCCTATGGCGGCGGACCTTTCGACTACAGGGCATTCCAGCCTCTATAATCTATGGGGTATTATCCCCAGTTTCCCGGGGTTATCCCCCTCCATAGGTTAGATTGTCCACGTGTTACTGAGCAGTATGCCGAGGTCTTGCACCTCTCGACTCGCATGGCTTAATCGAACTCCGATAGCAGTGGCCTCTGGCAGGATCAACCAGAATTCTAATTTGTACAATGTACGCACACTATCTGAACTGTTTCAAGGAATTAGCGGTTACTAAACAAATTTCCGCATTGCCAGTATCAACGTCAGAACCAACTCCGGTCAAGCCGGATCTCGTTGGATCTCCATCAAAAGTAATTGTAAATGATTATTATCGTCGTGTTTTATTATTAAACACAGGCCTATAGTGTAGGTTACAGGATTATTTATACCTTGTTACCTGCACATCAGTTTGCATTTTTTATTTCGGACCAGACCAGCCCCACAGGCTGTTATCGTCTGTTCTTCATGAGATCTTGTGGATCACATAATTGGATACTCTGGCATTTAAACATTATGCCCGTTAGATCAGTTTATTTTTTACATTGATCTATAGGATGAAAAATATATCCGAAAAAAATAATCCCTGAATGGTTCGATATCAAAATTTCAACTGATTTTTTAACTTTTTTCATATTCATATGGGGACTTACATACATCAGTTTCTCAAGTTAGAGAAATTTTTCATCATAGCATGTTCATTTGAAAAGCGCGTTATTGCATCCTGACCCGTCATGACGATAACCTTTGTTGCTGGATTTGAAAAAATAAAATTGTGCTGCGATCGCGCAGGAAGGTTGACCTTTGGACCGATGGCACTAAAGAAGGTCAAACCAAAGAATCGGGGATAGCCGCGCTATTGTTATTCAGAGAGAACTTCTGGCGATATTTCCTCTTGCACCCGACAAATCTGCACCCAGATATCCCCAAAAAACTCTTCCTGCCGAAGGGTGCACCTCCCCTCAAGCATCAAAAAAAGAAGAGGGATGTATACTTCCGGAATACCCCACTCCATCTTCCCGCATAGCTCAGAAAGAGTCATCTCTTCGTCAATCTCCAGCCCTTCGAGGTATTCAGCGAGCCTCATGAGGGACGATTCCTGGTAACCTTCATCATGTGCAATACCCACAACATCCTCTGCATAGATAAGTGAATCAGCACCTGCGTCAGTAAGGCGGCGACGCCTGCGTTCCTCTTTTTCAATGTTTTTCAGCTCGATGATAAGCTCAAAGAGGGTGACCGGACTTTTCCGCAGGTTCTTCCGGTCAAGCCGGCGTTGTATCTCATTTTCCAGTAGTTCGATTGGCCCAAGCCTTCCGTGATATTCAGACTCGGAATCCAGGACTGCGTCATAGTCTTCTGTGGACAACCCGTCATCTTCATCGTTCTCAAATCCTTCAGGCCCTGACAGGAGATCGAGATGTTCTGACTTCATGCGGAGAAGGGTTGCGGCGTAAAAGAGTGTACGGCCGGAGACCTGGAGATTTAATTGCCGGCACCGTTCCAGTTCAGAAAGGAACCTGTCGGTTACTTCGATGATATTAATGTTCCAAGGGTCGATTTCACCCCGCTCAGCAAGCCTGACAAGGATTTCAACTGGATCTTCGATGGCACCTTGATGAGCGGTATCAGAAAGTTCAGTCTCCCTTGGGACGTGAGAACTTCCAGCTGTCGAATCCGGATTTTTCTGGATAAGGTCTCCAGATCCGTTTATAATATCCTCTTTCTGAGATACGATCGAGGGAGTAATGTCCTGTTCCCCCCCGGCTTGATCAGCCATTTGCCTTAACTCCGGTAACCAGCGTGCTCTTATCCGGACGAAGCGTGACACCCATGATCCGCTGGGCTGCGTCAATCATAGGTTTACGTAACGAAACGATGACAAATTGTGATTGTGGGGAGAGCTCGGTGACCATGGAAGAGATTCGTTCGACATTAGACCCATCAAGGGACATGTCCACTTCGTCAAAAGCGTAGAACGGGGCAGGGATATATCTCTGGATCGAGAAAATAAAAGCGAGAGTGGTAAGTGATTTTTCGCCACCGGATAATGAAGAAAGAAGGTGCACTTTCTTGTCACGAGGCTGAACCGCAAATGTCATGCCACCGGCAAATGGATCTTCCTCGTTCTCAAGAATTAGATGCCCGCTCCCGCTGGTGAGCCGGGCAAATATCTCCCGGAAATTGGTGTCAATAGCANNCCGTTCGTTCCCCAACCTGGCGCTGGACTTTCTCGTACTCCTCGATCGCAAGCATGTTCACGGCACCGATCTTTCGCAGGGCACCATCGGCTTCTGCGATCTTTCCCTCGATCTCGGTGAGGGACAACTTCGTATCAAGCTCTCCCACCTGCTGCCTGAGCATCTCAACTTCAGTGCCGAGAGTCCGGGTGCGTCCCTCAACTGCATTCACCAGGATAGTAATCCTCTCTTTTTCGGCATCGAATTTCATGATCTTCAATTCTGAATCTTGGATGTGCCGGGAGGCTTCTGCCCGTTTGCCACGAAGTTCATCTAGCTCACCGGAAAATTCTTTCTGCCGGTCTTCGAGTGTGGCAATCTGGGACTTGTGAGCCACAATCTGTTCATTTGATCCTGCTGTTTCGGCATCGATTTGTTTATTACGTTCATCCTGGCGGGCCCTTTCTTCGCCCATTTCCCCGAGGCGGGTATTGAAATGCTGCCGCTCCCGTTGGGCATCGGTAATATCCCCATCCTTATTCCTGAGGCGGCGTTCAGCCTCTTCAATTTCTTTTCTCTTCTTTTCTATCTGGTCAGTAAGAACTGGAATATTGGTATCATCAAGACGTTTCTTGATCTCTTCAATTCCGGCATTAACCTCGTTAATGGTTTCCGAGGTTTTGTCCAGTTCAGCTTCAAGAGAGGAAAGTTCAAAACCCCCGTTCTTTGTCTCTTCCTGCTGTCGTGCAACAGCAAGTTCAATGGTCTGCTTCTCGACAGTAATCGATTCAAACCTTCGGGAGAATTCCTCATTAAACATCCCCAGGCGGGCAATGTTCTGGTCAATCTCATTTCGGGCGACGCGTTGCGTATCCACTTCTTCTGTGATCTTTTTGATACCTGCTTCAAGCGTCGTTGCTTCTCCCTGAAGTTCTCCGAGATGTGCACGTATGCGGAATATCTCGTCGTCAACAGCTGCTCCGAAACCACGTCCGCCTTGTTTCCTGGTCGCACCGCCGGTCATCGCCCCGCTACGATCAAGGAGCTCTCCCTCAAGCGTGACCATCCGGTACTTCCCAATCAGTTTTCGTGCCCGTTCAAGTGTATCAACAACAACAGTTGCACCCAGTGCAACGGCAAACGCCCGGTCATACTTCGGGTCGTACTCGACCAGATTAACAGCATAATCAATAACTCCCGCCTCTTTAAGGGGGGGGAGTGTAGGGGGTTTCAGCTTATTCAGCGGTAGGAAAGTCACTCTGCCCAGACGCTCTTCCTTTAAGTACCGGATTGCATCTGCTGCCACCTGATCATCATCGCAGACAACAAACTGGAGCTTGTTCCCTGCAGCAATATTGAGAGCAGTTGCGTATTCGGCAGGGGCCTTGCCGAGATCGGCGATCGTTCCGCGAACATGTTCCATGGCCATGACTGCTTCAATAGCTTTGCCGCCGGATTCACCCCGGGCCTGCTGTGCCGCCTCAAGACGGTACACGTCCTGTTCATATTCACGGATCTCCTTTTGCAGGCGTTCAAGAGTTGAACGTTGTGCAAACATCATTCCCTCCCGTTCTGAAAGCGTCCGGTCGAGATCTTTTTTCCGCGAAATGAGGTCAGTGATACTAATTTCGCTTTCTGACAACTGTGCGTGCTTTACTGCATACTCTTCATCCAGTTGTCTGAGAAGCTGGGTTAGGCGTTCAAGTTCGGAAGTGCGCATCCGGCTTTTCTCAATCAGCATATCCTGCCGGTGAAGAATTTCAGATCGTTGTGCCTTCTTTTCCTCTAAGTCCTTCAACCCGGAGAAGAGTCGTTCCCGGGCACCTTCAGTATCCTCACCGTGCTGTTTAATCTCAGTTTCCAGTTTTTCCTGTTGTGCCCGGGCAGAAGCAATATCCATGGCAATATTAGTACGATCGATAGAAAGGCTCCGGATCTGGTCAGTGCATTCCACCACCCTTGCCTCAGCCCGTTTGGAGTCCATATAAATGCGGTTGATTGCCTCGAGATTCGTCTCTTTTTCCTTACGCAGTCGCACTATCGTCTGCTCTGCAAGTTTAATTCCGCTTTTTGCCTCTTCGAGTTCCGCGATAAGCTTGAGATAATCGGACCCGCTCTTCTTGTTAATCAGGTCATCTATATCCTGTAAATCTGCCTTGAGATAGGAAAGTTCATTCTCTTCTAGACTCCGGTCGGTATCGAAACGGTTAAGCGCGATCCGGTGCTCCTCTGCCGATTGCATGAGTGAACTCAGCTCTTTTTCCTTTTCGTGGAGCTGCGCAGCGGCCCGGCAGTTCTGGAAAAACAGGAGATCTTTTTGCCATTTCTGGTATTCGAGGGCATGCTCTCTCTCGCGTTTCAGCTCGTTAACTCTCTTGTTAAGCTCAAGCAGGAGAAGTTCTTCGCGTTCTATCCGTTCCCTGACGATATCAAGCTCTGAAAGAGACTGCTGTTTTTTAGAATCAAACTCCGAAACGCCCGCAATCTCATCAATAATCTTTCGCCGCTCGAAATCACTCATCTCCATGATCCGGGTCACGTCACCCTGCATAACGACGTTATAGCCATGGGGCTTAATTCCGTGTTTTGCGAGATGATCTACGATGTCGCTTTGCTTACAGAGCCGTTCATTGAGGTAAATATAGCTGTAATATCCGTTCCCGGTACGTTTGATTCTTCGTTTTATTTTTGTACCATCAGAAAATTCAAGCGTGACCTCAGCGGTATTCCTGCCGGAATTGAGATTGATTAGGTCGGTCAGCTTCTCGGCCCGGAGATTACGCGAACTCGAGAGGGCAAGCACAAAAAGAATCGAATCAATGATGTTGCTTTTCCCTGAACCGTTAGGCCCCGAAATAACAGTAAACCCCTCTAGAAAGGGGATTTTTGTCTTTTTAGAAAAAGACTTGAAATTGTCTATCTCCAGTTCTGTGATATGCAAAAGATCCGGCTCCTTACCTCTTCGCAGGATCCTTCTTTTCTTCCTCTGTTGCAACTATGAGATCGCCCTGTTTGGACTTTACAGACGTTCCCTTCTTGTTGCGTCCGTATCCTGCGGAGGCAACAATATAATTTTTATCGCCTCGGCGTGGTTCCATTTTCATGGTCCCGTCTGACTGCATGATCATATCCATGGCCGGCTCCTGAGGTGCTGCCGGGGCATCGGGCGTTCTCGTCCCCTTGCGCATCACGACGGTGGATCCCTGCGAACCAACCGCTGTTTCAGGAGATTGCTGTCCAGCCTGTACAACGGGTCTCCTCAACTCCTGCCTGCTGCGTTCTTCGGTCTGTTTGGTAAGTTTCATTGCCAATGATTTGAGATCCAGAAGTTCCTGTGTCAGTCCCTTTACAAGGGCCTCAAGATCCCTCACCTTTTTTTCAACTGCTACAATACGCTCTTCAGTTGCAGCTCCGGTTCCTGAAATTTCCAGCATTGATATCAGTTTCTCCTCTTTTTAATTCGTGCTCAAGATACCTGATCTTCTTCACCAGGACGCGTCTCACCGCACAGGTTTCTGTAATGGTGCGGCGCTCTCCGTATAAATAATAGTAGTGATCGCCAGATAAGGAAAAAAGGTTTGTGCTTTATTTCATCCAATTCATCTTTATGGACATCCTGACTGTATCGGCCAATAATCACGCGCTCTTCTCTGTCTTCTGGGAAAAAACGCCGGGGCAGAAACCTGCCGGTCCATATCTGTTTTCTTTGTAGCGGGAAAAGGTATTACTGATTGCAGCGAACGCTTCTCCATATGTCCTATCTGTCTAAAACTGATCCAGAAATAGCAGATATCATCGAAAAGGAACGGCTCCGGCAGTTTAACGGGCTTGAGCTGATCGCATCAGAAAATCTTGTTTCCCGGGCCGTGCTCGAGGCAATGGGATCGGTAATGACCAACAAATACGCTGAGGGGTACCCCGGGAAAAGATACTACGGGGGCTGCGAGTTCCATGATATGGCAGAGAACCTGGCCCGTGACCGGTTAAAGAAGCTCTTCGGTGCTGAACATGCTAATGTCCAGCCTCACTCTGGTACCCAGGCGAATATGGCGGTCTATTTTGCGTTCATGAACCTTGGCGACACGCTGATGAGCATGAAACTCACCCAGGGGGGACACCTCTCCCATGGTTCACCGGTCAGCTTTACCGGGAAATTTTACAGGGTTGTTCAGTACGGGGTCGACCCGAAGACCGAAATGATCGACTACGGAGTAGTGGAAGAACAGGCAAAAAAAGAAAGACCGAAGATGCTTGTCTGTGGAGCTTCAGCATACCCGAGAACGATTGATTTTAAAGCCTTCCAGGAAATTGCGGATGGGGTGGATGCTTATTGTATGGCTGATATTGCCCATATCGCGGGACTTTGTGCAACCGGTGTCCACCAGAACTCGGTCAATGTGGTTAATTTTACGACAACCACAACTCATAAGACGCTCAGGGGTCCAAGGGGTGGCGCAATCATGTGCAACAGTGAATACGCGGCTGCAATCGATAAAGCGATCTTTCCTGGCATGCAGGGAGGGCCGCTCATGCATACCATAACGGCTAAAGCAGTCTGTTTCAAAGAGGCGCTCAGTCCATCCTTCACAGAATATAACAAACAAATCGTTAAGAATGCAAAAATGCTCGCAGAAACTCTCATAAATAATGGTCTTCGCCTTGTTTCCGGCGGCACTGACAACCACCTGATCCTTATTGACCTGACTGCCCAGGGAATTACCGGTCTGGAAGCTGAGAATGCACTTTGCAGTGCGGGTATCACCGTGAATAAAAATACGATCCCGAACGAAACCAAGAGCCCATTTGTTACCAGCGGGTTGAGGGTTGGGACGCCTGCGATCACATCCCGCGGAATGAAAGAGTCAGAAATGCGTCAGATTGGTAACTGGATTTCATCAGTTGTTAAGGACGTCAAGAACGAAGCAATGATAAAAGATGTACAAGCAAAAGTCACCAGGATGGCCAGTAGTTTCGCCCTGTATCCTGAATGAAAATACCGGACATACCCATGGCTGTAATTCTCGACGGAAAAAAAACTGCTGACAAATTGATCGAGATCCTCAAAGAAGAGATTGATGAATCGGGCCTCTACCCTCGCCTGGCGACGGTGATTGTCGGCAGTGATGAAGCATCTCAGATGTATATAAGGATGAAGCATCGGGCCTGCGAGCAGGTGGGGATCGGATCGGTCGGTGTGGAGCTTAAAGGAGATGCGACAACCGGGCAGGTCATCCAGACGGTGACCCGGCTGAATCAGGACCCGGATATTAATGGAATCCTTATCCAGCTTCCGCTTCCGGCACAAGTGGATACCGGGCGGGTAATTGCTGGAGTGAATCCCGAAAAAGATGTGGACGGGTTCCACCCGTTCAATCTCGGCCTCCTTTTTTCAGGAAAACCCCGGTTTGCTCCCTGTACACCAAAGGGGATTATGACACTCCTTGCAGAATACCATATCGAACTTTCCGGTGCCCGGGCAGTCGTAATCGGGAGAAGTATTGATGTCGGTCGTCCTATGTCGGCACTGCTGGTAAATGCCGATGCAACGGTCACGCTCTGTCACAGCAGGACAAAGAATCTTGCAGAAGAACTCAGCCGGGCAGATATTCTTGTCTCTGCAATCGGAAAAGCACATTTCATCACCGGAGAACTTGTCAGGCACGGTGCGGTTGTCGTGGATGTAGGAATTAACACATTAAACGGCAGGCTGGTTGGAGATGTGGACTTTTCAGCAGTAAAAGACATCGCTTCGGCAATCACTCCTGTACCGGGCGGCGTAGGTCCGATGACAATTGCGACCCTGATGGGAAACACGTATCGTGCAGCAGGTGTGCAGCTATGCAACAATGCGTGGTAAATAAGATCGCCATCGGGGAGACACCGGTACGCCTGATGGGGGTGATCAACTGCAGCCCCGAGTCCTTCTATGCCAGTTCATATATCCCGATCGACTGCATTCATAAAACAGCCGTTCTTATGACAGAACAGGGTGCTGACATGATTGATATCGGTGCACGAAGTACTGCACCCAATACCCAGGCAATCAGCGGGTCCACAGAGGCATCGCGGATGGATGAGGCACTTAAAGAGCTTGACGGGAGCGGGATTACGGTATCAGTGGATACACTGAATCCCTGGGTGCTCGAGGTCTGCCTGAAACACGAGATTCATGCAGTAAACGACATATCCGGGCTTTCATCTACGTTATACGCCCAGCGGCTTGCAGAATCGGGACTTCCCGCGTTCCTGATGGCATCCAATAATCAGCCGGGAGATGCCGTCGGACTGGATGCCACCGCCGCAGCGCTTTCCACAGTTGTAGACAGGTGTAAAACATATGCTATCAAGAACTATGTCCTTGATCCCGGTATCGGGATCTGGACCCCATTCAGGACGGTGGACGATGACTGGACCCTGTGCCGCCATTTCTCGGATTTTGCAAAATTTGATCGCCCGCTCCTTGCTGCCGTGTCCCGCAAGACGTTTATCGGCGATCTTCTTGACCGCTGGCCCGAAGATCGTCTTCCAGGAACCCTTGCCGTTACCCTCATGCTTCTGGAGAAAGGCGCATCCGTTATCCGCACACATGACGTGGCGCAAACCCTCGATGTAATGCGGGTATACGAAAACATGGTAAAAGAGCAATGAACGCTTTATTTACGGTCTTCGGACTCAAGACCGGAATTATTCGGAGCGGTGACTCCCTTGCGGGATGCGTTATTACATCAGCGCAGGCGGCCTGCAACGGGTTTAATGACGGAGATATCCTTGTGCTTGCCGAAACAGCCGTGGCCACCGCGGAAGGGAATATCATTCCCCTTTCTACGATAACTCCTTCAGCATGGGCAGAGAAACTTGCCGGACGGTACCATATGGATCCCCGCACTGCAGAAGTTGTCTTGCAGGAATGTGATTCCGTTGTCGGGGGCATCCCAGGATTTATTTTATGCATGAAAAACGGAACTCTCCTTCCCAATGCCGGGGTGGATGCATCAAACGCCCCACTGGGGTGCGTCACCCCGCTTCCCCGGGATCCGGATCGCAGTGCACTCACCATCAAAAATGTCATCTATGAACAATGCGGAGTGAAGATCGGGGTAATTATTGCCGACAGCCGGACTCACGCCATGCGCCGGGGGTGCAGCGGCGTGGCAATCGGGTGTGCCGGGATAGCCGCAGTAATTGACGACCGGGGAAAAAGTGATCTGTATGGCAGAAAACTCGAAGTCACACAACGGGCAGTTGCAGACAATATCGCATCTGCTGCTGAGCTGGTGATGGGCGAAGCCGATGAATGTATGCCGGCAGCAATCATCCGGGGGCTGGGTCTGCCTGTTATTGATCAAACAGGCATCGAAGCGATCGCTGCCGAAGAATGCCTTTTCATGGGGATATTCCGGAAAAATGCCGGTTCATTCTAATAACTTTAGTACTTGCGCCCAATTTTTCCAGTTCTGCTTTTAGTGCAGCCTGCTTTGCTTTGGCAGCCTTTCTCCCGGTTCCCGTGCCAAGGGCAGGAACCGTCCGCAGCATATGTCCTGTACGCGAACCGTGGAGTATTCATCAGGCAAGGTACCTGAGTATATTCCGGCACGAGGCTCACTTCTGGTGCAATTCCTGGAGACTTCCATTGTAATTTTGTCGAAAGATCGTATTGCTTCAATCTCCTCAGCCAGAATAGAAGCACACCGACAAACGTTTCAACCGCACACTTTTCACCTTGTCACGACAGGTCTGCTGCCTCACCAATAAAAAAGGGTATCAACTGGTCACAATCAAACCCGTTACGTTCAATAAGGGTGCCAAGCGTTTCATAAGAAACTACACCCATCATTTTTGTCATCTCCCCTTCACGTTTCATGATAGATAATTGTAAAGGTAATCAGCAACCACAAAATTCATCATACGATCACCAGGAAATTCATATCAATGGCATTCTGACTTTGAGATATTCCATTTCTCTTATCAGAGACCTGGATCAGATGAGCCTGAATTGAAAATTTTTTAAAATTCGGTAATTTTTTTTATTGAAATTCGGGCCAGGGTCAGGAAGTCGCTTTTTTTAAATATGTTTTTGCAAGTTATTCATTCAGTTTCTGTTTTCCTTCCCTGGCGCTCTACGCCGACGCGCCCTTTCTCCTCAGAAAGGAAAAAACCAAGTCCTTCAAGGTAGGTACGGCTTACACCCGTCCCGTGAGCCAGCAGTTCAACCAGATCCTCTTTCTCATCGATATCGGTATGCAACCTGAACGAATCGATCACATCGTACGAAAGCCCGGCATCCCTGGCAATTTTTACGTGTTTAAGAAAACTCGTGCCATAATAATCGACATGAAACCGTTGTGGTTCTTTGATGAAGATAACATTCGTTCCCCCTCCCCTGCCCGGTACAATCGCCATGTCCTTTTCTGTGGAAATTACCTGCTTGATTGACGGGGCATCGGCAAGAGGAAGATCGGCCATAATGATCAACATCGCTCCACTGGACTGGGGCAGTAGGGAATTGAGGGTCTGGTTGAGATCAGAGTCGCTGACCGTAATCTGGATTTCCTCACTGTCAAATAATTCAGTACCCACGACAACCGGACTGCAGTTCACATCTTTTACCGCATGGATCACATCTTCCAGCATGGCACGGGCAAACGCTTCTCTTTCTTCCTGACTGAGCACGCAGGAGAGACGAGTCTTGGGATTGACAGGTTTATAGGGGATGTAAGCGTGAGGGCACATTTCATACCTCATACGCGGTGAGATAAAAAAAAGATGCTGATACCACATTACAATTTATGACACTAACAGCCGGGAGGAGAAATATTGTAACATTAAACCATAGTTCCAAAGATATCAGATTTTGTTCAAAATCGTAGATCATCCGGGAGTAGTCATATAAAAGGATCCCGGAACGCGATTTCGGCATCAATCCTTCTATAAAAAACGTCTCTCTAATTATCGGGCTGGGAGCGGTCTGCCGTTAATGCCGGGAATTAAACATATGTTTTTAAAAAAATGGACTTTATGGTTTTTAAAAAATCACATATATTTTATCCACAGTATCCGGGGAGACAGATTAATGTAAGAGATCGACAAAAGGATCAATATATATAAGGCTATTTCCGGGATTTCATTATCAGGTAAACGTATGGAGATCCTGACACCTGATTTCCGGGGCAATCTCAATCTATTATGCAGCAGGGTAGGGAGGATAAGATTGAAGAAATGGTCAGGAAGACGTGACACCCGGTCTTTAAACGGATTAACTGGAGGTACTGGTAACCGATGAATCCGGCTTCGATTCTTATCGTAGAAGACGAACAGATTGTCGCAGAAGATCTCGGAGAAAGTCTGAGGCAGATGGGATATACCGTCTGTTCGATTGAGAGTACGGGTGAGTCTGCAGTTACTGCCGCGGCCATGTATAATCCAGACCTGATCCTTATGGATATCTTTCTCGCNNCAGATCGTTGAAAGGGCAAAGATAATACAGCCGTATGGGTATATCCTCAAGCCATTTGATGAACGGGAGTTAAAAACCTCGATCGAAATTGCGCTGTATAAGTTCAGGCTTGACAGGCAGCTGAAGGAAAGCGAAGAACGGTACCGGGGGTTCGTTCAGAACTTTTTAGGAATAGCGTTTCGAATGACCACTGACCGTTTTCCGGTCTTCCTCCACGGTGCCGTAGAGAAAATTACGGGGTATACCGAAAAGGAATTTTTGAACGGATCCCCAACCTGGGAAGGGATATTCCATCCGGAGGATCTGGAGAGAGTGATCTCCAGGTACCGTCTGGCATCCGGGGGAGACGCGCATTCATTCAGCATCGAATACCGGATCTCACGAATTGACGGGACTGTGCGCTGGTTACAGGAGATAGGCCGTTTCATGCCCGGAACTGATCCCTCAACCGGATATTTCCAGGGAACCCGGTACGACATCACGGAGCGCAAGGAGGGTGAGCAGTTCCTTATGCGAATGAACGAAGTACTGGAGGAGCGGGTAAAGGAACGGACAAAATCCCTCAAGGATCAGGTACAGTTCCTCCAGCAACTCATCGACACCATTCCCAGCCCCATCTTCTACAAGGACAATGAGGGCAGATATATTGGCTGTAATGCAGGGTTTGAAGCATATGCAGGAAGGACAGCCCAGGAGATCATCGGAAAGACCGATGAAGCACTCTTCCCCCCCGACCTTGCTGAGATTACCCACCAGAAAGACCGTGCCCTTGTCAGGAACCGGGGTATCCAGGTCTACCAGGCAAAATATCTGCATGCCGACCGGACATTCCGCGACGTGATATTCAAGCGGGCAACATTTAGTTATAACGATGGTTCTACCGCGGGATTGATTGGTGTGATGCTGGACATCACTGACCAGATCCGGGCAGAAGAGAACCTGGCAGAAAGTGAACGGCGGTTCCGCGAGGTAGTGCAAGACCAGACAGAACTTATTATCCGGTTCCGACCTGACTGGACAGTCATCTTTGCAAACGATGCATTCCTCAATTATTTTTCCCATTCAAGAAGCGATATTACCGGATTTATCTTCCACCCTCCCGTCCACCCGGAGGATGAACACGGCTTCAGGAACTTTATAGATCACCTGACTCTGAAAGAGCCATTTGACAGTACTGAATTCCGGATCCTGCACATGGATGGCTTGATCCGGTGGCAGCACTGGAATGTCCGGGCTTTTTTTGATGAAAATGATCAGGTCAACCAGTACCAGGCGGTTGTTACCGATATTACGGAACGCAGGGAAAACGAGCGCGTTCTTCATGAAAGTTATATCCGCATCGAAAGCAACCTCCGGCAGTTTGCAATCCTTAACGACCAGATCCGAAACCCCCTGTCAGTAATATCAATACTTGCCGGACTGGATGATACGCCCACCAACCAGAAGATCCTGAAACAGGTTTCTGAGATTGACCGGATCATCGGTGAGCTTGACCAGGGTTTTCTGGATTCGGAAAAGATACGGAGTTTTTTAAAAAAGCATCATGGGATGAAGGAAGATAATCCCCTCAACGATTAAAAATTTCTATTTCTCTTTTTTCTCTTCTAAACTTGGAGCTTTCCGCTCGTGCATCAGGAGGAGAATATATTTTTGTTCATCGGAATCATCCCTGATGAGAGCGGTTTTAAGATCAACTGTCCTTGTTTTCCCACTTTTTGCCTTGATCACGGCAAGCGGGGGCAGGTAATCGACGGCATTAAGCGACAGTACCTGGTTGACAGTCTCATCAGGTACGTCACCAGCCCGGGAAGGGGAAATATCGAGAACCTGAAACACACTGTTGCCTACAATCTCTTCAGCCTTCCAGCCGGTCAATACTTCTGATGATGGACTGGCATAGACAATCATATTCCTTATATCAATGATGATTCCCGTGTCTGCCATCCGGGTCAAGAGCAGCTCGAGGTTCTCCCGGTGGGTACCCACCCGATCGCGTAACCTTCTTTTATAGATAGCAAGTTCGATGTTGGAGTACAGTTCCCGGGGGTTGTAGGGCTTGACAAGATAACTGTGAGACCGGGTTTTTAAGGCACGTTTCACCGTATCGTCATCAGCGTAAGCGGTCAGGTATATGACCGGGATATCTGCTGATTCGTTGATCTTCTCGGTTGCCTGGATACCATCCATGTCTCCTTTGAGGTGAATATCCATGAGGATTATATTCGGCCTGGATTCGAAAGCCATCCGGATCGCTTCCTTACCGGTAAACGCCATACCGACAACTTCGTATCCCATTTTTTTAAGCACTGCCTGAAGGGAGAGTGCTACAACGCCTTCGTCCTCGACGATCAATACTTTCGTAGGTTGAATTCCTGCCATCCCATCATCCCGGTTTTGTATCAGCCCGATGCCGATTTCTTATAATAGGTTATAGCAATGAAATCCTATATATATACTACGCATAAAGGAAGAGCCAATTCCACTAGATTTCAGAGTTTTTTTATTACAAAGAAATGGTTACCGTGGCAATCCTTTAATAATCCCTCCAGACGAGATCACCATACAGCAAACACAGGTCCGGACTCCATGGGTCCGATTGTGTTTTAGGGTGGAAGGAGGTTTGGACCAATGACAATTATTCCCCGGTCAAAAATTGTATGGCTTCTGGTGACATTCGGTATCACCGTGATCATTATCCTGACAACAATTTTTTCCTTAAAAAGCGGTTACCAGGGGATATTCCCGTATTTTTATATCCTGCCCATTCTCCTGCTCGCATACATCTTCCCCCGTTATTCAGTTTACTTTACTATTGTACTTGGGTGGGTCTATCTCGCACTTGTATATGTGTACGGGACATTTGACATCCGGCTCTTTGCGGAGAGCAGTGCGTGGTTCTATGTCTTTGTGACCATTGGAGTGCTCTTTTCATCAAAAATTGATGAGCTGAACCAGGAGCGCAGGTACCGTGAAATCTTCTCAAGCTCACAGGCAGGGATATTTTCCCTTGACCGGGAAACAGAGAGAATTACTGAGATCAATGAGAAGGGTGCAGCAATTCTCGGGTATGGTCAGGATGAGCTGCGTTCAGCTGATATCTCCCTGCTGGTGCCAGATGCAGCGGATCGGGAACAATTCTTTGCAACTCTGGAGAAGGAGCACCAGATTGCTGATAGCGAGATGGAATTTTCAAAAAAAGATGGATCCGCGATCTGGGCCCTTGTAACTGCGTCATTGGGGAAGGATTCAACGGTGATTTGTTCAGTTGTTGATATCTCAGAACGAAAACGGATGAAGGATATTCTTGATGAGTCCGAAATACGATACCGCACCCTCTTTGATTTCGCCAGCGACGCTATCCTGATCCATGATCTTGACGGCAGGATCTTTGAAGCAAACCGGGCTGCCAGCGAAATCTTCGGATTTTCATCCGAAAATCTTGCGATTAAGACCCTAGTTGAACTCGATCCTGTAGCATATGCCCGGATCCGGTCTGCACTGATCCACGATCTTCACACGCAAACGTCGACTTTTGTTGAGACCACCTTTACTACACATTACGGGCGAATCGTACCGGTAGAGATCAGCAGCCGCCCGGTCCAGTACAGGGCCGGGACTGCAATCATCAGTATTCTCAGGGACACTACAGAACGAAGGAAGGCAGAAGAGGCACTCATCGAAAGCGAGAAACGATATCGCACGCTGGTAGACCAGCTGCCGGATTATGTCATCGTCTATCGTAATGGTGTCCTTCTCTATGTTAATCCGACCGGAGCCCATGTACTGGGGTATGATCCTGATGAGATCACGGGGATGACCATTGACAAGTTCATCGAACCCGGCTCAATGCCTGTTGTCGCCGCAGCAATGGGGCAACGGACTGCAGGAAAGACTGTCGAGTTATACGAGATCGGAATTATCTCCCGTGACCGCACGGTGCGGAATGTCATGGTCCGGGGGGTCGTGATCCAGTTTGACAGCGCCCCGGCAACACTGATCGTTCTCACGGATATTACCCTGCGCAAACGGGCTGAAGAAGCGCTGCATGCCAGCGAGGACAGGTACCGGAAGATCGGGGAACTGATCCCATTCGGGGTATGGATGGCTGATGCCCAGGGCAGCTTTACCTATCTTTCACAATCATTCATTGAACTGCTGGGAATGTCGTTTGAGGAGTGTAAGAACGGGGGCTGGTTCACTCGCCTCCCTCCCCAGGACCGGGATAGAACCGCAACTGACTGGACACAGTGTGTCCGTACCGGGTGTTTCTGGGACTACGAGTACCGGATCATTGACCGATCAGGTAAGGGAACATATATTCTGAGCCGGGGTGCTCCTATCCGTGACAACAACGGAAAAGTCACTTCCTGGGTCGGGATTCACTTTGACGTTACCGACCTGCGTCTTGCCACCAACCGCCTGGAAGCATCACTACGTGAGAAAGATGTCGTGATTAAGGAAGTCCACCACCGGGTCAAGAACAACATGCAGGTCATCAACGGATTTTTGCTTCTTCAGTCCCAGTACCTCACCGATCCGGAATCAGTAAAGATGATGGAGGAAGCACAGCAGCGTGTCAAAACGATGGCGCTGGTTCACGAGCGCCTGTACCAGAGCAAGAGCCTGGAGTTCATTGACGCATCAGATTACATCAACAGTCTTGTTACAGACCTGCTGAACTCGTCTCTGCTGGAGACACAAATCGAGACCAAAATTGATGTCGCTCATATCAATATTAACCTTGATATGGCCATTCCCTGCGGACTGATCATCAATGAGCTGGTGACCAATTCGCTCAAACATGCATTCAAAGGGCGCCCAACCGGCTTGATCTCGGTTAGTATGCACCTTGGAACCGATCACCGTTTTAACCTGACGGTTCAGGATGATGGGGTAGGACTTCCGGCAGACTACACAAGCCGGAGCGCTACGACTCTCGGGACTCAGCTGGTCAGGGTTCTGGTAGGGCAGCTCGGTGGCGAAATGATCGTAACAGGGAAAACCGGGGCGGTATTTGCAATGAGGTTTCCGGAGAAATTCTGATCCCGGCGTGAAACCCTAACGTGAAGCCTAAGGATTGACTGAGGGAAAAAAAGATCCGTGGATCCCGGAGATTTAATTCAGCATCGATCCTGTTTCCTCATGTTTTGCATAGTGAACAAGGGGAGCGGTAATCCGGAACGTTGTTCCGGGTGAAGGATCGAGCTCGACCTTCCCCTTCAATTGCCTGACAAGGCTTATGATGAGGCGAAGCCCAAGGGAGGGGGGGTTCTTCCAGTTTAATCCCTCCGGAAATCCGATACCGTCATCACTGAAAACAAGAGAGATTTCCTGATCGCATTCGCAGCAGGCAATAGAGATAGTACCTTTCCTGCCATCGGGAAACCCGTGCTTGAGCGAATTGGAGAGCATTTCGTTGATGACAAGACCAAGGGGGATTGCAGTATCAATATCCAGCCGGATGGCAGATATGGAGAGCGAAAGGGTAATCTGGGAGGATTTCACTCCATAGTAACGAAAGACCTGCTCCCCAAGGAATGTGAGATATTCATTTAAATCAATTGATCCCACATTTTCCGAGCGGTAAATACGCTCATGGACGAGTGCCATCGCACGCACCCGGTTCTGGGTCTCCCGGATCGACTCAAGAGCTGTTTGATCGACAATATAACGGGACTGGAGATTGAAAAGGCTTGCCACGATCTGGAGGTTGTTCTTGACCCGGTGATGGATCTCACGAAGCAGCAGCACTTTTTCATCAAGAGAGGTGTTGAGCTGATCGGTCCTCTCGGCAACCCGCTGTTCAAGGACCCGGTTGAGAGATCGCACCTCTTCTTCCATCATCTTGCGATCGGTAATATCCTGGTTAGCGCCGTAGGTCCGGATAACTCTTCCTTCAGGACCAATGACTGGGACAAACCGAGCGATAATAGTCCGAATACTTCCGTCACGGGGGGTTATGCGGTGTTCCACCTGACCGGTATATGCGGGATCGGTTGTTGCAAGAATTTTCCGGAGTGCGGCAAGGACAGCAGGGCGATCTTCGGGATAAACGAATTCCCGCATATAGACCTCGGCAGACATAAGATTTCCTCCTTCACGTTCAGCAGTTGTTCCATAGAGAGCGTAGAACCGGTCATCAAACATGAACATACCGGACGCAACATCGTAATCCCAGTCTACCAGCTCGGCGACGTCCATTGCTGTGGCAAGTCTGACTTTGTTCTCCAGCAGAGCCACTTCTGCTTGTTTCCTTTCGGTGATATCCCGGGCAATTCCCCGGAATCCGGTAAGATCTCCGTTATTTCTTCTTATGGGCACTGAACGGATTTCAATGATGCAGGGGCTTCCGTTACGACGGAGTGAAGGAACCTCAAGTGTTGCAAAGGAACTATTATCCTGAACGTGTGCGGAGAAAAGGGATGTAATTTCAGGAACGGATTCCGGCCGGATAATTGAAAAAAAGGGGTTTCCGATAAGTTCTTCAGGTAAGTGCCCGAGCTGTTCTCTGCATTGGGAGCTTATGTAAGTAAAATTTCCCTGTCTGTCAATCTCCCAGATAATATCTGGTGAGGTGTCGACCATAGAATGGAATTTTTCCTCACTCTCCCGCAATATGGATTCAGCCAATTTGCGTTCGGTTATATCCTGGAATATCGTGGCAAATCTTCCTTTTCCCGGAGAATAAACGGATATTGCAAAATGTTTTTTCATTGGTTCAAAATAGCTTTCAAACACCTCGGGCTCACTTGAGTCAGCAACCCGGGCATAGATATCCAGGAAGGGCGGTGTAACGGTTCCATATGCCTCCTGACTGGTTTTTCCTATAACCTCCTCCCGTCCAAGTCCGGTAATACCTTCGAATGATGGGTTCATATCGAGAATTCGATATTCTACGGGATTTCCTGAAGGGTCGTACACAATCTCGTGGAGCGCATTCCCTTCTGCCATACGATTGAAGAGAATCCGGTATTTTTCCTCGCTCTCCCGCAAGGCTGCTTCTGCCTCCTTTCGTTCGGTTATATCAAGTACAAATGCAGCAATTTGTTCCCCGGGACCTGGAAGCATTGCGTCAGAAAGGAAGATCGAGACCCGTTTTCCGTCCCGCCGGAGATACTCCTTCTCATAGGGAGAACTTACTCCACGCTCTCTTAGTTCTTCTACAGCCTGGTTATCGGCAGGGATCCATTCGGGCGGTGTTAACCGACGCCAATCGACCAGACCATTATCAAATTCTTCCCGTGAATACCCGATCAATCGCAGATAATAGTCATTTGCCTCGATAATACTTCCCGAGGGAGTGGCAATAATAACACCGACAATGTTTGCGTCGACAAAACTCAACAGGCGTTCATGTGCAGACCGTAAAGCATCCTCTGATTGCTTGCGCCCGGTAATATTCTGGTTGCTCACTCGTCTCCCGAGATTCTCCCCATCGGGTCCGGAGATTCGCTGGCACTTATGACTTATCCACCTTACATCCCCCATCTTTGCGATGATCCGGAACTCGACCACCTCCTTCTCCGGCGAGGTTTCGAGGGTTTCCAGATGCTTTGTAAAAATCCCTTGATCATCCGGATAAACGATTCTGGACAAGAGGGTCCTGTCACGGTAAAATTCTTCCGGGGTATATCCGGTAATCTGCTCGCAGGATGGTGAAATGTAAATAAACTCTCCATCAGGTCTGGCCCAGTACTCCCAGTCATACGTAAAATCAGCAAGAGTCCGGAATTTTAGTTCACTGTCTGCGAGGGCTTTTTCTGCAGATTTTTTCTCGGTAATATCTGTCAGGACATTCAGGCTCGCGCTCTGGCCTTCAAACGTGATGAGAGCGCCCCTGATCTCAACCCAGCGCACAGACCCGTCACGGGTAATAATTTTCACTTCATAGGGAGAAAGGGATGCCCCCGCATTTCGTTTCTTCAGAAATTCCCTGATAATCTTGTGGCAGTCAGGTGCAATATAGCGGAGTATATTGGTGTGGAGCAGGTCTTCAGGAAGGTACCCCAGATTCTTAGCACCGGATTCATTCACGTAGAGCAGCTCGCCCTGATGATGGACAAGGACGTAGTCCGGCAGTTCGTCAATCAGCGTCCGGTATCGTTCCTCGCTCTCGCGAAGCGCCTCATCAACTCGCTTTCGATCGGTAATTTCAATACTGCTGCTCTGGAGTGCAATTCCTTCTCCTTTTGTATTTTTTATTACCTGATCGACGATAAGAAAAGTTCGTGAACCGGTTTTCAATTCAAATGTTTCTTCGTATTCTCTTCCGGTTCCCGATGCGATCATTTCCCGGTTTTTCTCAAGGTAGTGTTGCGCGACATCTGAGGGAAGAAAATCAAATAAGGTTTTTCCGATGATATCTTCCGGTTCACCACCCATCTTTTCTGCTGCCTGTTTGTTTATCAGCAGGTACACTCCGTTTGTGTCAATAGTGATAATCCCGGTACCGGAATTTTCATAGAGCGTCCTGTACCTCAGTTCGGAATTTTTCAGCTCTTCTTCAGCCCGCTTGCGAATAGTTATGTCACGGTTGATTCCTTGAAAACCAAGAAGAGCCCCGTCAGGGCCTGCAACAGTTTTCGAGCTTATCTCCAGCCATAGGGTACCACCGTTTTTTTTCATTAATTCGACTTCAAAAACAGTGGCCAGCTCTTTTTTCCCCAGTTTGAACTCCTTCTTCCTGAGGTTGAGTCGCTCTTTTACAACACCAGCCGATTGTTCGGTCATGAGAGAGAAAAGTGATGTACCGATAAGCTCTGTGGGGGCATATCCGGTCACTTTCTGCGTTGCAGGGCTCAGGTAGGTGAATTGGAGATCGGAAGTCGTTTGCCAGACAATGTCTTCCACGTTCTCTACCAGGAACCGGTATTTCTCTTCACCTGCCCGTAGGGCCAGTTCTGCTTCTTTTGTCCGGGTGATATCGACCACTATCCCCGTAACAGTTACTGGGTTGCCGTCACTGTCTCTCCGGGTTATCCCGCCGATATCGTGGAACCAGCGGTATGTTCCATTTTCCGTACGAATCCGGTATTCGATATCATATGTCGGGGCTCTTCCTTCGAGGTGGTCCCTCATTGCCCGCATGGCCGGTACATGATCATCCGGGTGCAGGAGATCAGTAAAATCGGTATAATGCTTGAATCGTTGGGGGGGATACCCGAGGAAGGTTGCCTTGCGATCATGGAACCTGACATTTCCGCCGGGAAGATCCATCTCCCACCAGGCAAAATTTCCGATTTCCATCGCTGTTTCGAGCCGGGACTGGTTGACTCTGCGCTCCTCTTCTGCCTGCTTGCGCTCAGTTATATCAGTGGTGACAAGGATAGCAGATTTTTCTGATAATGACAGGGGAGTAGCGCTTACTTCTGTCCAGGTAACACCTCCTGTTTCCCTGACAACGCCGATCTCCACATTCCGTATCGTCCTGTGCTCGCGCAAAGAACGGACACTGGGAAATTCATCCCTTGGCATCTCAGTTAAATCAGATCGCAGGTATTTCCGATGTTCATACGACTTCTGCTCCAATGATTTTTTCGGCATTGCCAGGATATCAGAGAGTGTTTTGTTGAAATCAACAACGACATTCTCATCATTAACAACAGACACGCCGATAGGTAAGATCGAAAAGAGCTTCTTCCAGGTTTCCTCGCGCTTACGGAGCTCGGCCTCTGCCATCTTGCTCTCGGTGATATCATGGGCGTTGATGATCACTCTAATTACGGTCCCGTCACTATCCGGGACAGGCTGGATAAAATTATCGTACCATTTCCCAGCCCGTTCATCCTCGAACCGGGCTGCTACCCCTGTCATAAAGACCTTATCGATCTTCGGACGCCGCGTGTGTACAAGCGTTTCAGGAATAAGATCGTACACACATTTACCGATCGCATCAGACACGTTCAATCCCAGCCGGTCTGCAAGGGTTCCATTCAAATCAAGTATGGTCCCATCCCTGTCAAGAAGTA
>PMDE01000050.1 GCA_003154335.1 Methanoregula sp. | reverse complement strand
GCTGCGGGGTCTGTGCAATCGCCGCGTACGAGGATGATGCTATGCACGCCATTCTTGGCATCGACGGCGTGGACCAGTTCCTGATCTATCTTGCTACGGTTGGAAAGACAGGCACCGGAACCAGTTGAAAATCAAAGAGAGATTTCCTTGCCCGGATTATCTTCAGTAACCTTACCAACAACCTTCACCTGCAGGGAAAATACTTCCGGGAACCGGAAAAGGAACCTGAACATGTTTGCAAAAGGGTTGTTCCTGCCGGGTGGCGTCCTGCTCGTTACCGGCCTTTTCCCGGGGGTATTCACGCTCCAGGGTTTTTCCTGTCAGCGACTGGTGTCGTTACCATGGCAACCTGCTTCTGGTGATGAAAAAACCAGAAAATCTCCTTTCCCTTGTTGGCTGGTGAACAGGAGGAATATCCTGCTAAATGGTAGTCTTCCTCAGCCGGATGAATATGAGCCGGCCTGAATGAAGATCAACAGGAAGGTCTTCCTTTTGCGGTTTGGCTCAGGCCCGGGATACCAAAGGTACGCCGTTTATTTTCACACCACGGCCCCACCCTTTAAAGTCCTGAACAGCCGGCTTATGATTGAACAAGGAGATCAGGATTATCTGGGCAGACGTATGGACCACGATTTTTATCCGGCATTGTGTACAGATCGTGGTCCTTTCCTGCCGGAAAGAAAACAAGTGCAGGATCATTGATGTCCTGCTCAAGGAGTGGGCTGGTGGCTCCCGTTTGACATGATTACAGACTTTCCCCGGATGACCAGAACAGAATGTTACCCTCCACGACCCGTACGGTCAGGAGGGCATGACCAGGTGTCCCGGCTGAAACAGACGGAGATTACCGGGCAGCCGGGGCGGAAGGATCACGGCGTGGCAGGAACCAGGAAAATAACAGGGATCGATGAACTTCTGAAGAAATACTGGGGCTATTCTTCATTTTTACCCCACCAGAAAGAGATCATCGAATCGCTCCTGCAGGGTCAGGACACCCTTGCCCTCATGGCAACCGGGGGAGGAAAATCCCTCTGTTACCAGCTTCCTGCCCTTTGTCTTGGAGGACTGACAATCGTAATCTCCCCCCTGATCTCGCTGATGAAGGACCAGGTCGACGATCTTATTACCCGCGGGATACCAGCGGCCGCCTACAACAGTACCCTGGAATATCGCGAGCGTGAAGAGATCGAAAAAAGCCTGGGGAATAATACACTCCGGCTTTTATATGTCTCTCCCGAAAAATGCATGCAGCAGAATTTTATCAGTATGCTCGGGTCGCTTCCTGTCCGCCTTATTGCGATTGATGAAGCTCACTGCATTTCAGAGTGGGGCCATGATTTCAGGCCGGAATACCGCCAGTTATCCGTGCTGAAGAAAAAATTTCCCTCGGTGCCGGTCATTGCACTGACGGCAACTGCCATTCCTGAAGTCAGAAAAGATATCAAAAACCAGCTCGGCCTGTCAGGAGCCAATGAATTTATCGGTAGTTTCAACCGAAAAAATCTCCAGTACCGGGTACTGCAGAAGAATAATCCGCAGGAAATGCTGATCAGCTATATTGGGCAGCACAGGAATGATTCCGGCATTGTCTATTGTTTCAGTAAACGGGAAACAGAAGAGATCGCAGAAGAGCTCCGGAAACACGGGTTCAAATCAGGTGCCTATCATGCCGGCCTCCAGAAATCAGCCCGGGAAAAAATCCAGGACGATTTCATCCATGACAATATAAAAATTGTCTGCGCAACGGTCGCATTCGGAATGGGCATCGACAAGCCTGATGTCCGGTACGTCATTCATTACGATCTTCCCAAGTCCATCGAATCATATTACCAGGAGACCGGTCGTGCAGGGCGTGACGGTCAACCCGGGGAATGCATTCTTTTTTACCGTCCGGGGGATGTTTCGAGAGTCCGCTCACTTCTCGAAAGTGATGGGTCAGGGGAACGCCATGTCAGGATGGCACTCCGGAAATTACAGGATATGACCCGGTACGCTGAATCCGCCATCTGCCGGAGAAAATACCTGCTCAATTACTTTGGAGAGGAGTATTCCGGTGACAATTGTGCTTCATGTGATACCTGTAACCACCCCCGTGAGCTGGCTGATGGATCCGAAAATGCAAAAATTATCATCCAGTGCGTGAAGCAATTGCCATCGAATTTTGGCATTGAGCTCATTACCGATGTCATCACCGGTTCGAAAAGTTCCCGGATCAGGAATTACCATCTTGATACCCTTCCCGTATATAATTCGGGCTCTATGTACAACAAACAGCAGTACAGGACCTGGATTGGTGAATTGATCCGCGAGGGTTTCCTGGCAAGAACCGGAGACAAATACCCGGTCATTCGCGTCACCCATACCAGTGATCGGGTATTGAACCATGGCACCCGGGTTATGCTTTCCGTTCCTGGCAGCGGTCAGGAAAAAATTGTCCCCCATGAGAGGAGTGTTTGCATAACGGGCGGGGAAGAGAAATTATTCCTGCACCTGAAAATCCTGCGCAAATCAATCGCAGACAAGGGTCGTGTTCCACCGTATGTTATTTTTCCGGACAAAAGTCTGAGAGAAATGGCCCATACCCGGCCCCGGGATCCGGACCAGTTCAGAAATATACCCGGAGTCGGCGAGATCAAGCTGGAAAAATATGGTTCTGTGTTTATTTCTGCGATAAAAACATTCTGCGAAGAAAATAAAAAATGGGTATAGTGTCATTTCAAC
>PMDE01000039.1:1363-2659 GCA_003154335.1 Methanoregula sp. | reverse complement strand
GCACATCTCCCGTAACTCTTTCCGTCCTTCAGCTTGCACGCAAAGCAGCTCGTGCACCCCGTGAAGTCAAGGTCATAGAGATGGATAAGTTCAGTATCAGCACCCTTTGATGCCGCGCCTTTGAGCGCTTCTTCGAGGAGCATCGCGGTGTTCCAATTCTTTCTTGGGCTTCCGTTGATTGCGATTACGTTTGTCATGGTTGCTCCAGCAATTCCCTGCCAATCTTATTCGCCTTATCCATAAACTCTTTCTTCTCAATAACCGGGGGTTTATACCCGGCATCGAGATCGTATGCGATAAGGTAGTCCTTAACGACAAGGCCTGTCAGCCCTGTCATATGCATGAATGTACGTATGGGTGTTTCGAAGAGCCGTTCATCGGGCTGGTTCTGGGTAAAGATAAATGATATATTTTTGGAGCCCGGCATCTTCGGGCTCAGGTCCATGCCGATAAAGGGGAAGAGCCGGTCGAGCCAGATCTTCGTCTGTGCTGTGACATCGCCGAAGTAAATGGGGGTAGCGACGATGATGCCATCCGATTCCCGCATCAGCTGGTGGATGCCCTGCATGTCATCCTTAACCGCACATTCAGCCACGTCATGCTTCTTGCAGTAATAACATGCCTGGCACCCCCGCATTTTGAGGTCGTTGAGGAAGACCAGTTCTGTTTCGATCCCACGCTCGTTCAGCCCGCGTTCAGCCTCCTGTGCGAGAATAACCGTACTTCCATTCCTGCGTGGGCTCCCGATGAGGATTGCCACTTTTTTCTTTTTACTGGCGCTTTCTTCCGGCTTCACCATCTTTACCTCCAGGTAATCTGCAAGGGTTTCCGCTGCGGAATCTGGTGTGGTGCGTACTTCGGATATCCAAGCATCATCGCATACGCGGGTATCCTCCCCTTGGGAAGGGAAAGGAAGTCCAGGAGCGGCTGGTGGGAATGGGAAGCCATCGCGACCAGCCCTGCCCAGCAGGTCCCAAGGCCGAATGCCGGCGCTGTAATATCCACATGCGTAAGGGCGATGATCGCATCGTTGGACGCCATGGGGTTGTCCGCAGGGATGTGGGGGACCAGCAGGTGGGGCGCTTTGTGGCAAATAACGTCGGTACCGCCATCCCAGCCAGTGATGAACCGGGGTGCATAGGCACTCAGGGGGTGGTCGGTCTTCACGAGCTCGCGCATCCAGTCCACCGTGAGGCCGGCGACCCTTTGGACAACTTCTGGATCCTTGATAACGAGCCACCCGACCGGCTGACTGTTCATGGCGCTTGGCGCATAACGGGCGATGTCGAGGACAGC
>PMDE01000039.1:0-1350 GCA_003154335.1 Methanoregula sp. | reverse complement strand
CAGTAGACTTCACACTGCCCGCAGGACATGCACATCCCGGATTTTTCCTTGTCCATATGAGGGAGTTCTCCTTTTTCTGCCGGCGCGATGACCTGCATCGGGCAGACGTCGGAGCACGTACCGCACCCGGTGCAGGTTTCTGGATCAATTTTTATTGTCATGAAAATACTCCTGTTCTTACCCTTTTGTCTATGGGGAAATATATGCACCAGAAGGTTTTTTGTAACATTGTTTCCAATTATAAAGTATTGCAGGAAATCGCATGAAATGTGAAAACGCACCCAAATGCAGTATCGACAGCGTAGTCGGGATCATCGGGAACAAGGGAAACCTCATCATCATCTGGCACCTGCGGACGGGCCTGCTCAGGTTCACGGAGCTCCAGAACCGGATGTGTAAGGTGAATTCAAAGACCGTCACCAAGCACCTCAGGGACCTTGAAGGACATGATATCATCAGGCGACAGGTGTACGCGGAAGTCCCGCCACGGGTTGAATACTCCCTGACGGATCGGGGCAAAACCCTCCTGCCGATCATCGAGGCAATGCTGGAGTGGGGAGGGAAGTACCTGCCTGATGAAGGGAGTGGTTGTCCGGAAGCTGCAAAGAGTGCGATCAAAAAAGCCGCAGCGGGAAAGACCCGAAAAACCCAACGGGCCTGATAGATTATTTCCTGAGGGAATCCCGCTTTCAGATGTTTTGATGGGGGTTGAGACCCCTCATACCCTTGGGTAGGCTGAGTGCCGCCACCCCTGAAGGGGCGCCCCGCGGATCCGGACGGTTGGAGAAAAAAAGTTTCTTTGAAGAAAAAACCCCCATCCCCGCCGTGCCTCGGAGAGGCCCTGATGCGGGGAATTCTCGCTAGTCCACGTCATTTCCCGGTCAGAAAAGTTCCGGAATGAACCCGTTGATCAATGAGATTCAAAAAAAAGATAGAAAAGATCTAGCATTCACTTCGCTGCCAGTATCGACCTGAGGAACTGCCCGGTATAGCTCGCCGCGGTCGCCGCTATCTTCTCCGGAGTCCCGGTCGCGATGATCTCCCCGCCNNTCAGTTTCTTGGTGTCATCAAAGTGGAGCCCGGTAGTGGGTTCGTCAAGGAGGTAGAGGGTCCTGCCGGTCGCACGTTTTGCGAGTTCCCGGGTGAGTTTGATCCGCTGGGCTTCGCCACCAGAGAGGGTCGTCGAACTCTGGCCGAGCTTGATGTAATCGAGCCCGACCCGTGAGAGGGTTTCGAGCTTTGTCCGGATAGACGGGATGTGCTCGAAGTGCTTCATCGCTTCTTCGACGCTCATGTTGAGCACGTCAGCTATAGACTTCCCCTTGTACTTCACCTCAAGGGTCTCCCGGT
>PMDE01000027.1 GCA_003154335.1 Methanoregula sp. | reverse complement strand
GTAGTACACGTCCATTCGCCCAGTTTCCTTTCCCGGCGAACAATAAGTTTTCGCACTACCTTAATTTTCCGGTCTGCAGTTAAATGCTGACCATAATTAAAAATGGAGAGAATGATGGATCAAAAATACCTGAATACGATATCCGAACTGGACAACCTTGTCGGGCTCAACTCCATGGAACGTGACGCAATGGAAACTGTCAGTGCCGTATTCCCGTTCCGTTCTCATGAATATTACCTCGCCTTGATTGACTGGAAAGACCGACACGATCCACTGCGCAGGATCGTTATTCCTGACCCTTCTGAACTTAGCGGGGGAGAATGTCCTGACCATTCATGCGGAAAAGAGGAACCCGTGAAAACCGGATGGCAACAAAAATATAATCATTCCGGAGTCCTGCATCTGACTGATACCTGCGGGGGACTATGCCGGTTCTGTTTCCGCAAAGGAATATCCAGGGAAAATGAACCTGAATCCACAAAAGACGTTTCTGCTGATATTGACTGCATCCGTGAGCATACGGAGATAACCGACGTGTTGTTAACCGGAGGAGATCCTCTGATTCTTGAAACCTGCCGGCTTGAATTGATCCTCCGCCGGCTTCGCGAGATTGACCATGTTAATACTATCCGGATCGGCAGCAAGATGCTGGCATATAATCCTCTCCGGATCCTCAGTGACCCAGACCTATGCCAGGTTCTTTCGCGATACAGCACACCGGAAAAACGCATTTACCTCCTGGCACATTTCAATCACCCTCGGGAGCTTACTGATGTAGCAATCCGTGCGGCTCACGAACTGGAGAAAGCCGGAGTCCTTGTCATCAACCAGACACCAATTCTGCGCGGCGTCAACAACGAGCCGGGAATTTTTTCCGATCTCTTCTCAAAACTCACTTTTGCGGGAATTTCGCCATACTACATCTTCCAATGCAGGCCATCTAAAGGAAACCGGATCTTTCAGGTTCCAGTCGAACAATCGTACGAAATTATCCAGAAATCGTGGCAGACATGTTCAGGTATCGCAAAACAGGCCCGGTTTGTGATGTCACATGCCACAGGAAAAATTGAGATTGTCGGTAAAACCGCACGGCATGTGTTCATGCGTTACCACCAGTCGGTTGATCCCACCACTGCGGGAAAATTCCTGGTCTTCCGCAGCAATCCATTGGCCCGATGGTTTGATGATTATCGTCATACCGTAACGGATTTTGAACCGAAAATGACCTGGATGTTATAAAAAAGGAGGTAAAGGCCTTGGGTTTTTCAAAAAAGTTATGCTCACTAAGGTTTTGCCTTCGCTGCTCAGTTTCTCTGTTGCGATTTTGCCTGAACAGATAGAATAGCCTCATCTTTTAAGTCAAACAGGAGTGAAGGAAAGCCAAATCCCACCATTCTTCATTCACGGGCATTTTGTTCTACACTCTAAAAAGGAAGTCTCCCGAACCCAAAGTTCCATAGTAGATGGAGGGGGCATATTCTTTAAAACAACTGACAAGACAGATCGCTGAGATCCCATTCGTATCCGGAATGGTTCAAATTGATAATTATCATCCGGAAAAAATCGATTAATAATCTCCCATGCCGGGAGGCATACCGCCCATGCCTCCAGGGGGCATGCCACCAGGAGGCGCGGCTGCCTTTGATGATGCAATGACATCATCGATACGGAGGATCATTACAGCTGCCTCTGAGGCACTTGAGATTGCCTGCGTCTTCACCCGTAGTGGTTCAATGACGCCCGCTTTGAGCATATCAACCGGTTTGCCTTCAAACACATCAAGTCCGAAATTCTTTTTCCCTCCTTCATGTGCTGCACGGATTGCGACGAGCATATCGATGGCGTCAAGTCCAGCGTTCTCGGCAAGGGTCCGTGGGATGATCTCCAGGGCTGCTGCGAATGCTTCAATCGCGAGCTGGACACGCCCGCCTTCCTGTGATGCATATTTCCTTAACTGGAGCGAAAGTTCGGTCTCGGGAGCACCACCACCGGCAACGATCTTTTTTCCCTCAACCACGACGCTAATCACCATAAGTGCATCGTGGATAGCACGTTCGAGTTCGTCAACAACGTGCTGTGTCCCGCCGCGGACGATTATGGAGACGGCCTTGGGGTTTTTACATTCCGAGACATAGATCATCTCATCTCCCGAAACCTTGCGTTCCTCGACAAGCCCGGCTGAACCAAGATCTTTTGCAGTGATTGCGTCGATGCTGTTGACGAGGGTAGCCCCGGTAGCTCGTGCGAGGTTCTCTATATCGCTCTTCTTCACCCGGCGGGTAGCGAGAATACCGGCTTTTGCGAGGTAGTGCTGGGCCACGTCATCAATCCCTTTCTGGCAGAAGAGGACGTTCGCACCGCTTTTGACTACCTTTTCCACCATCGTGTGAACCATCTGCTCTTCCCCGTCAAGGAATGCCTGGGCCTGCCCGGGTGAGGAGATATTGATCTTCGCATTCACTTCCGTCTTTTTGAACTCGAGCGCCGCGTTAAGGAGCAGTATTTTCGCATTTTTCACGGATTTAGGCATATTCGGGTGCGCCCGTTCCTTGTCGATGACCATACCTTCAATAAGGTTCGTGTCATCGACTGCGCCACCGACTTTCTTCTCCACATTGATGTGACCAATATCCACCTTACCATCGGGATCGGCAATGAATGTGATAGCTTTTACAAGGATCTCACAAAGTTGCTCTTTCGATACCTCAGCATTTTTTCCGGTGAGTGCTGTCTGTGCGATCTTTTTGAGGATATCCGTATCGTTTGGCTTTACTGTAATGGCAAAACCTTCTAAAATTAGAAGCGCCTTTACACTAGCCATCCGGTATCCTTCGGCAATGATGGTCGGGTGAACTTTTTGGGCAAGGAGC
This sequence comes from Methanoregula sp., assembly GCA_003154335.1. Lineage (GTDB taxonomy): Archaea > Halobacteriota > Methanomicrobia > Methanomicrobiales > Methanospirillaceae > Methanoregula. Next base: position 12,910 of record PMDE01000027.1, on the reverse strand, counting down.
CCCTCAGCGTTCTTTAACAGTTCTCCGCCGATGATAACGGCGGTGGTCGTCCCGTCGCCGACTTCATCGTCCTGGGTCTTAGCTATTTCGACCATCATCTTTGCAGCCGGGTGTTCAATGTCCATCTCCTTCAGGATCGTTACACCGTCGTTGGTGATGGTGACGTCCCCCATACTGTCGATGAGCATCTTATCCATGCCTTTTGGGCCGAGAGTCGACCTGACGGCAGCGGCAACTGCCTTTGCAGCGGCAATATTACTGTTCTGGGCTTCCTCTCCCCGGTTTCTCGTTGTTCCTTCCCTGAGAATAATAATGGGTTGTCCCCCGAGTTGTTGTGACATTTGTGAACCTCGTTCCATTTTCTTATCTATTGTTAATCTGCCAGATCCGGTTATTGTCCTTCCTGCACATTATTCGTCAGACGAACACGCTGATCAGTATCGTGTTGTGATCACAGAGGGGAATGGCAAAAAGCCATCAGCAGGACATCGCTGGTTATCGCGGATTGCATCTCCCTAAAACAGGAGCATCATCCCCGCAGGGCAATTAACGTTGGACCTCATCGCCGGATGTTATAAAAAATAGTCGTGTACCTTTATAATGTCTATCCAATGCACATTCTGGTTCTTTCCTTTGGATCACGTTAATTTCCGGACTCTGGATCCCTTCTATTGCAGGAGTATTCACACGGTTTTGAATCAACTACTTCCGGGAATCGATCCGCGCAAACCACAGAGTACTTCGTAGTTGTACGTATTCGCCATTCTCACTTGATAGCGTTTTAAAGAGAGCCTGTTTTACAAGGGAATTTTGGATTTATCGAACGGATAATCATACAAACTCGCTGAAAATGAATATCTGAATCAGCTTTTTTTGTTACTTTGAACAATCCCAAACACCAATCTGGAAAAACATCTGGAAAATTGGGAAATAATCTAGTGCTCGAGGAACTTCATATCCAGGAAAATATTTTTACCAGAAGCCTGAGCGGGATCCCGTCCTCAACACTGCACCCCTTAAGCATCCCCAACCAGAGTGCTATAGCTCCGGCACAGAACATGACCCGATTGTCAATGTAATGAATGCCGGCAGTCTTTACCGCTGATCCGACAGTGATGCCCGGGTCCGGTATTTTCAGGACGCAGTTTGGACCAGGGTAAAGTGCAGACTGGTTCATTGTCGATTTTGCCATTTTTACCATCTCTTTTCAGGGGGTATAACCGCACCCTCCGCAGTTTGCACCCAGCGGAAAACGTCCCTCAACGCCAAACAAGAGTGTGGCATCGCTTGCTTACATTTGCTCGCCATTGATCCGGAAAGAATCTATCTTTAGATCTTTTCCCTGTTTTATCATCTCGGTTGCGAGCTTGTCCTGGTCCTCATCTGTAGTGATCTCGACTTTGATCGAGTCCATCCCGACAACGTTCGGTGCTGTTCGCGCCGAGAGGACCATGAGCCCGGCAACTGTTTTTACTGCCTCATATTCTAGATCAAATACGTGCGCCAGATATACCGGTGATTTAAATATGAGGTACTGTTGGTAGCAATTATATCGCTCCGGTTAATCCATTTGAAAGAAATGGGGTATATAGTGGAATCGTTGACATTCCTTGATTCACCGGTGATAAAATTCCCATACCTGCTTTTTGTCGACGCAATATCTTTTAGAAGAGATCCATTTCTTTATCTCTTGTTTTTATTGCTCGAAGGCTAAATTCTGTTCTCGAAAAGATCGTTTAGTATCAGGATGTATTTGATGGAAAGGGCTTTTTTTAAAAACATTATTTCAGGAAATAATCCCCATACACCGTGAAGAATATCGCAGTATATTCCTAAATCAGATCCAGTCTGGCACGATTTTTATCTTCTCCAATGGATACATCTGTCACTTTTTCATCGAATCACGATCCGGTCACAGGACATCCATTCCAAATAGTGTGACGAAGGGGGGTGTTTCAGCTGATATTTTTCCCACCGTAATTCGATTATGAATATCTAACGCAAGAAAACAAAACGACTTCCGGAAGATCCAAAAAATAACGGGGATGAACAAACAGTTCGTACACTTTGTGAATACGGACCTGTTATTCAGTTCTGTGAGAGTGCCCGGATGACCGCTCCCCCGAATTCCCGGGTTCCGGCAGTTCCCCCAAGATCCCGGGTACGGACCCCCCTGGCGAGTACTTCCTGGATCGCTGTTTCGATGCTGCCTGATCCCTGGTCATCCCCACAATAGGCCAGGAGCATTGCCGCACTCCGCAGGGCAGCGATAGGATTGGCTATATTTTTCCCGGCAATATCCGGGGCACTTCCATGCACCGGCTCAAACAGGGCATAGTGATCCCCGATATTCGCACTTGGTGCAAGTCCCAGACCACCCACGAGATAAGAAGCCACATCTGACAAAATATCCCCAAAAATGTTCGTCGTTACAACCACGTCATACGAGGCAGGGTGCTGAAGAATATCCAATGCAAGGGCGTCAATAAACCGCTCGTTGGCTGACACACCTGCAGATTTTGCTTCGGCAAGACAAATATCACGGAATAGTACGTCGGACTTGAGCACATTTGCCTTATGCCCGACCGTAAGTCTCCCTTTCCGCNNACCCGGAGTGTTGTTGCCCGGTCAGCGCGGATCTCCTCGATACCCGAATACAGTCCTTCAGTATTTTCCCGGACAATCATGATGTCTACACCGTCACCTTTCACCGGCCTGAGGTTCGCGTAAAGATCGAGAGATTTTCTTAACCGCAGCACTACACTCTGGTAATCCTTCATGGGCGGGGTCGTTATAGCCCCAAACAGTATCACATCCGCAGTTTTCAGTTCCTCAATATCACGATCTGCGCAGGGACATCCCGTCTGTTCCCAGCGGTGGTACCCGACATCTACGGAAAAATAATCGTATTCCGGGTGAAGCAGTTCGAGAACTTTTTTTGCTTCAGGTATAACCTCATGGCCAATCCCGTCCCCTTCGACAATTGCAATCCGGGTCATTTCGATCGCCACTCCTCCACAAGGTTATTCACTGCCCGGGCAATGTGTGCCGGGCTAGCACCCCAATGAACCACTGCACCAAACTTTTCCTTGTAGATCCCGATGCCCTCGCGCTCGGAGCGGCAGCAACGGGCAATGAACGGCTCCTCATGCACCGATTCCAGCGGGCATATGTTCTCGAGCACGAAGTCGTTCCCATAGCACCCGGTAAAGAGCTGAGAGCTCGTAAGGCAGCCGGCCACTCGTTCACCTCCCAGCATCGGATCAGCATCGAGCGTTCGGGAGTACCCTGCAGCCCGGCAGGGGTAGACATCCGCCTGCACCTCCGTAATATCGCGGGTGTGATGGCAGAATATGACGGAAAGCTCCTCAAAGAGCCCGACGGATTCCAGTTCACTGATACAGGAAGACAGGCTGGGACGGGGAGGCGCAACATCATAGACGTGTATCCTGAGCAGTCCGGACATATCAGGATCGAGAACGAATGTCATGTGTTCGTCCAATCCGGTAAAAATGGTGCATCGATACCCCGAATCGAGCGCGAGCCCGATGAGTCGCGTACGGTCATGGATCTGAACTTTTTCAGGGTAACGAAAAGTTTCCCCTTCGGACGCTATCACCTTCGACGCCGCGATAGGACGCATCATACCGCTCTCCGCAGGATCTATAGTAATTTCAAGCACCTCATCCCCGCTGCCGGTATCCCGTACCAGGTAACGGCTCAGGAAATAGACCCGGTCACCACAGGGCTTTGTCGAAGCATACCCAACTTCCTTGCACCGATCAGGAAAGATCATCCGTGTGTCCTCCAGTAGTTGACAAGGCCCCCTGCTGCAAGGATCTCCTGCATCCTTACTGAGAGTGGGCGGGAGGGATACTTCATTCCCCCGGTCTCAACCCATCCCGAAGTAAGGTCAAAGGTTACGGGAATTCCTTCGGAGCATGTAATGTCGCATTCAATAAGTGGAAGACCGATATTAATCGCATTCCGGAAAAATATCCGGCCAAATGACGGTGCAATGACTGCAATGACCCCCGCCTCCCGGATTGCTATCGCTGCCTGTTCCCGTGATGAACCACAACCAAAATTTTTTCCTGCCACAATCACGGTTCCGTTCAGTCGGCTGGCAAGGGATGGGTCGAGGTCTTCGAAAACATGGGCAACCCAGATACTGTGGTCCTTGGTCCTCAGGTACCGCCCGGCGATTACGACGTCAGTGTCAATATCGGTACCCATGCAGACTGCACGCCCTCTTCCCTGCATCAGCTCACCTCAGGCTCGGTTATTTCTCCCTCAAGAGCACTGGCTGCTGCCGTTGAAACTGAGGACAGGTAAATTTCCCCCCCAACCCCCATCCTGTTCCTGAAATTCCGGTTTGCCGTGGAGAGGCAGACCTCTCCATCGCTGATTACACCCATATGAGATCCCAGGCACGGACCGCAGCCGGGGGTCCCGATAGAACAGCCGGCCTCAACGAGATCCATCAGAACACCAGTATTGATCGCTTTCTGTAATACCACCCGGGATGCAGGAACAACGATTGTCCGGACCACAACTTTTCTTCCTTTCACGATCCGGGCAAAGCGTGCAAGATCAGAATATCGCCCGTTCGTACAGGTTCCCACAAAAACCTGGTCCACCGGGAGTCCTGCTAGATCTGACACAGGTTTTACCGTATCGACCCGGGGGGGTACGGCAATAACCGGGACAATATCCGAAAGATCGAAATCGAGCTCCTGTTTATATGAGCATGGTTCCGGTTCCTGCACCTGCGCAGCATATCCCGCTGCAGCGAGATAATGCAGGGTCATCTCATCTGCATAGAACATCCCCGCCTTTGCTCCGGTCTCCACTGCAAGATTGCAGAGAGTGAGCCGGTCGTCCATGGGAATCGTTGCCGCACCTTCTCCAACAAACTCCAGTGCCTGGTAGCTGGCGCCATCCATACCCAGTTTGCTGACGTAGCTGAGCGCGAGATCTTTTGCTTCCGCAGCTCCCACAAGATTTCCTGCAAGGTGAATACCTGTTGACTCCGGGACCCGGAACCACGTCTCCCCGGTCATCCAGATCGCTGCCATATCCGTCGCCCCGACGCCCGTCGCAAATGCGCCGAACGCCCCGAGCGTACAACTGTGAGAGTCAGCGCCTATCACTATTTCATTGGGCAGGACCACCCCTTCACTCATCAGCTGATGACAGATCCCCCCGCCGATATCAGAAAACCGGAAAAATGATCTGCAGGCAAAATCCCGGAGTTCGTGCTGGAGGGTGGCAGTGGTACTGTTATTTGCCGGGACGATATGGTCGAAGAAAACATGGAGATGGGCCGTATCCGAAATCCCTCTGGCACCCATATTCTTCCATGCCTCGAGCGTAAGTACACCAGTCCCGTCATGGACATAGGCATGATCGACCTTCCGGTCGACATACTCACCAGCCATTCCCCGGAGAATTCTTTCGGATAACGTACTCATTTATGTGTTCTCCTGTGCCTTCCTGATCAGTTTTTTTAACACTGCCGGGGTAATATTGCACTTGTGCTCGGAATGATCCTTGACCATGTCCAGCACCCGGCAGATCTGCGTTTCCGTCAACTCGCAACCCATTGATTCGACGACATGCTCAAGCGCTTTTTTCCCGGTATGTTTTCCCAGGATGAAGTGCCGTTCATTACCTACCAGTTCGGGAGGGAAATATTCGTAGGTTGCCGGATCGTCGAGGATTGCTGCGATATGTATACCACTTTCGTGGGAGAATGCAAGTTCGCCGGTGACAGGTTTGTTTCGGGGTAACGCAATCCCGGAATATTTCTCAACGGTATGGGACAGCCCGGTCAGATAACTGAGGTCATAACGATCCACACCTCCTTTCATCCGGAGAGCAACCAGCACTTCTTCAAGAGACGCATTTCCTGACCGTTCACCGATACCGTTTATGGTGGTATGGAGCTGAAAAGCCCCGGCTTCGGCGGCGGTGATCGTGTTTGCCACCGCACATCCCATATCATTGTGACAGTGGGCACAGAACGGACGATCTACGGTTCTGACAAGCTCGGACATGATGCGGTTCATTTCGTTCGGGATAAGGCATCCAACCGTATCGGCAAAACTGAGCAAGACCGCCCCATGATCCGCGGCCCGCTGGTATACCTCTTTTAAAAATGGTAACTCTGTCCTTGATGCATCTTCAGCGGCAAATCGCACCTTTACCCCGTGATCCCGGGCAAAATCTATCATACCAAGTGCATCCTCGAGCACTGAACGCGGAGATTTTTTAAATTTCACCCTGACATGCAGGTCAGAGGTCGGAATGAAAATACTCACCATATCGACATCGCAGTCAATGGCTGCCTGGATATCGGCTTCCCGGGCCCGGGAAAAACCGCAGATATGGGCATCAAGTCCCAGGCCGGCAATGGTCTTCACGCATAGCTTTTCGTTGGGAGAGACTGCAGGAAACCCTGCCTCGATAACTTCGATGCCAATAGCATCCAGTTTTTGTGCGATCTCCACTTTTTCCTGGCAGGAAAACGAGACACCCGGGGTCTGTTCACCATCTCTCAGTGTTACATCACAAATTTCAATATTCCACGGTTTCATGGCTGCACCCTTCAGGACATACACCTTCAACGATAAGAGTGCGTGGTATGTCCGTTACCACGATCTCCTCCCTCAACGTGGCTTCTTCGTCGACACGGCAGACAACCGGTTCTGCAAAGGAAAGATACCGGACCGGATCATAAACCGGCTGTTTCCCCGTCATAGCCGTACAGCTGTTCTTCATGACAATACACAGGAGTGGAAGCTTTTTTTCATAGACATCAATCAGGGCATTGATACCGGAATGCAGCAGTGCATAGTCACCTATGAGTGCGATCTGTATACTTCGTGCAGCAACGGCAATGCTCGCTCCCATACCATAACTTGCCAGACCCAGGTCATACGGAGGCGATGTGGCGAGGAATGAGCACCCGGCGTCGCAGATAACGTTCAGGTCCCGTTCCTTCAGGATATCCAGCATATATTTAAACGGGCATTCACTGCAGAATGTATGATAATATCCCCGCTCCTCCCTGTACTGGGGATGTTTCTGCGGAACCGGGGGCAGCAGTCCCCGGTGATCGCGGACGAATGTCCTCCCACATTCCTGCACAGTGCGAAGAGCAGCCGTCTGCTCCGGGGGCGGATGCACGGTAATGATCCGGGTCCTTCCCGCTGCTGCCCCGGTTCCGGCAGGTTCCCCTTCCCACCGGTTCAGCGGTGAAGTGTCTGACCAGGAAAACATCCTCCGGTAAACCTCCTCTGCCGCCGTGACACGCCCGTTCATGGTTAATGTATGTTCCGCGAGCCGTCCTTTCCTGTCTTTACGGGGGACAGGATTGTTACAGACTTCGGCATCAAGGATTCGGGGAGTGAGCCGGAGCAGCGCGATGCGGGAGAACATTTCCGATGCTTGGAGGGCTCCTTCCACACCGGAATAACAGCTGGAAGCATCAGGCTCAATAACCGGGAGTTCTCCAAGTTCACCGTAATAGCGTGAGTCCTGCGCTGTCTGCGAAGCAATGGAATCAGGGTCGTCACCGGCCACTAGGAGCACGCCGGAAACCAGTCCCTGGGTAACTGCCTGAAGAAGAGGGTCTGCGCAGGCATTCACTCCGACATTCTTGATGATAACTGCGGCTCTTCTCCCGGACAGCGAATCACCAAGGGCATATTCGAGGGCAGTCTTCTCATTAATTACCATTTCTGCTTTTGTCAGATCACCGAGTGCTGTGACCGGGAACCCTGGAACGGTGTACCGGCGGTCTGTATACCTGCAGATGGCATCTGCGAGCGCTTCACATCCCTTCATGCATCTCTCCCGGGTACCAGGTCACAACCTGCGCAATTCGTGCACATCGTCAACGCAAGCCGGGGATCAAGACCGGCTTCGGCAAGGGCACATTCATGGATTATAAAGATTTTTTTTAACCGTTCCGCAGTAGGACGGGGAATTCCGGCAAGTCCGGCCACCGGATTGAGCGGCCGTAACACGGGAATAACCCCATGCGATGTCAGTTTTTTTATGCAGATCTCCAGTTCCTCATCGGTTTCTCCCAGCCCGATAATAACGTTGGAAAAGACATGATTTTTCGCGAACAGGTGAACCGATCGATCAAGCACCTGCCAGAGAAGATCGTAATCCAGACCCGGACACATCCGCGAAAAGAGTTCCGGGGTCGCAGCTTCAAGATTAAATTTCACTTCAACAATTCCGAGTTCCCTGAGTCGATCGGGGGTTGAGGGAGTCGGATACAGGGAGACACCGATTGGCAGGTTGTATGAGGTAAGATGTTTCACAACGTCAAGTACATAGGATTCTTCTTCTTCAATACTGGTGAGCACGCCGCTCGTCAGGGAGATCGCATGGATCCGGTCGCGCACTGACTCAACCATCTCCCTGATCTCTGCTATAGTCTTTCGTCTTCCCCCGATTCGGGGAACTGAACAGTATTTGCAGGAAAAAATACAACTCCCGGTTATTGTAATAAAAGCCTGGTCAGGGCAATGAAACCCCGGTTCCAGCAGGTTTCCTGATACGATCAGATCTCCCACGTAAAGATCAGCAGTCCCGCCACCACGGTGAACAAGCTCAATGCTACTTGCCGGGCTGATCGCGAGTTTGACCCGGTGGCTTCCTATTGCAAAAAAAACTGCACCGTTACCACCTGCACCTGGTCCGGCGGCGGAGAGGGCAATATACTGCCCTGCCGGTTCACCGGTGAGACGTACCATTCCTGCCGCAAGAAGCTTTGCCTTTAAGTCTTTCCATTGCATAATTCCAGAGCCTCCTCGTATTGAGTGAAAAAAGGGAGGGCGGCTACGGCCCCGATAATGCCCCGACCATTCAGAATTATCCTGAGGTCAGTATCCCGCAGGGTTTCCAGAAGTCCAGGATTTATCTCCCCCCTCTTCACTTCCCATCCGAATGCGATGAGCTCAGGTGATGGAGTAAACCCTGAGTACACAGCCATCCCGGTTTTATCAGAAAGGGTGTACCGTTCAAGGAGCTGGCGGAACCTGGAGATAAGCCAGTCGGGATCTGTCGTCGCGAATTCTGCCACGAGGCCGACACAGTTCTTGGTGCGATATGGCACCGGGAAAAGCTGGACGATCGTGTGCGACAGGTAAACAGAGGATTCATCCTCGACAGCCTTTGCGATATTATGGACAAGGGTCCATGTGGCACCCTCTTCCGGCGTATCCGTATCATCGACACCGATAAGGACACGTTGCATGCGGGGGAGCCATATCGTTGAGCCGGCAACCTTCCCTCCACCGGATTCATCGCTCCTGCTCCGCAGGACACCTGCTGCACCGGACCGGCATGCAGCAGCACCTACCCCGCCTCCACCCATGCCGATGTAACGTATGCCAATTTCAGAGTCATCAACCATGCATGCAGATATTCCTGCCGGGAAGCGGGAACCCTCGAGGGCGAGATCCACTGATCCGGTCTTCAACAAGTACCTCATCGTGGACCCGACGCAGCGGACCTGTTCAACGATTGGGCTTTGGACATAGTGGCATTTCGACCACATCGCACCACCGACACAATCGAAAAATTCTACAAGCTCCACTCTCGTGCCGTTTTTCTGCGCTATCGCGACGATCCGCGGATAATGGATAACGTACGGTTCAGAGATGTTCATCATAAAGTCCCGACGCGTCGATTCCCCGGTTTCCCCATGACACAGCTCCAAGCGTAACTATCCTCCATTTTCCTACATTATTATGCAGGACTCGATTCCCAGCATTTTTGCTCCCCACGGTGTCTGATCGATATGCGAACGGGAGAGTTCTATGGTCTCTGCNNTTCACATCCTTAAGTGACATGGTAACCATATTGTAACCGAAATTTTCGTTGACAAAAGAATCGGCAATAACAGTATATATAAAATTCGATATTTGCTCATTCCAAAAAAAAGAAATTTTTAAAGGACGTTATGAAGTTCAATCTTATACGGCCCGAGGGTTCCGCCAAAGTTACCTGCAGAGATGAATTTGACACCGGGTACTTGCACCGCTGCCCGGATTCCGGCTGCCATTGCAGCTGCAACACTTTTTTCATCGATACCGTCAATGACGATCTCATAGACAGCCTTGATTCCTGCCGGGATCTTACTGTCCGGCACTTTTTCTCTCAGGGTAGGACAGTATTTTTCATTGGTTGATGCCGGCATAAATTTATACTTAAGACTGCCTACCTTAGAGCCGCTGGCAACGATACCTCCCGGGAAACTCGTTATTGTTCCGGGTATCTTGTCAATTGCCTCAACTGCCGCTTGGGCACCAATGAGGGCAGACATCTGGTTCTCACCCATGACAAAGAAATTGCCCCCTGCAACCCCTTTGACGATGCCGAACTCTTCTTCTCCAATGTATTCACCCTGCATGATGGGGATAACCCAGCACTTTCTTCCGCCGATATCTTTCTGGTATTCATAACCATCTCCAAAAAAGTGAAGCTTCACCGGGATTTTTTCCTCAGCATTTGTGATACCGTTAAAAACTGCTGTTGTAGGGGCAGTCAGGACACATTCGGCAAGACGTTCAACAACCTGTTCTTTTAATTTTTTCTTTCCTGCACAGATAAGGATTGCAACCCCAGGTCTCCCGTCGGGTGTTTCACTCGCAGGGATGTATCCCTCAATACCTGCTTCACAAGGGCAGCCAATTGCCGATGTAGCAAAACCGGTCGCTTCCGTTGCTGCTTTCTTTGCCCATTCCTTCGTAACTGCAGTAATAATAACACGGCACACCCAGGTGGGGAATGCCTCTGCGTACGTGTTATCAATTGTAACGCCGTTGATTTCCATAAACAACCTCCGATACTACAGATGTACTATGATGTTGGTTGAATAAATTTTCTAATTTAACCGGACTTTGAGAAGCGCATAGAAATGATGGATTAAGTCAATAATTTTTAGTTAACATACCTTCACAGTATAGATTTAAAATTTTAAAGTCTTCATTAAAATGCTCTTTTATAGGGGCTTATTTCAGAACATTTATCTATATTCTTCGACCACTTTTTGATAGTCGATTTTTGAAATCGATCATAGCTGGTGCGTGAAAAAAAATGGCATTTGCAGTGCACATAAACATGGAAAATTGTACCGGCTGTAACAATTGTGTTGTCGCGTGCCCCGTAGACGCGTTGGAGCTTCATACTGTAGATCCTTCATCCAAAGAAAAGATCTATAAGGTCAAGGACGGGAAATCCATTGTTCTTGACTTTAAGGCTGAGCTCTGCGCCGGATGCGGCGTTTGTGTCCAGGCATGCCCACACGATGTTATCAAGCTGGCAGGCCCCTGGGAATCCAGATCAGTGGCAAAGGTACAATAAAAGGAGCAGCGTGAGGGTTAATTCATGGCATTGTTTCCAAAGTTTTCCAAGAAGAGGGAAGGTATCAACGTTGTGATGGAGCAAAGGCTCCTTCAGAGCGTGAACAACCTTATACTGAATTCAGAGACCTGCACGGGATGCGGTATATGTGTCGAGTCTTGTCCCGAGGATGCAATTGTTCTCGGGCTCGTTGGTGCATCGAAGCGGGGAGCTATCAATTATGCTTCTCCGGTTGATGTCGACGAGGTCAAGTGCTCGTACTGTGGCGTCTGCGTCATCATGTGCCCTTTCAATGCATTGACTCTGAAAGTGGATGGACAGGAGAAACTTCCGATCATCGAAAAGGAAGGGTTCCCACAATATGATATGAAGGCCGAGATTGATGACGAGAAATGCGTCAGGTGCACGATCTGCGAAGAGGTCTGTCCACGGGATGCAATTGACCGGAATGTCCCTGCCTATGAAGGAACCTACAAAGGACCGGTTGCCGGAGCAAAAGACCGACAGACAGCACTCAAGACAAAAACGACGTTTAAAGTTGATATGGATAAGTGCACTCTCTGCGGTATTTGTGGGGCGCTGTGCCCGGCAATTGTTGTGAAACACAAGGAGTTCACAGCGGAAACCGGAAAAGTCGAGGGCGATGTGGTCTGGGACGAAACGAAATGCGATGCCTGCAAGGTTTGCGTTGAGGCGTGTCCTGAGGACTGTATTACAGTAGAACGCGAAATCGTTTCTGACAAAATTGAGGGTAAGGTCAGCATTATCCAGGACAACTGCTGTACCTGCACATGGTGCTCGCGTAACTGCCCAACCGAAGCAATAACCGTAGAAAAGCTTTTTGAAGGCGATATTGAGTTCCATGCCGAAAAATGCCCCGGTGGCTGCTCGACCTGTGTTGAAATCTGCCCGGCCAACGCAATTTATCTCCCATCTCCAAAAGCTGCAGCAGAAATGAAGCACGAGATTGAACCCACGATTGCTGTCAATAAAGATTATTGTATCTTGTGCGGCGCCTGCGTGAATGCATGCCCCGGTGAAGATATTATTGTCCTGCAGAGGAACGGTATCCGGGTAAAAGGCAAAGAGACTGATCTGTTCAACAAGATAAAAGAAAAACTCTTCACGAGGCGGACGTCAAAAGTGAAAGAGGAGATAACCGGACAGGTCAACCTTAAACAGATGGAGAAGGCGTGAGGAAGTATTATGGTTAGAACAAAAGGTTATCCGGAAGCGCTTGAGAAGAAACTTCATGACCAGCGTTACTTCCGCGAAGACTCGAACCCGGAATTCACAAAAAACGTGAGAGGAATCTCACGCACCATTGCCCACATGTGTTACCAGTGCGGCACCTGCACAGGATCGTGCCCATCAGCCCCCCGCAGCACATACCGTATCCGGAAATTTATGAGGAGAGCAGTCCTCGGGCTTGAAAATGAATCATTGACTGATCCTGATCTCTGGCTCTGCACCACCTGTTATAGCTGTACAGACCGATGTCCACGGGATATCGCACCAACCG
>PMDE01000035.1 GCA_003154335.1 Methanoregula sp. | reverse complement strand
CCACTTCGCCCTGCATGCATTCGCCGGATGAAGTGCAGCAGGTCGCCGAGTATATCGGGATGGTGCTGCGTTCGACCGGAAACGTGAAGCGGGGGATTGGGACAATCCGCCAGGACGTGAATATTTCGATCGCCGGCGGTGCCCGCGTCGAGGTCAAAGGAGTCCAGGAACTGGACCTGATCGCAGAAGTGGTCCGGCGTGAAGTAGAGCGTCAGCAAAATCTGCTTGCAATCCGGGAGGAACTCCTGGCTAAAAAAGCATCAGTGAACGAAAATTCACAGGATGTTACCGATCTCTTCAGGAATACAAAATCCACCGTCCTCAAAAAGGCAAAAAGTATCCATGCAGTCATTCTTGAGGGTTTTGCTGGGTTTACAGGGCGCGAGATACAGCCGGACCGGCGGCTCGGCAGCGAACTGTCCGACTATGCGAAAAAATGCGGCGTCGGAGGGATCTTTCACACGGATGAACTGCCGGCCTATGGCATCACATCCGAAGAAGTAGTGCGGTTGAGGGAACGCATGAACGCATGCGACCGGGACAGCGTCGTGATTGTTGCAGCAGGGAGCGGGAAACAGGCTGCATGTGCACTGAAACAGGTCGTAATCCGCGGACAAATGGCACTCATGGAAAAACCGGTCCCTGAAGAGACCAGAAAAATGCTCGAAGGAGGCAGCTCCGCCTATATGCGCCCGCTCCCCGGTGCAGCCCGGATGTATCCGGAGACTGATGTATTGCCGGTGATCATAGACGAAAAGCGCTGGAATTCAGTACCTATCCCCGAACTGCTGACCACAACGGCACAACGCTATACGCAGGAATATTCAATTGACCGGAATTATGCGACCCGGCTGGCATTATCAGAAAAGCGTCCCCTGTTTGAACGCGCACTGGCAGAAGGGATCAAACCCAAGCTTGCCGCGTTCACCATCCTGTCCACCTGCACAGAACTCCGGAGGGACGGTGTTGCAGTTGAGAAGATACCGGATGAAGCGTACCTTGCGACATGGCATGCTGTGGAAACCGGAAGAGCTGCAAAAGAGGGGGTTCCAGATCTTTTCAGGGAAATTGCTTCAGGTCTGACTTTTGAAGAGGCTCTCCGGAAACTTGCGCCGGCAGTCTCACGACGGGAACTTGAATCAATCATCCAGAAAATTGTTGCTGACCGGCTGGAGTTCGTAGTCAAGAAAGAAAGAGCCGCGCTCGGTCCGCTGATGGGTATAGTCATGACTGAAGTGAGAGGGTCAGTTGATGGAAAATTAGTCAGTGAACTCCTCAGGATGGAAATTGATACTGTACTTGCCGGAAAAAAACTGTAACTTCATAGGAGCATTCTTTCCAGGGAATCGGGGCGCGAACATTTATGAGGGGTGCAGCAGAATTAGATAAGGAGTTTAACCATGGGTAAAACAGGCACTACAGTCTGGGCGCAGGTAAAAGGCGTCAAGGGACAAATACGGCTCGTCCCGAAAAGCGAAGGAGACCTCAAAACACCAGGCCCGAACCAGCGTTTCAAAGCCGGCGTGAATATAAAGAAAGTCAATGCTATGGATGAAGCCGCACAGGGGAGAGGCGGTCCACGCGGGGGTAAACGCGGGGGCAGACGAGGGGGAGACCGCTCCGGAGGATCGGGATTAAACGAGTCCACGGCAAGCCCGCTTATCCGCAGGCGAATGCGCAGGGCAAAAGTGTCTGCTCTGGGCGCCAAGGCAAAAGCCTCACGGTAATTGGTAATTCAACGCCCGGAATACACAGGGGATTTTACTAACCCCTCTGATTTTTATCACGTATTGCATTGGATCAGGAATTTTTTCTTTCGAGGCATAATTTTCTTTTATTCACAACAGCTATGGTTAGTATGGATCTTGGAACTGCAGTTAAGAGTTACCAGTTCGGCGAGAGGGCAAAGTCCGGGCTTATCGTGTGTTCCCAGTTATGCCTCGCACTGACGGGATTTGCAGAAACCGAACGCGCCGGGGGCCGCCGAATGCTCCTGATGCTTATGGAATCGGTGAGAAGTGAACTCCGGTTTGCCGCCCAGAGTTCCGGACAAACAGAATTCAACAAAGCGATTAATTCGCTGAACGAAGCAATTTCACTCCTGGAGAGCAACCAGCCGGAACAGGCGTCTGAAAAAATCGCTGCAGCGATCAGCGCATCGACAACCCCGGCCCAGGAAGCGTGGCAGGTTCTTGCAGAACATGGAATCCTCTGATTTTTTAGATTTTTTAAAAAGTCGTTCTTCCGTACGAATATACGAAGGAGAGCCCCTGACGGAGGATGAAATCCAGTATATCCTGGAATGTGTAAAAACAGCTCCAAGTGCCGGAAATCTTGAGTCATGGGATGTTATTATTGTCACCGACAATGAGGTCAGGTCTGCACTTGCACACGCAGCATATGACCAGGCGCATGTTGAGCAGGCGGGCACCACCTTTGTTGTGTGTGCAAACTATGTACGATCGATGTCGCGATACGGGGAGCGGGGTATCCTGTATGGGCTGGAGGACGCAACGATTGCGTGTACCTATATGATGCTTGCAGCACAAGCAAAAAAGCTGCATACCTGCTGGACAGGCGCCTTTAATGATGATGAAGTGCGTGATATACTTGATCTGCCCCAGCACATTCGACCCGTTGCACTCCTGGTTGCGGGAAGGGGATACCCCCCGACTGTGCACGCAGGAAAGATGGAGTCAGGAGAGCATATACATCGTGATATCTGGTAAGGAAGAAAAATGCCTGATTATCTCATAACACTCGAATCAGCGTGGATACTCCGCGATGTCAAATCGCTTGACGATGCGATCGGGATCGCGATCAGTGAAGCCGGAAAGCGGCTCAACCCGGCTGCAAAATATGTTGAAGTCGAAGCGGGTTATTTCACCTGTCCTTACTGTGAGGAAACGCTCTCAAGCGCAATCGTTGTCGCAGATACCGCTCTTGTCGGGCTTGTTCTCGAGATGAAGGTTTTCCGTGCCGAGTCCCCTGAACATGCGGAGAGGATTGCAAAATCCGTGATCGGAAAAGCACTACGGGATATCCCGCTCAAGCTTCTGGACGTGCAGCCAATATGATCCATATTGTTGGCCACACCGCTATTGACCACATTTCAAGGGTCCCCCACCTTCCGGAGAAAAACTGCTCTACCCATATTTCTGACAGGCAGATTTATTTCGGGGGCGGTGCTGCCAATATAGCTGCCGGAATTGCTGTTCTGGGAGAGGAAGTAACCCTTATTTCCTGCACCGGCGGAGATTTTGCCGGTAATGAGTATGATACCTGGATGAAAAAAATTGGAGTTAAGCAGCAATTCTTTGTCGTTCCTCATGCCCATACGCCAACAGCATTCATGTTCACGGACGAGGCCGGGGACCAGATGACATTCTTTGAATGGGGTGCGTCGAAAGCATTTGCGACATCAGAAGCTCCAAATCTTCCCTTTGTTCACCTGGCAACTGCTGATCCGGAGTTTAACTGCCAGGTTGCCCAGAAAAGTGAGTTCACATCATTCGATCCCGGCCAGGACGTTTTCTGGTATTCCAAAGAACAGCTCGGGACAATCCTTGCCAACACCGACATTCTCTTTGCCAACCAGCACGAGGTGAAGCAGATGTGCTTAACCCTGAGTATGACAAGGGATGAGATTGTCAGGCAGGTGGGAACTGCGATATTTACGATGAGCGGGGACGGGAGCACATTATACTCCGAAGATACAGAGCATTTCATTCCGGTAGTTCCGGTAACTCTTGTTGATCCGACAGGAGCCGGTGATGCATACCGCGCCGGGTTTCTCTCCGCATATGTCCGGGGATATCCATTGCTTACCTCCTGTAAGATTGGTACCGTAACGGCTTCGTTTGTTGTGGAACATGTAGGATGCCAGACCCATCTTCCCGACTGGAAAACAATGCAGATCCGGTATGAACAGTTCTTCGGCCTGCTGGAACAATCTCCTGGGAGAAGAGCTGCACCATGAGCTGGGCAGCGCTCACTTCCGGGGGAAAAGATTCAATTCTCTCCATCCAGAAGGCAATAGACAGCGGAAAAGAGGTAGAATATATCGTTACTGCGAGGCCTGATAACAAGGATTCCTATATGTTCCATTCGGCAAATCTCGATGCAGTGCCGGTGATAGCTGAAGTTGCCGGCATGAAATACGTGGAGATCCGGACTCATGGACGAAAGGAAGAGGAACTCTTAGATCTTGAAGCAGGATTGGCCGGTCTTGACGTGGAAGGGGTCATTGCCGGGGCGATTGAATCGGTGTACCAGGCAAAACGGGTGAAAGATATCACAGACCGGTTAAAATTATCCCTATTTACCCCCCTCTGGCATATGAATACAGAAATGCTCCTCACTGAAGTGTCGAAGCGGATGGATGCCATCATTATTGTTACCGCTGCCGAAGGACTGGACGAACAGTTTTTGGGAGCACATTTCGATGATAATCTCATAAAGCGACTTAAAGAGGTCGCCCGTACACGATCTATTAACCTTGCCGGTGAAGGTGGGGAGTACGAAACGCTTACCCTTAACGCACCGTTTTATTCCCGCCCGATCACGTATGAGTTCAGCGAGATCAGGTCATCTCCCGATCGACACGAACTGGTTCTCGGGGGCTTTACCTGATGCCGCAGGACAGTGATGTCAAGCTGGGCCAGCTCACCCGGTTTATTTTCACTGCTCCTTCCTGGAAACGCTCATTGTTTCTTATCATTATTCTTGGTGTGCTGATTGATGGTGCCGGTGTGCGTGCATGGGTGATCCTGCCCTTTTCTGCTCTGCCATTTTCAGGTACCCTCGCATTTACCATTCCAGCGGTAGTCGCCCTCCTTCTAACAAAACCGTTCATTGAATATAACGGTAAAACGATGACCTGGAATAGGTCAGCACTTCTCGCTCTTTCCTGCACGGTTTTTGGGGTAATTATCACCTTTGTAGCACTTGCGCCGTCAATAAGACTCATTCCCCTTTTTTACGCGATTTCTCTGGGATTTATTTTTGGTCTGCGCCTCTTGGTTCTTGTAGCAATTGCTGATTACCGGATCTCACGAATGATTGTTCCGGCATTTATCCAGAGTTTTGTTGGCATTCTCGCGGGAATGCTTCTTTTCACACCGTCATTCGCGATCCTTGCACTTGTACTCCATATCGTTTTTGGCCTCGGTTTTGCAATTCTCATCTGGATGATTGAACGCCCACTCCGGCGTGCATTCAAGATTCACGGACTAGCATTCATCAATGCTTTTATCGCCCATATGACGGATGGATCGAAAGGGATGGAGGACTTCTTCCGGGAAATCGGGGAAGAAATTTTTGTCCCCCAGGTAAACTTCTTTTTTAAAAGGACGAATGAAAAGCCCGTAATTTTTACCGTCCCCAATTTGCACCCCGGCCCTATGGGAGAGATTGGCGGGGGCAACCTCCCAAAAGTACTGCATGACAATTTTGAAGAAGAGATGCTTGTCGCGCATGGTTGTGCCACCCATGATTTCAATCTCGTTTCTGAGACAGAAATCGATAAGGTTATCGAAGCAATTAAAAAATCACAAAATGACCTTACCTATTCCGGCCTTGCCGGAAAGTCAGGACGCCTTACGCTGGGTTCCGTCCAGATCCTTTACCAGAGATTTGGTGACTCGGTGCTCCTGGTTACATCGCGTTCTCCGCAAAGGACCGAGGATATTGATTTTTCAATCGGCATGACTATCATGGCAGAAGGTCATCGCTGGTTCCCCAATGTCGCTGTAGTAGATGCACATAATTGCATGACTGATCTCTCTTCCCCCGTCCTTCTTGCGACGCTCACTTCAACAGAGTATCAGGGCGGGTCTTTTGAAGCAATGGACATATGCCGCACTATCCCGATGTTTTCCTTCAGGATAGGGGTTTCTCACGTGTTAGTCCCTTTTAACAGGGAGCAGGGATTCGGTGACCTGGGAATCCAGGTACTTGTCACTGAAGTTGAAGGGCAGCGCACCGCCTATGTACTCATGGATGGCAATAATATGGCTGAGGGAGTACGTGAGGAACTGCTTTGCCATCTCCTGAAAAATGTTGATAATGCCGAAGTGATGACAACCGACTCGCATGTCGTGAACACCATCACCGGTAAAAATCCTTTGGGAATGAACGTCAGGACTTCCGACTTCCTGCCATTCGTTATGCAGGCCCTCCGGATGGCTATAGACAACCTGGCACCATCGGAAGTCGCTGCGAGCACCGCACACTGCGAACATATTGTGGTCTTTGGCTCAAACCGGATTTCCCAGCTTGCCAGCACAGTAAATGCCATGCTTGTATTTGTTGCCCCATTATCCCTTGCGATGCTGCTCCTGGCATTCCTGCTCTCGCTGATCGCGTATATTGTAATTGTTTAGATCATCTTCTACGGAGAGGAGAAGTGAGAATAAATATCGCGTGTTCATTCATCTTATGGGGAGGGGAAAATTTCAGAAAGCCCGGACCAGCACGATAAAAAAAACATCGTTGGAGAAACCGGTGTATAAACAAAACATACGGAGCTCTTCCGGTATCATAAAAAAAATTCTGCTTTATGACATAACACGTTTTGTCTGTTATGAATTATTGTCGAAAGAGTAAAAATACAAGACTGGATCTTTTGAAAAGACGCAAAAGAGAAATTTTTTGGTTTTTTTTAGTTTTCGCCTCATCATCCCGTTGCAGAACCGTGTTTTAATGTTTTAATGGCAATTCCCGAAATCATTCATTCACTATTGCCGATGCATTTGCATCGAACGGGTTTGTTCTCATCGCCAATGAGAAGAGGTAGGGGAATTTATTCTTGAGGTGTTTCATATACTCCAGCCATTCGAGTACGAGCTGGCTGTACACGCGATTCAGATCAACGGACAGGTGATCGTAATCTGTTTGCGGGAGACCGGAAAGTTTCTCCCGTGCATTCAGTTCCTCATATAGGTGAAAAACCGCGTGAAGAAGATCGGTGAACCTGTCGTGTTCAAAGAGCTGGGGATTTTCTAACAGTGCGAGCATGAGGCCCTGATGCTTCTGGAGGAACGTGTGCAATTCTTCTAAAGACAGAGTACCACTATCAAGCCTGAACGGATAGCCTTTAAGAGTAGTATGTGTTTTTTTGAAATCGTCCTCCGACCAGCTGCCGGAAACAACCAGGGCGGTGCGTAGTTCCCTGATTTCCGGGTCAATTCCGCTGAATTTTTTAAGGAGTTTCGTTCCAATTTCAGAATAAAAAACACCAATAATCATGTTTAGTTTCTCGAGCCTGCGGCTCCGTTCCCGCTTATCGATCATATATTCGATAGCATTTGCCGCAAGGCCGACAAAACAGCCAACTCCAAAAAGAATGATCAGGATAACCAGTATCTTCCCAAGGGGGGTGAGCGGGCGCAGGTCCCCATACCCTACTGTCGAAATAGTAACAATAATAAAATAAAATGCATCAAGAGGTGAATAATTTTCAACGATCATCAGACCGAGAACACCAAAAATAAGAACGGCGGCAAGAATTGTAACATAAATACGAAGCCGTAAAATGATGGTTTTCATTATTTACTGTTCTTGGAGCAGGATGATATAAAATGAATATGATTTGGATAGAGAATACCCCCGACCAGATTCGAACTGGTGTCGCCGGATCCAAAGTCCTGCATGATTGACCGCTACACTACGGGGGTAGACATTGTCCTGGTTGAACATACTTTACAAATTTCCCTATTGAAAATTTGTTCTGTTTATTTTAGCGTGGAAGATATTAAAAACAACATCAGCCGCCACATTTCAAAGAAACCAAGGAGCCAGTCCAGAGAGGAAGGCCGAGATCGCCCAGAAATTATGCGAAAAAGTAAGGAACTCGAAGTGTTCTGAATGATATTTGTCAGGGGGTACGAAGATGTAAACTCTGTCCCTGCAATGCAGGTTCTCCTTAGGGAAGTGTTTTGCTGACAGGCAGATCGGTCGGGACTGTTCGTCTGCAGCACTTCGTCCCGCCGGCTGCTCACAGACTCTACCCGGCTTTCTCGGGGTATTATTGAAACGCAGAACACACCCCTTTGCTCACAGATCTGATCATGGATTACTGCTCCTGCCCACACACCATGCTCCTCATCGTATTCATCAGTGTTGAACATACCCCGGTCTTACGCTCTTTGACTCAATCGCACGACGCACGGGGAGCTCAGACTCGCGTTTTGAACGTCTCATAACCTTTGTTCCTAGTTATTGCACACATTCAGGCCACCAGGCCATGAAGTGATAGCCTTCCAAAGCGGAGTATGGATCTGAATACTGGAGAGACAATGTTCTCATAATCCAGGCTTTGGAGCACCTGATCAGCTGATGTTATTTGGATTTTCTCCGAAACCTAACTAAAATGCGTCTCATAGTTTAGATCTACTTCGACCTCTTGTGTGCATATTCGATTGTAATGATTTGTCAATCCACTCCTCATGAGAATCGGCGGTTCAGAACAGGACTCTGCCGTATATGCATTCGCCCGCAGGATTTCAGGCAAAGTTTCTTGATATTCCGTGTCTCATTCGGATGATCAGATAACCGTTTGAAATGTTTGATGATCATCCGGCGATCATTCTTGGGATATCCCGGATGAACTTTTACCAGGGTTAGAGCCCTCTTCTCGAAATAGTTATCACCCATTTTGACATCCTGTGTCTTACGGAAGGATATGAGAGTACCGGTGATGCCATAAGATATAGCAGCCGGGGGTGTATTGGAGGCGTTGAGATCGATCAATATAGCAACGGACCACACCTGTTGTCACGAGGATAAAGCTCAGTTTGAAGGAAATGAAAAAGTGGCTTTTGAAAGATGGAGCGAAACATTGATGTTTTTTTAAAGGAGAGTGTCGGTAACCATGTACTCCTCGTACACGCTTCCATTGGCATGAAAGATTGGTGCAAAAAGATTCCACACTTTTGATCCGGCACCCGGTGACCGCCATATCAACAGTTTTCGTTTAGATGATGTCGGAATTAAACGACATAAAGAATATACTGGTGAGAAATTTATCAGGAAAAAGGAACTACCAATGAAAAACAGTAAAAAAATACTCGCGCCGGTCACTGAGGAACAACAAAAAATTACGATTGTAAAAAATGGCCCCTATTCCGTTACCGGTAGCGTTCCCCTTGCTGAAATGATTATTTCGAATGATAAGGAGGGGTATTCCTATGAATGGCGTAATGGAAAGAAATACCAGTTACAGGAAAAATACTCCCTGTGCCGCTGCAGAAATGCAAAAACACTCCCATTCTGCGATGGGACGCATGAAAAATCCGGCTTTGACGGTACTGAAACAGCAAATAAAAAATCCTATTGTGAACAGGCTGAAAAGATAATCGGACCATCGCTCAACCTCACGGACTATGTTGACATTTGTGCATCTGCCCGGTTTTGTGACCGGGCCGGCGGAATATGGAACCTGACCTGCCTGTCGGATGCCCCGGAAGCAAAGAGCATCGCGATCACCGAAGCGGGAAACTGCCCTTCTGGTCGCCTTGTTGTATGGGATAAAAAAAACCGCGATGCAATAGAGCCGGAATTCAGACCTTCCATCGGACTTATCGAATATCCGGATAATGGCGGGAAGGGGCCTATAGGAGTCCGGGGCAGGATCCCGGTTGAATCTGCCGATGGGACGGTATATGAAATCCGCAACCGGATTACGCTCTGTCGTTGCGGAAAATCTGAAAACAAGCCGTTTTGTGACAGCAGTCATCTTGAACTCAGGGAAAAATGAGGAAGTAGCAGGCCCCGATTTATGGTTGGTTCAGTTGTTAAGTACTCCCTCGGTGACGCTGAACCATTCTCATCCTGAATGGTACCCCGGGAAGCGTTCACTTCTTTGGGCGTTTAATGATGTTTTTCGTCAAATGTTCCGTTAATTTTTCCGGGTCGTTTATTGCCTCCTGCAATTTTTTCTTTTCATGTGATTCGGGGAGGAAGAGTTCCTCAAATTCCTTGTCTGAATGACAGACTTTTTTTAGATTTGTTTCTTTTTTTTCCATGATTTCGTTCACCCTAATCCCGCCGCACCATGTGCAGGTTTAATTCCTCTTTGAAATAGTGCTTTTTCTTGATCCAAACAAAACCGTCGCGTTTCGAGACCACTGCCACATCCACTGCTCCGCCAACGGTTTCAGCCTGCAGGGAAACCTTTCGTTTCAGCGATGTCAGGTTCACTAGCGATTCTGCCATTGACGCAAGTTCAGATTTCGGAAGCGACATCACCACGTTGATGATCGGGCCAGTGTTTGATGCCCGATAGTTATCGATATAGGTTGCAATCCGCATAACAAGTTCATTGCTCTGCGGCTCGAATTGTGTCTTCAGACTGGTTTTTTCATCATCATTCATGGTTTCAATACTGTCAACGATCGCCTGCGGGAATGCATGGAATATTTCTGACAGGCTGTCCACGAGAGCATCGGTAAGCCGTGGGTCAATACCTGACATAAAGATATCAACCATTTCCCGCTGTGCAAAAGGAATCACAAACGCACCGTTCTCAAGGGTAATTTTTTTGCTCTCGATCTCTTTGTATTTCAGGGAGCCGGAAAGTCTTCCGTCTATCGCATAGGTAACCAGTGAGGGAAAGATCTCTTTTCCCCAAATCCTGCGATCACAATACCGGAAAAATTATTGACCATCGGATCAAGAGGCCCGGCAAATTTTCCAAAAAGCAAAAAGGGGATCTCCTTTAATTGTGCCCGGGCCGTGTCCGGGATCGGGAGTTGTTCGAAGACCGCAGAAATCGCTTTCGTAGTTATATCGTCATAGGCAGAACCAAGGTCTCTGATACGGGATTGATCGATGCCCGGGACTGACTCGGCATTCGCGATCTTCGTATATATTTCATTAATTTTTTCTGCTACGATATCCCCAATCTGATCTTCGGAGATTACACCCTGAACCCGGATTATCTCCATTGAGTTCTGCTGGAAAATCTGCCTGAAAGAAAGGTAGTAGGTATAGATCAGGGAGATGAAATATTGCTTTTCAATGTCGGGGGTAATTAATTCCTGTTCGCTTTTCAGAAAAACAAGGAACCGATCGGCGTAGTCTGCGAGTGTCTGGAGTGGAGCAGGCCCAAGGGAATTCCCGAACCGGGTAATGAGAGGCTCCCAGGGAATCCCTAAAAAAGCAGCATTATTGTATATCATGAACCCGGCAGTATGATTATCAGGGAGCCTGAAGATTTTATTTGCCGACGTGAAGATCTTTTGCAGATTTTCAGCCGGCCCGGTAACCAGACTGACAGCACTGTCTGCGGCAATGGCCACTGCCTCTTTATTCATGATAACAATCTCTGCAGTCATTCTCCCTCATGCTTTTTATGAACAGCACTATACAGGGAACCCTCTTAAATGTTAGTGTGACACCAACCATCCTCACCACCGGTCCGGGGAAAAATTCTGCAAAGCTTCGGGTCAGTCTCGACATCATTACGATTCACGGTTCTTCTTTAGGGAGCCATGCATCTGCGGTCCAGATTTTCTGATGCCCGATAATTTTCTGTGTAAAGCCGCACCGGCAATAAACAGTGCAAAAAAAACGGTTTTCAGTGCCGGCCAGGGTACGTACTTTTATGGAAACGAGATTATTGCCCCGGGCTGAACCTGGTCCAAGACAAAAACCAGCCCAACGGAGCTTTCAGATATGCCGAAAGCCTTAGCAGATTGTGAGTGGACCGGGCAGGCTGAGGGTTGAAAGTTCATAAAGGACGTATAACGGATCCGGATCAACAAGAGATACGGCCATCTCGTCTTGCCGAGCGGCGAACCCACCTCGATGATGTGGATGAGAAGGTTTAATCTTAGAACGATCCGGCCCAGCGAATAAATTATTCCTGTCCTTTGCTCTCATAAAAAGAATAGTGAGGAGTCTGACGTCTTTAAGGAAAAACCGTACCCAGATCTCGTGTTTTGCATCATGGTGGACTGTTTAACAAAACTGTCCCTGCTCCGGAAGATGAGATCTTGAAACCATCTCTGACACATTCAGGAGAACAAGTATATTGGTCAATGAATGTTATCACGACAGGGGTTTTCAAGATCAGATCGCGAAAATTATCACAGTCTTTTTTTAAAACTGAATATATTTCATTTGCATTCTATGACTTTAATGATCTATTCCTCATATAATCACAAGAATGTAAAAAAGTATATCCGGGCTTGGTCGGAGTCACTGAAACTCTTTAATTTGTAACTCTGTGATTTCCAGAACAGATTTTTAATTCAGTATGAATTTTCCCAAATTATGATCCTATCATTATGTCCTTCCGCTTTTCTCCACTGGTTTTCTTTTCAGGTTCTTTATGTTCGGGGAGTTTAGTCTCGCTGTATTTCTGGGAAGGCTCATCATATTTCTGTACCTGTTTTGGGAGTCGTACAAGAATTTCCTTACTCACCAGGATCTGTTCTTTTATTAAACCTGAAATTTCAGCAAGTATATGGTTCTGTGCGATTATCAATTCTCCAAACTCATGCGGGGATCCGGAAATTATTTCGGGAGATACAATTCCCTGTTGTTTTTTTATAAATTCATTGCGTCGTTTCCAGATTTTACTGATACTGTCAATCCCTTTCTTTTTGTTTGGAAAAACCTGCCGGTAACGTTCGTAGAATTCATGACTGTCAGTACATTGAATAACTAAATCAATTTCCATATCATCGATCTTTTCATATTTCCGTTTCTGGATTTTTGGCATATATCTTCCTACATAATGTCTGCAATCATGGAGTAAAGTATTGTGGTTATAGAACCAGATATTTCTTTATTATAAACAGTTATCATGAATCAATTAATCAACTCATCGCGGTCTTCTTCATACACTATTCTCAATAGGAGAATTGCTAATAATTGAAAATGATCGGATATTTTTGATTCGTTCAGGTTTTTTTTATCTGAAGTTGTTACCATATGAAATATTCGGATATCTCGGTTTACTCGTAGATAATTGCTTCAAATTGGATTTATTTGGATTAGTTTAGATTTCTTGAAGGATAAATCTTACAATTAAATATTTTGAATATTTGGATTACACATGGATAATTGATTTAAATTGGATTTATTTTGATTT
>PMDE01000111.1 GCA_003154335.1 Methanoregula sp. | reverse complement strand
TACGGTCGCCACAAATATATGGTCGTAATGAGAAGCTTACCCCCAAAGTACAGAAACAGTTTGAGATCGATTTTCTCAAGTGAGCTGATATGGAAATTTCAAAACCAGATTTCAAAGTCAATATACTCCACGAAGAGTTATTCCGCAAATATTTGCGGGTGTTAAAACTCGCACGCACGCCTACTCGGGAAGAGTTTACCAAGATCGCAACCGTTGCAGCAGCGGGTGTCCTTGTCGTTGGCCTGATCGGATTTGTCATCTATGAGTTCTTCATCTTAATACCGAAATGATTGGCATGACACAACATGTACCCCCCGCGCCTCCAGCGCCTCAGATCCCTGCAACACCCGAGGTTTTTATTAACCGCATTTTTGCGATTAAAACAACTTCCAAGCAGGAGCGGACCGTTGCCGATAATATCTTAAAGGCAATAGAAACCAAGGCGACTGACGTCAAGGTAACCGCGATTATTGTTCCCAATGAACTGCAGGGCTACGTTCTGATCGAAACACCGGAGAAGCTGAACAGGATCGAGCAGCTGGTAGAGAAAGTTGCCCATGCACGTTCTGTTATCAAAGGCGAAACAAGCCTTGCGGAAGTCGGGCATTTTCTCATCCCCAAGCCGGTGGTAGCCGGTATTGACGAAGGCACCATTGTCGAGCTGATCGCCGGGCCGTTCAAGGGCGAAAAAGCGGTAGTCAAACGTGTTGACTCGGCAAAAGAAGAGATTACAGTCGAGTTGTACGAAAGTGTAGTCCCGATCCCGATCACCGTGCGGGGCGACAATGTCCGCGTTGTCGAGAAGTTCAAGGACCGGTAATTTTACTATCTATTTTTAAAATAATTACTATTGGCAGTGAAATAAAGTGAAGCATTGTTCCGCTGTTTTCTTCGGCAGATTGCAAGCAAACATGCTCCGGGTCGGTAATGGTGGTCCCCTCCCCCCGTGTTCCCGACAATTGCCGTTATTAAAACAAATTGATGGTATTGCGGTATATCGTTGGATTTGCAGAGAATAAATATGAACGTTGATGAATTTGTACAAGCCAGAGTTCTGCCGGAATTGCATCCCGTAATCGCAATGAATACGCGAACTGATGCGGGAGACTGCCCCGGAAGCAACAGAGGAAATAAACTATGGAAACCCGTATACAAGGGAAGGAAAATCTTTGCCGTCATCAGTCCGACAAAGAAGGATATTACCTTTTCCTTCACCCACGGTGGTGAGTTTGAAGACAAGTACGGGCTGCTCCGGGGTAAAGGAAAACTGGCAAAACATGTAAAAATCAAAAATTTACAGAGTGTGAACAAAGATTCGTTGCACTACTATATCCGGCAAGACCTTGAATACGACGCGAAATGAAATTTTCGCAGATCTCTTTATTTTCCGGTATTTTACGATCCGGATAAATAATGGAAGTTAATTCCTGAAAACCGGATAGTGAAGAACCTAAATAAAAAAATATTGTCTCGTTTGAGAGTGATCAGGAAAGATCCTGAAAATGAAACCGGGAAAAGAATATCCATATTGAGAGTGCGTCGGTGGAGTGACAACGATACCTGGGGACCCTCCCGGCTTTCGTTTCACAAAGGATTATTGTTCCCGGTTCCTCCCTGTGATATCCATCAGTGAAGCAACCGAGCGTTTTGTCCCCGGAATCAGGTCAATGGTTAAAAAGATCTTCCGTATCGTGCCGGATTTCGTTATGAACCGGAACTCATAATGCCGTAAGGCTGACTCCTGCCTCACCCTTCTCAACCTGTGCTGGTCGAGCATCTGGTCCAGGTCTTCCTTTGCAACAAATTCCGTCCAGCTCCTCTTTCCCTCGATCTCCTTCCGTGAATATCCTGACAGACGTTCAAATTCCGCGTTGGCAAGGGAGATGGTGGTATTTTCCTCGATGAGTACCGTGGCGGTACCGGTGTTTTCAAAGATAGTGCGGTACGTAACCTCGGACCTCGCCAATGCCCCTTCTGCCCGTTTGCGTCCGGAAATGTCCCGGAAGATCCCTTCTACACCGAGAAAATTCCCGTTTTCATCATAATATTTATGGCTGCTTGTCTCCACGGTGACCGATGTACCATCAGGCTTTTCAGGTCGACTTCGAAATTATTGACAAAACCGTCCTTTTCGAGAGCCTGCAAAAATGTCCTGCGCTCGGACGGGTCGGCATATACCGTACCTGCAATGTTCCTCCCGAGTATTTGGTTCTCGGAGCCATATCCCATAAGATTCACTCCAGAAGGGCTGATCATTATGAGGTTGCCCTCCTGGTCGCTCCGGTAGTAAACGTCCTGTATATTTTCNNATATGGTACCGGTTCATCTGATCTGCATCATCCGGAACGACTAACTCTGTCCAATATATCTTCCCTTCGACCTCCTCCTTTGAGTACCCCATGATCCTCTCGAATTCAGGATTGACAAAGGATATGGTCGTATCCTCTTCGATAATGATTGTCGCTGAACCGGTGTTGTTGAGGATAGTCCGGTATATTCCCTCCGATGTGCGCAGCGCTTCATCACTCCTGTGCAGTTCATCGTACTGCTGGCGCAGCTCCTCTTCTGAGGCGGTGATCTTTTCGTAGGCTGATCTGAGTTCATCTTCGGCTTTTACCCGATCAGTAATATCCCTGCCAACGGACTGGTATTCTTTGAGATTTCCGCATTCATCAAAAATTGCACGGTCACTCCACTGCTGCCAGCGGATTTTTCCATCCGGCATGATGATCCGGTGTTCCATGGTCGCAACGGGGTTCTGCCGGGTCAGTTTCTGGAGATGCTGCTTTACCCGTTGTTTATCCCCGCCAAATACCTGTGGAACGAATCTGGTACCGATGATGTCCCCCGGGGTTTTTCCGAAATAACGGCAGTACGCCTCATTGACAAAGACATGAGTCCCGTCCGGACGGAACCGGGTGATAAATTCTGTCTGATCCTCGACTACTGCACGGTACCGTTCTTCGCTTTCTCTGAGTGCCTCCTCAGCATTTTTACGATCGGTAATGTCCCTGATGGATTCGATCGCGCCGACGATATTCCCGTGGGTGTCATAGAGTGGGGAGGCGATGAACCAGAGATAAGCTCCTTTCCCCCCATATAGCAGGGGTATGGAGATCTCCGAGATCAGCTTGGTGTCCTTCCTGATGATTTGGGAATATTTTCTTTCAGTCTCTGTATCTTTTTTTAAAACGATGTCGATGAGAGTGGGTCTTTTTGTTCCGTAAAACGGGACGGAATAGGAATGGTCGCCTGTGCCCAGAATCTTCTCTTTATTAACTCCTGTCATCTCCTCCATCGCCCGGTTCCATGCAATAACCGTCCCGTTTAAATCTGTTGCGAATGTCGCGTCCGGCAGGTGGTCGATGATATCCGTCATCCGCTGCCGGGACTCCCTGAGCTCGTCTGCGGTCTGTCGTCGTTCTATCGCCAGGCGGATCTTGTACTCAAGTTCGACGAACTGGGATTTCGGATCTCCGCCTTTCTGGAGATAGAAATCTGCACCGCTGTTGAGTGCCTCGATCACTACTTCCTCCCTGCCCCTGCCGGTGAAGAGGATGAAGGGAAGTTGTCCATGGTGTTTCCTGATGTACTTGAGAAAAGCGATGCCGTCCATGACGGGCATCTGGTAGTCTGAGATAATTCCGTCATATTTCTCATTTTTGAGTTTTTTGATTGCATCTGCTGCAGATAGTGCCGTTTCTATCCGGAGGGCTCCTGAGAGTTCAAGGAACACTGTTCCCAGTTCCAGAAGTGCCGGTTCATCATCGACATAGAGAACCGTATACATGATTTGATACCCGTCTTTGATAGTGGAACATTCTATACGGTTGTTAATAAGTCTATTTCCTTTCGGTTCTGGAGAAAATCTTCACGCTTTTTTAGAAACCTGGAATATTTAACACTCCTTTTTAATGGGTAACCAGAGCAGGTGATCACCGGAATTTGACGCTGTTCATTGTATGATCATGGTACGTGCCCGATACTCCTGGAAAATTGCAGGAGAACAAAACAATGACATTGAACAGGTACGCTTAAAAAATTTTAATACTGGCGGTTTTTGTTAATTCATTGGTATAAAAATGACATTCTTCTAACCCGGCGCATCGTCATATTACATATGGTTCACGGTACGACATGAATATTGTAGGTCGGGTTCACCTTCTGTTTGCACCTATGAACCCGGGCCTGCCGATATTGTTGAAAAATTACCAGAGCTCATCTTTGAGAAAACTCCTATACTCAAAAAAATTTTTTGATGATTTCTTTTTTAAGACAATATTTGTTCTACGGCATATCCAGTGATCGTCCGGGTAACAGGTATTTGGGCATCGGGGTCTGTGATCAGAACCCCCCCACTCCCTGTTGATGAGCGCCGTCGCAGGCTCCCCGTCGACGTATATCTTCCGTCCGTTCATTGTTTTACTC
This sequence comes from Methanoregula sp., assembly GCA_003154335.1. Taxonomy (GTDB): domain Archaea; phylum Halobacteriota; class Methanomicrobia; order Methanomicrobiales; family Methanospirillaceae; genus Methanoregula. Next base: position 2,490 of record PMDE01000111.1, on the reverse strand, counting down.
CCTGACCGGAAAGAAGGGGGATACTGAACTATCAGTCATCCTTCTGGACATCATCTCCCAATAGTCTATCCGGGCTCATTACAGGTCCGGATTGCCTCTCATGATAACCTCTTGAACGGAATTACCTGCAAAAACTTGAGACTTTTTACACACTTTTTTAGGAAACGTGAAATCCACACGATTTATGGCAAATGGGGCGATATCCTTCGAGCTATAAAACGCTAATGGACGCTATTGGAATGCGAAACTCCGCCCGGATCGACCCACTGGTTTTGCACCCGTTTTTCTGCCAGCAGAACACCTCCAGGGGCGTCTTTTCAGTGGGTGATTTTTGGCTGATATGCACGCAACATTGCCGGACCATTTCCGGGGTATCTTCCTCCCATTTGGTGCTATTAGTGGTAATTTTCCGTCGCGATTTTGCCACGAAAAGTGAAATAGAGGAAAATCAGGTGAAACACAAACAACAATGCAGTTTTTCGCGAATTAGTGATATTTGTGAGGTTAAAATTGTTAATCGGAGGCTGAACCGGGGTAGGAATAGGTGAGAGTCTGCTACGCTCTATAGGAAAAAAACACCTGATGACTCCAGGGATGTTACCCCCAGGCGGCATCGCCCGTCCGCTTCGTTGGGGTCTCACTATGCAAGGGAGTCTTATGGCGATTCTGGTGCGGATTATATTGAATTACCGGATCCCACAAAATATAGTACAGGTAATAGCAGAAGTGGTGTCTCATCATGCCTTTTGTCAAAATATCATTACGGAAAGGAAGAAGTCCAGACTATAAACGAGCATTGTTCGAAGGGATCCACGCTGCACTCGTGGAAGCATTTTTAATTCCGGACTCTGACCGGCACCAGCAGATCTATGAACTTGTTGAGGAGTGTTTCGAGATCCCTCCCACCAGAAGCGACCATTTCGTTGTGATTGAAGTCATCGCATTCCATGGGCGGAGTTTTGCGGCCAAGAAAAATCTCTATAGTGCAATTGTACGAAACCTTGAAAGGTCCCCGGGAATTACCGGGGGCGACATCCTCATCATACTCCACGAACCTCCCAAAGAGAACTGGGGTATTCACGGGGGCAAGCCCGCAAGTGAAGTGGATGTGGGTTTCAGGATAGATGTATAGCCGGAAACCGGGGTGCGGTGAAACAAAACGAGAAGCATGGAACAGCTATTTATCGAATATAATGATCCTCCCACCCAAGATCACCTTTATGTCCTTTCCCGTTAAAATCTACAGACCCAAGCTTGGAGCCCTTTTCAGGGACGGCATGGTGCAAAGACTATGGCAGAAGTGGTCGAGGTTTTAGTACCCGGCGGAAAGGCTACCGCTGGTCCCCCATTGGGACCGTCGCTCGGACCACTCGGTATCAACGTGAAGGCTGTTGTCGATGAGATCAACAAAAAGACCGGCACATTCAATGGAATGCAGGTTCCGGTCAGGATCGAAGTTGACGCAAAGAAGAACTTCACCGTCACGGTGGGTATACCGCCCACTACGGCGCTCATCAAAAAAGAGGCTAATATCGAGAAAGGTTCCGCAGAGCCCAACGTCAAAGTGGTAGGGAATCTACCATTTGAGGCCGCTGTCAGGATTGCTAACATGAAACTCGANNCTGAAGGCAAGTATGACAGTGTTCTCGTGAAATAACATGAGAAAACCATAGGAGATCGAAAGGTCGCGAACTATGGAGGAATCTGATGGTTGATAAAGCCAAAATTTTAGAAGCCGTGAAAGCGGCGATTGAAAAGGCGCCAGAGCGTAAATTCTCTGAGAGCATCGATATTACCATCAATCTCAAGAATATCGATATGGCGCAGCCGAAAAATCGTATCGACGAGCTGATTCTTCTTCCTCACGGTATCGGTGAAAAAATCGGGATCTGTGTAATCGGGAAAGGAGATATCGTCACCCAGGCAAAAGATGCCAAGGTAGATCTGATTATCGGCCCTGAAGAAGTTGAACGCCTCGGCGGTGCACCCCGCGAAGCCCGGAGAGTTGCCAGTACCTACCGGTACTTCCTCGCCGAGATGGGTGTCATGCCGCAGGTAGGACGGTTTTTAGGTCCCCGGCTCGGTCCCCGGGGCAGGATGCCGATGCCGATTGCCGGTAGTACAGACATCCGCCCGATCGTCGAGCGTCTCCGCAATTCGATTAAGATCAGGACAAAGGATAAGACGGTCTTTTCAACAAAGGTCGGAACCACTGCGATGAAACCCGAACAGGTCGCCGAGAATATCGAAGCGATCATCAAGAGAATTGAATCAGTTCTCGAACAGGGTCCGCTGAATGTCCGTTCTGTTTTTGTGAAGACGACGATGGGTCCAGCAGTGAGGTTGGAATAATGGCGTTGTATACACACCATCTTCCTCCCTGGAAGAAAGACGAGGTCGCCGATATCAAGAAGAACGCAAAAGAGTTCACGCTGATCGGTCTTGTTGACATGTATGGTATCCCGGCACAGCAGGTGCAGCAGATCCGCA
>PMDE01000078.1 GCA_003154335.1 Methanoregula sp. | reverse complement strand
TGCGACGGGAAGATACGTTTTGAAAACCAGAAGATCCCGGGGCAGGCAAACCGTCTCATACAGGAAAACCAGGACCGGGAATAACGATCAGACAAAGGGAAGAAGGATTTCTCTAAAAAATGGTTTATTGCCAAACAAGGACATCTGCGAGATAGTACAAAAAAGCGGGAACGGTTGTTCCCGGAACCGTCTCATTCCCTGATATACAGCTATGGAACGAATTTAACACCGGGGAAGACTGCGCCGCGGTCCTCATCATAGGCAATTCCGGTGCCGAACTTGTCGTTTATGACATTGCGGAACTCTTTTTCAAGGATGAGTGTCGGAAACCCGTGTACTTCTCTTCGGTAAGTCCGGACCCATTCATTCCAGAGCAGCATGCACTGGACATCGCATATCATATTTGGCTGCACATGACGGGCCAGAAATTTGTCAAAAACCCTGAGTTCGCGGGACTCCTCAGGACTGATATCAATCCCGGTGAGCTGGAACTGTTCGCCAAACCGGTTCAGCATATCGATATTTGTCTTGTCGGTGAAAACCGGGGGGATATAGACCTCATGTATGGGTCTGCTCGCGGTCTGGTGGAATTCCTGCGGCCTGAGGGTCCTGAATGCAATCGAGGTTCCTGTGCTTTGCGTAGCTGACATTATAAAACACCAACAAAGCATGTGAGGGAGGGGTTTATAGGAGATTTTCTGAAAAACAAATTTTGAAACAAATTTTGAAACGATGCCGGGAACGGCTCATACGACGGGGGATGTGGTTTTTTGGCCAGTTTATCTCCATCTGTCTGGTTATTGCAGGAATATGGGCATCCTGAGGAATTTGCCATAACGATGGGCAGCGGCCGCATATGCTTCGTGCTCACCTGCAGTCATCGGAGAAAAAAGATTGGAGGTAATGCGGACCGTGCCTTTCCAGAACGTGCGTTTCCATATTCCCGCGACCTTGCCGCCGATTATAATAGTGGGGGTGAGCATGCCGTTTTTCAGGACCAGGTTATGAGTTTTCAGGACATCAAGGACGTCGCTGCGGTCATGGTAGCCAAGGACGTACTCATCAAAACCAGGGAGCAGGTAAACATCGGATGAAAGGGGTTCTTCCTCCAGGTCAGACGGGAATTGCCAGAATATCCGGCCCTCAACGCTTTCCTGGGTAAGCTGCGACATGATTGCGTCCAGCCCGGCCCGGGCCTCAGCGACGGTGAGTCCTGACCAGCCGGCAAAATCCTGGAGCGTGGCCGGTCCATGACTTGAAAAATATCGAAAAGCCAGTTCCTCCAGTGCCTTTTCGCGCCCCATGATCCTGCCTTCCGGAACCGATTCATCAAGGGCAATGAAGGTTGGGTTGTTGCGGTGCATTATACCCTGGCATATCAGGCCGTCAAGCGATGCCCGCTGGAGCATATACGGCCCCCTCTGCCCGAAAGCCGGTATCCCGTTTTTTTCGAGAATGGCAAGCAATTCAGTCCGGTTCAGCTGCATACCGCCATGTAATACTTCCGCGATCACGCGGTTACTGCGGCCAAGCGTCTCTTCATCAAGCCCGAGCTCCTGGTATCGCCGCCGGTTCCCTGCGATAATACGAGGTGAAATAAGTGAGAGCATCCAGCGGATATCCGCAGCACGGACAATATGCAGGGTGCCCCGCATGACCCAGGTGCGGATAAGGGTTTTATCGGCGATCGCCTTTTCGATGCCTTCAGTTGTACTTCCCGGCAGGCGGAGCCCGATTGACCATACTGCTCCTGAATAATCCTGTGCCTGCACTGCTCCCAGCCAGGACACAACCTCGCCGGGACGGGTGAAGCGGGAACCTTCAATGTGCTGGTTGATCAGCCTCATGCGGGCAATTTTCAAACTGGTTCCTGGAGTTCTGGTCATGTTTCTTTGTTTTTAGCCGGATAGTGTGTTTTTATGCTGAATATAACGAGGACCAGGTATACATTATCCCTGCAGCCGCATCTCATTCGCGTTACCAGCTTTGGTATACCTGCTATCACTTTCCCGCCAGATCTGATCCGTGTATCAGCCCCAGTTTCCGCATCGCTTTTTCCTCATCTTCGTGTGCGATGAACAGGAGGATTTTTGGTTCCGGTCCGGTCTTCTGTACCAGGTATGAAACATCAAATTCGGTCATCGTATCGCCGGTTTTGCGGAAAGTAACNNACTCCTGTAGAATTCTGCCGCCTGGCGTGCCATGCTGATATATTCAGCCCGGCTCTGTGCGATGGCGCCCTTAGGGCCGGCAGAGATGAAAGTGTCGGCGAAAAATTCAGCATTTTTTTCGATGTCAAGGGCACTAAATGCCTTCTCGTATCCGCTAAACAGCTTGTGCAGGGAGTCACTTTCCAGTAATTTCTTGAGACCTGCCAGCATCATATCCCAGTTCTTTTTCGAATGTTCGGATGCCTGTTCAGTCGGGTTATTGTCCTGCGACAGCGCTACCCGGGTATACTCCTCTTCTCCGGAGAGTTCGATGGTAACGATGTGATAATTTTCAGGTGAATCGGCAAGTCCTGACAACGGGCTGAAGTGGCTGTACCGGACCAGCCGTTCCGGTTCAAACCGGAGAATGACCCCTTTGTCCTCATAGGGTTTCCCTTCCCATTCACCTTTCCAGATGATCGGGCTTCCTTCCTTCCAGTCCGAGATTACGAGGGTTCCGAACATATACTGGCGGATGACTGCAGGATTCACGAGCGCATCCCACACCCTGTTCCGGGAAGCGTAAACTCTGGTCTCTGCCCGGGCAACAATTTTTTTGTTGCCCGCCGTCCCCGATGGTTCAGCTGGTTCCGGGGTTTTTTCGTCTTTCATGGTATCAACTCAATGGCACATTCCAGGCAGTAGTCCGGCAGAAGGGTCCAGGGTATGACAACGCTACACCGAGTTGCTTCCCATTCGCGTGTTGATGTTTTAACGTCATGTTTCTATAAAGAACACCAGAAGTTGTCTGCATATAACGGGCAGCTTTTGGAATGTATGCCTGTAGGGGAAAGGTGTCTGATGGTCTATTAATAAGTGGGGAAAGTACCAATCCGGAGCCTGCAGCAGAGGCAATGCTGCCGGTAAACCAGATGACCAGGAGGAATGCCGTAACATACAGGACGGCAAAGGACCATTTTACTGCCCGGATCCCCCGTTCTGTTGTCAGGACTGACTGGTCCACTATTCCGTGAGTAGGGGTGTGGACTTCCTGGCCGGTACCGTGGCCGTGATTTCGGTCATGGTCATCATGTTCAGGGTCTTCTGTTTCGACTATCGTTTTCCTCTTTTCTTTACCGGTGTTTCCCTGATATTTCCCTCTTTTGCGTTCCGCCGGATCATATAAGTACGTTTATTCTTCCACTGTCAGGGTCACAGGACATTTTTTCGTTTGCGAAAATAAGGTTACCCGCTGCCGGTCCTGTTCAGCGGGTACAAGGGCAGGGCAACACCGGCGCGGGGTGACTGCGTGAAATCAAAATCCGACCTGAGGTCCCCGAGCAGGGGATTATTCTCCCGCACCGATGGACGGGGATCCGGACGGTTGTCAGTAGCCGGGTCAATCCTTTCACTGCCAAGGAAATCATCTTCGATAAACCTGAGGTAGGCATCAAAGCTCAGGGTCTGGTGATCGATTAAGCCTTTTTTTGCATACGGGCTGATCACGAGGGCCGGCACCCGCAGGCCGTACCCGTTCTCATCGACGACCGGTGGGACAACGTGGTCATAGAATCCACCCCAGTCATCCCATGCAAGGAAGATCGCAGTAGTATTCCAGTCAGGACTTTCCATTGCAGCATTAATCAGGCTGGTCGTATGGGCCTGCCCGGTGCTGACAAGGGCCGGCGGGTGTTCACTGTGCATCTGGTTGGGCACGATCCACATGACCGAAGGAAGGTTCCCGGCTTTTGCTGCAGTATAGTAATTATCCAGCGGCTGGATGTTTCCCAGCTGGTTATCCTGTTTCACGGTCTCGAACCAGGGCAGCGGGTTCCAGATCTCCGGAGCTGCTGCAGTCTGGGGTTTGGGATCGCAGAACATTGCATCGTTTTCGCAGTCCGGCTGGGTACCCTCGTCCACGTAGTATGCCCAGCTCACGTTCTTCCGGTACATAAGGTACGTGAGGTCGGTCCATGCATACTCCGGGTTCACTTCTTTTGTGTTCCGGTTCAGCTGCATGCCCAGTGACTGAGGGTTGGCGAGCTCGTTTTTGCAGCTCATCGGGTCCGGTGACGTGCATTTTGCGGACCATGCCGAGACCATNNGCATAACGCCAGTAGTTCGGGATCTCCCGGGCATCATGGTACCCCATTACGTCCGCTTTTCCCATTGGCTGGGTACATGCCGGATCAACACTGCTGGCACAGGCCTGTTTCCTTCCCAGCAGTTCCTGCCGGATGAACCCGTCCATCTTCCCTCCATCGATGTCTGCAACCGCATTCGGTGCTCCGTGGGGCCCGCCCTCATTCCGGTCATTGGGATCATGATAGGGTTTTACACAGGTGCCGTTCTGCGGATCGGGCACACAAACTGAGGGGACACCATCTTTCAATGGGATGCCGTCAGCACCCGGGTACGTCCCGAAGTACTCGTCAAAGGCACGGTTTTCCTGCATGATGATGATGACATGCTCTATCTTGTGGATATCCCCGGATAGCACGACCTGTTGAGGCGCTGGGGTTGGTGCAGGGGACTTCGGCACGGCTGCTGGCGGGGACGTGCACCCGGCAATCACGATCATCAGGGCCAGGATTCCTGTGATACAGAAGAACAAACCAGGGGGCAACGGAGTTCGGGTCATGGGATCATCCTATTTTGTTGAGGGATATCCCGGGAATCATAAAAATATATGGATACCACCACAAATGCCGGGATGGAAAAGGCAGAGTAGAGCAGGTCCTTCGTATCACATTACCTTTGTTTACAGCTCATAATCCGGCACAAGAAACAGCTCTCCTAATGTTCACGCAGGGCAAGCCACCACCATAACAGATTGATGACAATGGTCCCGGCGACAAGGAAGAAAAACCACAAGAAAAGCTGCATCTCCGGGGAAACATCACCAAAAAGCCCATCACTCATTGTCTCAAAAAGGATCGAAAAGAAAATCCAGAAGAGGAGCGTGAAAATAATCCTGGTCCTGTTCATACCGTTCACCGGTTCTCAGCGCTATTCGTTAAAAAAGAGATCGTGCGTACACACAGGTGATTACCGGTGAAGGCCAGGGTTCCCGCCGGGACCTGGTTTGCGGCACAGGGAAGATCCAGCGTCGGATAAAGGAGATTCAAAAGAGGTAATTTCTTTACGATAAGACCTGGGATGAGGGAGTCTGTATTTTTTAAAGAAAAAAAACACTAATCTGGGGCGTTGATTCTCCCTGCTACTCCTTCCAGTTTTTTGAAAAGCCCGGTAATTGTGATATCCCGAATTCATTTCACTCAGTTCCTGATGGGTAAAATCCTTATCTGGCACATCAAATTTTCCGATTTACGAGTGTGCGCCCCCTAGACCACCCTGTAAAATTAAAGTGTTCAAACAACATTCGTGCCCAGCGAGGCTTTGCCGAGGCGGCCAAGCGAGCCCCGAAGGGGTGGGCTTGCTCATATTATTGGATATTTTTGTGAAATGATTTCGGGATAGAACAGAAAAGCCCGGTAAT
>PMDE01000077.1 GCA_003154335.1 Methanoregula sp. | reverse complement strand
TGAAAAACGGGGGAGCAGTACGGGCGATCGGGCTGACCGTCAAGAGCGGGATACGCCCCTCCGAAGTGACGACCGAATCACTGTACCGGACGGGAAACCTGTTCCGGATCCCCCGGGTCGACCCGACTGATGAGGGGTACCTTGTCTGCGTCCAGGTCGTCAGGAGGGTGAGGGCGACCTCCGTCACCGAAAGAGACGGCATGTACTACGCGACGTTCGAGCCGGTCCCCGACGTCCTTGACATCGAGCCCGACCTTAAGGACCAGATCCTCGCGGACATAAAACTCACNNAGATCATGGGTTTCGTCATGCCGTTTTTGCCGGTCCCCCTTGCGGAGAAACAGGCACTCCTTGAAATCGTCTCGGTCCGCCAGCGGTATATCACGTTCCTTGAACTCCTCATCCGGGTCCGCGAGCACATCAGCATCCGGATGGAGATGGCCAAGAAAGTCTCCGACAAGGTTGGCAAGTCGAACCGGGAGGCAATCCTGCGGGAGCAGCTGAAGCTGATCCAGGACGAGCTGAACGAGAGCGAAGGCGGCACCGGCGACGACAGTTACCGGGAAAAGATCGAGGCCAAGAAGATGCCCGACGAAGTCCGGAAGAAGGCGCTCACGGAGGCACGGAAACTGGAGACAGGGGGCCCGCACAACCATGAGGGCTCCGTTATCCGGAACTATCTCGACCTCATCCTCGACCTCCCGTGGGAGACCGAAGAGAAGAAGAGCATCGATATCGAGTCTGCACGAAAAGTTCTCGAAAGCCACCACAACGGCCTTGAGAAAGTCAAGGAACGGATCGTCCAGCACCTCGCGGTCATGAAACTCAAAAGCGAGAAGCAGGGCTCGATCCTCCTCTTTTCAGGACCGCCCGGCACCGGTAAGACGAGCCTCGGAAAGAGCATCGCGGAGGCGCTGGACAGGAAGTATGTCCGGATCAGCCTCGGCGGCGTCCGGGACGAAGCCGAGATCCGCGGGCACCGGAGGACATACATCGGGGCCCTGCCCGGGAGGATTATCCAGGGCATCCAGAAAGCTGGCACAAAGAACCCGGTCTTTATCCTCGACGAAGTCGACAAGATGGCCTCTTCGTACAACGGGGATCCGGCAAGCGCACTGCTCGAAGTCCTCGACCCGGAGCAGAACAACAGTTTCAGCGACCACTACCTCGAAGTCCCCTACGACCTCTCGGATGTCCTGTTCATAGCGACGGCAAACTCGCTCGCGACCATCCCTCCGCCGCTCCTCGACCGGATGGAGCTCATCGAGATCTCGGGCTACACCAAGAATGAGAAGTTTGCGATAGCAAAGGACCACCTCATCCCCGAAGTCTTAAAAGAGCACGGGCTCGATGCAGACAAGCTCCGGTTCGATGACGAAGCCCTGAAGGTTATCATCGATACCTATACCCGTGAGGCTGGTGTACGCTGGCTGAAGAAGCAGCTCGCAAAAGCCGCCCGGCACGTCTCGGAGAAGATCGTCTCCGGTAAAGCCGAGCTCCCGTTCAATGTGACAACGGCCAACGTTGCCGAGATACTGGGCAAGGAACCGGTCCGGCACGAGATGGCCCGGAAGGAGCCCGTCCCCGGCGTCATCACCGGCCTCGCGTGGACACCGGTCGGAGGAGAGATCCTCTTCATCGAATGCACGTTCATGCCCGGCACGGGAAAACTCACCCTCACCGGCCAGCTGGGGGACGTGATGAAGGAGTCGGCGACGATTTCGCTCTCCCTCATCCGTTCGCGGCTCGCCCGGTCAGCGAACAGCATCAACTTCACCACGAGCGATATCCACATCCATGTCCCGTCAGGAGCAACTCCCAAGGACGGGCCATCCGCGGGTGTGACCCTCTTCACGGCACTCGCATCGCTGATCACCGGAAAGACGGTCGACCCGCTCCTTGCCATGACCGGGGAGATCACCCTGAGCGGGGCGGTTATGCCGGTCGGGGGGATCAAGGAGAAGATCCTTGCCGCACACCGGGCGGGGATCCGGAAAGTAATCCTGCCTAAGGAGAATCAACGGGACCTCGAGGATGTTCCTGAAGATGTCCGGGGCGAACTGACGTTCGTTCCTGTCGAAACCGTCGAGGAAGTCCTCAAGGAGGCACTCGGGATCGAAATGCCCCGGACCCTTGTGATGGACCTCGGGAACAATTTCGTCCCGGTACAGAACGCATGAAGTGCCGGACACCGTGATGCCGGGGGAAGGTCCCCGGCATCACTTGTTTTTTTTAAGAATTGGAAATTTTTTTATCCACCCGAAAAATAGTTTCCCGGCAATTTTTTTAGGGAAATCCCGGTTGACCCGCATTTTCGGAAAGTTCACTAAAAGTCATTTTTTGTAAAATGATCTGACAATGGTTTTACCTGTCATCTTTTACAAGACCTGCAAGACCTGAACATTAACAACAAACTAAAATACTTTTTTTCTTCATTGAATGCTGTATGAATTTATTCCGGAGTCCCATCCCGATTACGCCGGCATTCATCGGACAAAGCCATTCACCTGTGGAAGGTTACAACCCATCACAATACCAGGAATATAGAGGGTTATGACCAGGGTGTCCCTCTATCCGGATATCCCTTTTGTGATACCTTCAATTTTTCCCGAAGTTTAGTAAATCAATAAATGTTTCATAAAACAATTTCTTGCAAGGAAAAGAGCGTGAATGAATGAAAATCCCTTTTGTTCTGACCGGGACCTGTACTTTACTGGTACTCGCCGCATTGATCGTATCCGGCTGCATTTCGAATTCTCCGGGAGGGAATGTAACCGTGACACCGGTTCCAACCCCTAGTCCCGGTTCTCCTGATACGAAAAACTGCGGGATTACTACCTGTCATGGTCTCGACCTTGCTTGTGGGGCAAATGCGCCGGAAGTCTGTACCATGGAATACCGGATAGGTGACAAATGCCGCCAGTACGCCCACTGTGAGAGCGGTGGTGGCACATGCCGACTCGTGACAACAATCCAGTTTGATACCTGCAAGTCCTGCGTTGAAGCATGTGAAAACCAGACTACCAATGATCCTGTCAAAGCATTTGAGTGCGAAGCGAAGTGCTAAAGACCCATTCGCGTTCCGATCGGGATGTTCGTGACGGGCGCCCAGGTTGGATCCGTGGAATCCGGCTTTTTTTTCACCCTATCTCACATTTTTCACTATGCTCCCCGTGAGGTTATCGGATACCGGACACTCTTGAATGCGGTTTGGCCTCTTTGCAACCGAGCTCCCTCATCGTATCAAACCCCATGACGTAATCTTCCCCACCATTTTTATCATCCCCCAGCACATAACCCCCATTCAGGAAAAACCATGGCACGTATTCTCGTAGCATATGCATCAAAAAAAGGATCAACCACAGAAATAGCCCAGGTTATTGGAAAAGAACTCCTGGTAAATCACATCGTTGACGTCGAAGAGTTGGGAGCCGTAACATCACTTGACGGCTACAACGCCATCGTCATCGGAGGACCAATGTACATGGGAAAGATGGTCGGCGATGTAGGGAAGTTTGTCCGGCGCCACTATAACGAGATGAAGAAACTACCGGTTGCCGGGTTTATCGTGAGCCTTGCACCGGTCTCAAAGGACCCGGCCCAGATGGCGAGTGCACAAAAGGCGCTTCATGCAGCCCTCGACCCACTCCATCCGGTGGTGGAGACCATTTTTGGCGGGAAGGTGGACCCTGCAAAGCTCTCGCGGTTCCAGAACTGGATAACAAAAAAAGTGAAGACCCCGGTCGGTGATTTCCGCGACTGGACCGCAATTGCCATGTGGGCCAGGGAACTGCCCCTGTATCTGGGTGTCTGAACAATCAGGGTTTTAGTCCCTATTTATGAGGGATCTTCCCCTCAACCCCTTAATGTGTTACCCGGATCCGGGCCGCTCCTGTCCTCCACGAGTGCGACACTGAAGGGAATAGTTCAAAAAAATTGTAGTTTTACCATCAACAGAAAGCATCACCGGGTTCAAGGCTGATATCGGTGTTGAGTCGGGAATACCGTTTCGGGTCTTCGAGAAATTTCTTTTTGCAGAAATTGGTGCAAAAATAATACTCCCTGTCTTTGTGCGTTGTCTTAAATTGTGTCGTTTCCTCATCGACGAATCCCAAACAGACCGGATCGGTTGCCATAGTCAAAAACACCTTTCTCCTGGTAGATGATAGTTCGTGCGTTTTTATTAAATACTACATTGTTGATAGTAAAAATTAAAAAAAATTATTGTACGGTTATATCAGCTATTTTCGGGACATCAAAATTATGGCTGTGACCGCTGGCAAAATAAAGGTCCAGACGGTTCGTTACGCGTTGCCCGGCTTCAACATACTGCACTGATTTGCCGGTTACAGAATCGCCCATCTTGATATTGGTCCTGTCGTCGATATAGTCATACCCGCAACTGACTTCGGCCGTTATCGTGAGGGGTTTTGATGAAGGATTGATAAACTCGATGTTGACCGAAACCCCGCCACCGTTCTTGAAATATTCAACGATTCGGGCAGTGGGTAAGGGAAACTCCACATCTTTTCGTAATTGTTCACTGAAGTCGATACTGGATTTTTTTCCAAAACTTATATTGACAGTTTCCTTTTCACAGATGGATCCGGCACAGACTTCAACGGTATGAAAGCCTTCATCCAGGGTCAGGGTCAAAGGTTTTTCTTTGCCAGCTGTGCCTGCGGTAATGTTATCGATATTTACCGGAAGGTCAACGGGATAACCTCCAATCGAGACTAAGAGCGGTCCTTTTAATTTAGTTGTACCATTTGCAGTTGCATGTATCGTTTTATTTAACGTGGGATCGGCTACATTTGAGAAGGGAGCAAAACTATTAGGGATGGTGTTATTCGTTGAATTATCGCTATTCTTGTTCGCAACGGCAACACATCCAGCAGTGAGTATGAGTACTACGGCTGTAATCAGGACAAATGGTACAATTAGTCTCATGAAAGCTCTGACTATCGAGTTCTTATTTGGTATATTATAGAATGTTGCAAGGCAGGGAAGCATTGCAGGTCGAAGTCCGTGGTTTTGATACCTCACGAACCAAAAACTGGATGTTACACTATCAGTTTACCATCCGGGCAATTGGGTAAGATCAAAGGTACAATTTTTTTGAGATCGGTTTAATTCACCTCTTCAATGCCCACTTTTTTAACAAGGTACTGAGTGGAATCCCCCTGGTGCAGGAAGAAAATACCATGGCTGTACTGATGAGCGACCCTCATCATCATAACCCCCCATTGATTCCCTGCCTGAAATCAGAATGCGATAGTGGAAAAACGGGATGAGCATCCAGATTTGTAAAGCCGCAAAACCTGATCGTACCCCGGTCTTTTGGCAAACAGGATTACTGCTATCTTTCGAGAGAAGAGAAGCATCAGGTAGAATATGCTCGCGTGTCGTGCCTTTTTATCTACAATAATCGTGCTAGGCTGAAAAAATAATCCGGTAAAATTATATTTTTTCCTTTTACGACACTTTGTGTGCTTTTTTGAAAAAATCCGGGCTCTTTATCCGCTCTTTTTCTGAAAGAATTTGAATCCTTTCATAAGCGAATTATATCGATGATTAGAGAATAAATGGTAGTAATAAGATATCAGATTACTTCAATCCGGCTTTTTTTGCCACGTTTTTAGCGTCATCCTTTATTTTCTGTGCTTCCATTCTTGCTTTTTCCTCGGTGCTTTTGGCAGCAGTCTTTATGTCATCTACTGAATGACTGGCAGCCTTTCGAGTGTCCTCAGCTACTTTACCAGCCTTTTCTTTTGCCTTATCTAGTGGATTGTCTAACATGGTGGTTTCAACTCCGCCCTGGTTTTGAATAAATCTTACATGCTAATCAGGGCCACATTCCAATATAAGAGAGAGTTTAAAATCCTCTCATCTGTTTACATTTTTTGTCTCAAAATCTGTTAAAAATATCAATAAATAAATAGTAAAACGATGAGGAAAGATACTATCAACCGTCGTTATAGTGTATGCTATTTCGGAGTTGAAATTCACGATTTCATGAAGAAGAAATCAGTAGGAAGTATAATCATGACAGTACGATCTGACATTTCGAAAAAGCAGTCTGGACTGCTTGGAAACAGGGGCGTCTCGTGGCGTCTTATAATGATTCCAGTGTTATTATGCGTGATGCTTCCAATCGGAGCAAATGCTGCTCCTTTTGCAAACTTTACGGGAACACCACTCAACGGTACAACACCCCTTGGAGTGACATTCACTGACCTTTCAACAGGCACAGGGATTACAAACTGGAGTTGGGACTTTGGCGATGGGAACATCACTAATTTAACCGTCAGCTCCAACCCGTTTCATATCTACACGAGTGCAGGTTTAAAAAGTGTGAACCTCTCGGTCACAAACGCGAGTGGGTCCAACGCGATGCTCAAGA
>PMDE01000030.1:27081-43157 GCA_003154335.1 Methanoregula sp. | reverse complement strand
TATTCCCGGGCAATATCCTCGGCTTTCTTTGCAAAAACGTAGCCGCTCTTTTTTTTATAACATGACCTGACCAAGCGCTCCATTCAATACCCTGACCACACAGTCAATCTCCTCATCTGTAATTACGAGCGGCGGGACCAGCCGGAGGTTCCCATCAGCAGCACAATTAACCAGCACTCCCTGTCCGGCACACTTTTTCTGGATCTCCGGACACGCATCACCGATACTCATTCCAATCATCAGTCCACGGAACCTTGGGTCGAATTTTTCCAGTCCCTTTCCGAACCGTTCTCCTTTCCTGCATATATCGGGCAGGATCTTCTCAATGACCCCGATCGTCGCAAGGGCTGCCGAGCAGGCAAGGGGACCCCCGGCAAAGGTGCTCCCGTGTTCGCTCTTTTTGAATTCAAGATCTTCCCTTGCAAGAAGTGCTCCCATGGGAAAGCCGCTCGCAATCCCTTTTGCAAGTGTGACAATATCAGGTTTTACCCTTGTATGCTGGACAGCCAGCCACCTGCCCGTCCTGCCCATCCCGGTCTGGACTTCATCAGCGATCATGAGTGAGCCGGTGTTATCGCAGATCTCCCGGATACCTTCAAGGAAGCTGTCAGGAGGAATAATGACCCCGGCTTCTCCCTGGATCGGTTCGACAAGGACACCTGCAGTATCGGCATCGACTGCTTTTTCAAGACCATCGAGATCGCCGTACTCGACAAATGTACATTTGAGACCGAGGGGCTCAAACGGTTCACGGATAGCAGGTTTGTGCGTGACGGCAAGGGAACCGACAGTCCTCCCATGGAACCCGTGGACGAACGACACAAACTTCTTTTTCCCGGTCCGGACTCGGGCCAACTTGAGGGCAGCGTCCGTTGCTTCGGCACCGGAATTGGAGAAGAACGCTTTGTGCATCCCGGTGATTTCAACAAGTTTCTTTGCGAGCTCTCCCTGGTGGGGGATATAATACAGGTTGGAACAGTGGATGAGCTCATGCGCCTGATCGCAAATCGCTTTTACGACAGCAGGATGACAATGCCCGGTACTGCAGACAGCAATCCCTGCAACACAATCGATGTACTCCTTCCCTTGTGCATCCCAGACTTTCGAACCTGCACCCTTTACAAGGGCCAGGTCGCGCGAAAATGCGGGCATATAGTAGCGTTCGTCGAGCGCTTTATACTGGCTGGTTTTGTCCATTCTCATCACATGACTTTTTTGTATTCTCCTCAAAAAATGAGGTTATTCGTACTCGATAGTCGCCGGGGGTTTTGCAGTAATGTCGTAGACCACCCGGGCAACCTGGGGAATTTCGGCGGTGATCCGCGATCCGATTCTTACCAGGTCATCAAACGGGATATTAAGGGGATCTGCAGTCATCCCGTCTCTTGAGTTCACTGCCCGGATTGCAACGATCCAGCCGTGAATCCGGTTATCCCCTTTGACCCCGGTACCAAGACCAAGGAGGGCAGCAAAACACTGCCAGGGACGGTATGTTTCAACGAGCTCATCTTCAACAATCCCGTTTGCCTCCCGTACGATCGCGACCTTCTCTTTAGTAACTTCCCCTAGTATCCGTACTGCAAGACCCGGCCCCGGAAAGGGCATCCGGTGCTGGATCTCTTTGGGCAGGCCGAGGGCTCCAGCCACCTCCCGCACTTCGTCCTTATAGAGGTCGCGGATAGGCTCGATCACTTTGGTGAATTCCATGTGCAGCGGCATGCCGCCTACATTATGGTGACTTTTGATCCCGCCTTCGCTCTCGATCCGGTCCGGATAAATGGTGCCCTGCAGCAGGCATTTTGCCCCCTGTTTCTTTGCCTCCCGTTCAAATACGCGGATAAACCGTTCGCCGATGGCTTTGCGCTTTGCTTCGGGATCGGTAATTCCCGTGAGTGCTTCAAGGAACTCATCCCCGGCATCAACAATCTGGAGATGAATATTGCCAAAGAGCGTCCTGATCCGTTCTGTCTCACCCCTGCGCATAAGGCCGGTGTCGATATAGATCGGGATGAGGTTCTCAGCAATCGCACGGGCTGCAATGGCTGCACAGACAGAACTGTCGACACCTCCGGATAATGCCATGACGACTTTTTCATTCCCTGCAGCTTTTTGTATTTCCGTTACCGACTGGCTGATAAATTTCTCTGCGTTGACCATGGCACTACTCCGTTATTTTGTTCGTTTGTTTGCACCGCATGCTTCAACAAAACCCAGGTAGGGCGGCGAAGCACGGGTCGGGCGGGACCTGAATTCCGGGTGGAACTGGGTTGCAAAGAAGAAGGGGTGGTCGGCAAGTTCAAGGCACTCCATACGGTTTTTATTGGTTGCCGAAAAGATCAGCCCCGCCTTCTCCAGACGGTCAATATACTCCGGGTTCACCTCGTACCGGTGACGGTGCCGCTCAGTGATCTCCTTCTCCCGATACAGGTTCATTGCCAGAGTGTTTTTTCGTATATCCGCTACGTAATTGCCCAGCCGCATCGTACCACCCAGTTCATGGAGTCCTTCCTGTTCCGGGAGGAGAGCAATCACATGGGAACCTTCCCCGAATTCCTCGCTGGTGGCATCAGCGATGTTCACTTTATGCCGGGAATACTCGACAACCGCCAGCTGGAATCCCAGGCAAAGCCCCAGGAAGGGGATGTTGTTCTCTCTGGCAAACCTGATGGCTTCTATCTTTCCTTCAATCCCGCGTTTGCCGAACCCGCCGGGGATTAATATCCCGTCATAATCGCTCAGCTGGCTTCTCTCGTACCGTTCTGCGTCCAGCCACCCGATCTTCACCTCGGTGGAAAGTGCCCTTCCCGCATGTTTGAGGGCTTCTTTTATGCTGATATACACATCCTCGATACCATATTTGCTCACGATTGCCACGGTTATCCTGCGGGTATATTCCTTGGTCACCAGACGGTACCAGCTGGTATCAGCATCGCGTTTCTCAAGCCCGAGGCGTGCAGACAAGACTTCGGCGATACCTTCTTTTTCCATCTCCATGGGAACTTCATAAATATCAGGAACAGTAGCCGCAGAGATAACGGCATTCTGGGGAAGATCGCAGAATGCAGAAATCTTGCGTTTGGTGTTGGCGCTGATCGGCCTCTCGCTCCTGCCAACGATGATTTCCGCATGAAGACCCAGCTCCCGCAGTGCCTTCACCGAGTGCTGGGTGGGTTTTGTTTTGAGATCCCCCATGGTATCCTCGGGGATGAGCGTTACATGGATGAGGATGTAGTGGTGTTCAGGAAGTTCCCCGCTCATCTGACGGATTGCTTCTAAGAACGGCATGCTCTCTATGTCACCAACTGTACCGCCTACTTCAACAAGGCATACATCAGCGGTGGAACCGTCTGGGAATTTTTCTTCTGCAGCCTGCCGTATGCAGGTCTTTATCTGGTCCGTGATATGAGGGATAATCTGCACGGTTTCACCAAGGAAGTCACCCCGGCGTTCCTTTTCGATAACGGTGCGGTATACCTTTCCGGTTGTGATATTATGACCGGCAGTGAGTTCGATATCAAGGAACCGCTCGTAGTTACCTAAGTCGAGGTCGACCTCACTTCCGTCCTTGAGCACAAACACTTCACCGTGCTGTGCCGGGTTCATTGTGCCTGCATCAATATTCAGGTATGGATCGATCTTTACTGCCGTTACCCGGTAGCCACGGTTCTTCAGGATACGCCCGACCGAAGCCGCGGTAATCCCCTTCCCCAGTCCACTCATCACTCCGCCGGTGATAATAATGTATTTCACGTGATCTCCCCGATTGCTTTACATTTTGCTCACAAACCTTTTAGTGTTATCTTATCGTGATGAGAGGAGAATTTTACGACGTTATTTTACCATTTTTCCTATCGTTTCCTTAACTATTGTTCTTAGCATTTGCGTTAAAAGCAACATTCATGTATGCCAGAATCCTACAGGATAGGTATGAAAATCGGACAAATTGTCCATATTCTGGCAATTCTCTTATTGATTGGCGTTTTCGTACAGCCGGTGCCGGCTGCCGGGAACCAGACGTCAGATTCAGCAACGAATTTTTACAATATCGGGGTAAATTTACTCGAATCAAAAGAATATGAAAGGGCGATTGTAGCTTTTGACCAGGCACTTGCTTCGAATACTACGATGATCCGGCAGTCAGATGCCTTATTGTACATCTACCAGGACAAAGGGTATGCACTGATTCAGCTGAGTAACTACTCTGCTGCGATCCAGACACTTGATCAGGGGCTGGTAATCTATCAGAACGATGAAAAACTCTGGTACAATAAAGGCTATGCTCTCTTCAAACTCGGACAATATCAGGAAGCACTCAATGCCTATGATAAAGTACTCCTGATCAACAATGCCTCCCTACCGGCACTGAATAACAGGGGCGATACTCTTTTCCAGTTGGGCCGATACCAGGAAGCAGTCGATTCTTATTCCAGGGCCAATACAATTGACCCGAATGACACGTATTCCATCGCAGGACTCGCAAAGGCAAGGAGCGCCGCCGGGGCCGCGAACCAGACGACGATGGTTATCGGTATAATAATCCTGGTAATAGCTGTCGGGGGTGTGATCTGGTTCATTATGTTCCGCAAACCTGCAGAAAAGAAACAAGATGAAAAGATACCTCAGGGTAAGAAAACGGCTGATAAAAAATCCGGAGAGAAAAAGAACACCAAAGGAAAGAAGAATTAATTTTCCCGGGGAATTCTTTTATCATGAGATAATTAAAATGGCCAGGGACGATGAGGGCTGAATATCCACTTTACCCTCACACAAAACGATGATTTGTGCTTTACATTTTTTAGTGAATATCACCATTTCGGGCCCGGATAGCAAGGAATAAAACCCTTGTCAGGATTCAGATTTTTGAACATTCATAAGAAATAGCAGCCTCTGGATCAGCCTACGTGATTATTCCGTTCCCAAAGTTACGATGAATGCTTTCACCCGGAAAGCGGCGCCTCGAAAAGATTCAGTATTTAAAATTCAAAAAACTCTTCCGGTTGCCACGTGGCCGGGACCCGGGGATCCTTAAAAAGAGCACGTTTTTAAGGGCTTAGTGGCTCTGTTGAAATCTAAAGAAACAGAGACTCCGGCACATTGTGCTTCTGTTTCCTCCTCCCGGTCTCACCTCAATAATGCGACAATCCCTGCCAAACTTCGATGAAAAAAACCTGGAATAAAAGGAGTGTGGATACTCCCCCTGGACTGCCTCCCCATCCGTGGAGAGAGAAGGCTCAGCCACATAATCACAGAGAATAGGCGATGACAAAAAAAAGAGAAATTCAACAATCCGCTTTTGGAATAAACGCACACGATTCATGTCCGGTTTTTCAGAGCTGATTAATGCTATTTTTTATTTGTAGTTACGGCAAATGCTGCCGATGTCCGGGAAAGCATCGTCTTTTCTTCGTTGTCAACGCATACTTCACTTTCTGCAAAAGCAACCCGCCTTCCCTTCTTGATGACCCTTCCTTCCGCAACAATGAAACCATCCTTTGTTCCCTTGATAAAACTGGTAGACTCGGAGATTGTCGCGATCCCTTCAGTGTCGAACAGCATCGGGTAGAGGGCGAGCGCCATCGCCTCATCCGCAATTGCTGCAAGGATCCCCCCCTGTAACCAGCCGACACCGTTATGCATATCGGGCCTGACCCGCATTTTCAGTATTGCCCTTCCCGGTTCTGCACTGACAACGTCAATCCCCATCAGGCAAAAAAAAGGGTTCGCGCTCCTCCCTTCTTTTTCAATTTTTTCATTATATGACATTGTTTTCATTACCTGATTTTACCATACCAGAGATTAAGATTGCGGATATCCCGGTGCATGACCTGTTTATCCCGATGTCAATCTGTTTATATTGTCGGCAAAACGACGTATGGTATATGAATGAGCCGGAAATTAAAGAGATGTTGGCGGATTTGATCTGGCTGAATGCCCTTATCGCAACCGAGCTGATCCAGGTTACCGAAAATACATCAGCAATCCTCAGGAACTCACCGCCACCCCAGAGTTGCCTTGCCGAGCACCATGCACTTCGCCAGACTGCGCTGTCAATGGCAGAGAAGTACCGCCCTGAAACCGTACTTGGACAACATCTGGGCAAACACCAGTAACGTTATGGGGAAACTCTGCTAAAAGTACTATGAAGGACCGTCCGGTTTTATTTTCCGGGATGAGGTTTGCCCCAATCAGGCGCAGGAAACCTCCTTTCACAACCACAAAGGGGAGATAAATATCTGTCAGCAGATAGTACCAAAAAAGACTTTCGCATCATGTCCACCGCTCCTGAGCCGCGATACAGCCTTGTGATACCCGCGTATAACGAGGAACACCGGATCGTTCCGCTCTTTGAGTCCATCACCGATTTTGAAGGGGAGATAATCGTTATATGCGACGGGAAAGACGGTACTGCCCTTACGGTCGACCAGATTGCGGAGTCAAGAAAAGATCTGAGGATCCATTGTCTTCAGTTTGATCACCGCCTCGGAAAGGGAGGGGGGGTAATCGCCGGCCTGAAATCCGCCCGGTCGCCTCTTGTCGGGTACCTCGATGCCGATGGCTCTACCAGCATCCATGAGATGAAACGCCTTTTCCTGACCCTTTCCACGACCGACGGTGCGATTGGCTCACGATGGATTCCAGGAGCAACCCTTAAGGTGCGCCAGAGTATTATGCGGCAGCTGGAGAGCCGTGCGTTTAACCTTATTATCAGGATCCTGTTTGGTATACGCTACCATGACACCCAGTGTGGGGCAAAGGCATTTAAAAAATCAGCAATTGATGCAGTGTTGCCCAAGATGGTCTCCCGGGGATTTGAATTCGATGTCGAGCTGCTCTGGAGACTCCGGAATGCAGGATACTCAGTTGTTGAAGTACCCATTGAATGGCAGAACAAGGGGGACTCCCGGGTTAAGAAGAGAGATATGATCGGGATGTTTTTTGGTCTTTTTGTGGTCAGGTCCGGTTTTAAGCGATCATGATACCTGCAACCCGCGAAGAGCAGAAAAAAGAAGCATTCAGGCTTTTTGAAGACGGAAGGTACCTGGAGTCATTGCAGCTCTGCACGTGTATTCTTGAGAAGGGTAAGGATTCAGCAATAGAAATTCTCACTGCTACCAACCTTTACAGTACGGGAAAACTTGAAGATGCTGAAGTTTATTTCCGGGATCTTGCCCAAAAGATGCCGGAATCGTCCTATGTCCATAGTTACCTGGCTAAAGTGCTTGAGGCGGGAAAGGATGAAGGTGCAATCGGGGAATACGCGACAGCCGTTCATCTCGATCCTACTAACCAGGACGCTCTCAGGAGCTATGCGGAGTATCTTCTCTCCCATAAGGATTACCGGGGTGCTCTCCCTGTACTCAGGCGCCTTGTGCAACTGGGGAAAAAACCAGGGGATTTACAAAACCTGATGCGGGTCCTTATTGAGATGGGTGAACCAGGAGAAGCGCTCACCACCCATTCTGTTGTCGGAATGGCCGCGACAAAATCCCATGAATATGTCGATGCCCTTATCAGAACCCGCAATTTCCAGGCTGCTACTGAAGCGGCATTCGTGATATACCGCGATACAAAAGATCCGGCAATACTGAGAAAATATCTTGCTGCNNAAGGGAAATTATCCGGCAGCCCTTGACGCTATTAAAACACTCCCAGCTCACGTGTGGAACCCCCTCTGCAGGGTTGTTGAATGCGATCTCCTCGACGCAGTGGGTGATGAGAAAAAAGCTCTCGAAACGTATGAAAACATCATCCGCGACGAGCTGGTATCAAAAAATAACCTGGAGGTACTTGCCCTTATCATTAGCAAATACCGCAAGTACCTCATGGCACATGTCCCGCTGGATGAAGCGGGTCGCCGGTTCCTCTCGGTTGTTTCCCGGGATGTGAATGTGGCAAGTCTCCTTGAAACTGCACGGTTTTACGAAGACCTGGGAAATGTTATCGAGGCACGGTCCTGGTATTACCGGGCGTACCGCTCAGACTTTTTAGCCGGGGGTCCTTCCTATGCACAATTTTTATCGGCTCACCGGGAGGAGCGGGAATGCGAAAAAGTGATGCTCTATATCCTTTCCAATGTTAAAAAAAGCGCGGACATTGAACATGTAGCAGCAGAGATCCTTGACAAACGGTACGGGATGTTCCACTTAAAGCGCCTGATGGAACAGCTGATAAAAAAACTCGAAGTACGGAAAGAAACGTTAGGCTCTGATGGCCTGGAATTGCTTTCCCGTGCTTTTTTCATCAGCGCTGCCAATGCACTCGAAGAGATGGACTACGCGGCATGCAAATATGACTGTCTCCGGGGTATGGATGTCATACCTGCTCATTCCCATGCTATCAGGCTTGAGGATTACCTCCAGCTGATCCGGGCATGCAAGGAACAGTCGATTGCTGATCGTCCAATAATGAATGAACCACGGATAAAAAAACGTGCACCTGCGGTTCCCCCGGTCCAAATCCTTACCGACCAGCTGGGGCTTACGGAACAGGAACGAAAAATTATTGAATTCCTCCGGTCACACCGGAAAGCAAACGAAATGGAGCTGCGCAAGCTGCTGGGTACGCGTCGGGTGGTGGGTATCATGAACCAGATGATACAGAAAGCATCGACGCATGGATTAACCCTTATAGAAAAGAAGGGAGTAGGAGAGGATGGACAGGTCTATGAATATACCGCAACCTGAACAGATTGACCGGCGCCGGCTGGAAAGCATCAATATTATCAATGCACTGCGCAGGGGTACTGTCCCTGCCGGTGGACTCGAAAGGATTGCCGTAGCACTCGATGTCGAAGAGGAGGCTATAGGAAAGCAACTGGATTACGTGGCGCAGGGGGGTGGCGATACAAAATTCATCAAGGGGGAGTACGGAAGCGGGAAGACCTTTCTTGTTGCCCGTGCCCTTGAGATGGCACGCACCAAGGGTTTTGTGACTTCCCACGTCGTCATCTCTTCCTCGACTCCCCTTTACAAACTCAAAGGAATATACCAGCAGATCTGTGCGAACCTCAGGACCGGCGATGAAGAACATGCCCTCAAGACTATTATTGATAACTGGCTTTTTTCCATCGAAGAGCGCCTGATCTCGGTGAGTGGAAACACGGTCGAGGATTCTGCGCTTGAGACCGCAACCGCAAAGGAGATCGAAGCAGCTCTTGCGGGGATCAGTGAAATGAACAGTTCGCTTGCCGCTGCATTACGCACGTATTACAAGGAGAACAATGCCGGAGAATTCCAGCTTGCCCAGTCTGCACTGGGGTGGATCGCCGCTGAACCCAATATCGGCCGGGATGTTAAACAGAAAGCAGGTATCCGAGGCGATATCGATGACACCACCGCTTTTGTTTTCCTTCGCGGGCTCGTTTCCATTATCCACGGGGCGGGTTACCGGGGTTTGGCGATCGCTGTCGATGAAATGGAAACAACGCAGGGCCTCCAGCGCAACCAGCGCGAGAAAGGCTACCAAACGCTCGTGCAGATTATCGATGCACTTGACCGGGGGGACATGCCACGCTGCTACTTCCTCTTCACCGGGACACCTGCCCTCTATGATGGTTCACGGGGCATACGGTCTGTGCCTCCGCTGTTCGATCGAATCAGCGTAGTACAGACAGATGCTTTCAAGAACCCAAGGCAACCCCAGATCCTGCTCTCGAAATTTGATACTTCAAAACTCGAGCAGGTGGCGCTCAAGGTCGTCGATGTCTATGCCCAGGCATATACCGAGCCGGACCGGGAGCGGGTTTCGCACCGGTTCATCCGTGCAATGATCAGGAAGATCACAACACGGTTTGGCGGACGGGTCGATATCATCCCCCGGATATTCTTAAAAGAATTTGTTGATGTTCTTGACAAGTGCGAGCTCTATGAGGACTATAATCCTGCTGATACGTACAATTTCGATACCGCTCATCTCAAAGGTGAGTTACGGGAAGAAGAAGAAGCGGTCATGGTGGTCAGCTTCTGATAACCTGTTCGCATGAAACGTTTTATGGATCAAGGTTACATGGTACCGGTATGAGATGGTTATACGTTCTGATCATCATCGCAGCTGTACTGGGAGTTGTTACTGGTCCGGTTATGGCAGCTCCGGTCCTTTCCATCTCCGCTTCGCCTCATCAGGCTCATATCGGTGATGTCGTCACTCTCAACGGGACGGTATCGGGAATTACCACGATTGCCGTGTATCTCTTTGTGACAGGGCCTGATCTTGACACCAGGGGGGTAACCCTGGATAATCTCAATATTCCTGCAGGACGTGGATTATTCACGACTGCACCGGTGCAGTTAAGCGACGGCAGCTGGACTTATACCTGGGATACATCGGTAATCCTGGGTACTATGAAACCGGGGATATATACCGTATATGTGGTAAGTACTCCTCTCGACCGGCTGAGGTATACTACCGAAGATTATGCCACAACTGAAATTGAGTTCCTCGCTTCTGAAAATCCTGCATCCGAGACACCGATTGACAGCGTGATCCCGGTAATTGCACTGGTAATCGCGGGAATCATGGGATTGTACGTGTCCCGACTGCAGGGAAAAAGAAAATAGCAGGATTTTTTTTTAAAATTGAAGGCACCGGGTCGGCGGCTGCGGCGTCAATAGCAAGGGATGGATAGAAAGGGAACAATCCCGCTGTTCATATCTGATACCAACGATTTTTGTTGGAAAAACTCATCAAGACAGATAACTCTGAATTTTTATTTTGTTTACCAATTCGGTTCACGCCTGAACCCTGAAAATTGAACTCTGCACGGAAGACCTCTGCCTCAGGGCCTCTCCGGGGAACAATGGGCAGGAAGTGGTTTTTTGAATAATCACTGATCCGCCGCGGGGGGCGCCCCGCCGGGGGTAGCAGTATTTATCGTAACGAATGGAGCGCGGGATTATAGTCCGGCATATATCCGAAAATACAATTTTCACAGGAAAACCTGTCGCGAAAGTGACAGCTCTGAACTTTAACGATCAAACCGTCAACAGTGTATTATTCAAAAAAATGGATTTTTCCCGGACCCGGGCAGTCACATATCTTAACACTGGCGCCGGATTTTAACGGACATGGCATGGGCATTCAGGCCTTCTGCCTCGGCAAGGGTCTCAACAATATCACCGATAGATTCAAGACCGTTTTTATCAATCATTTCTACCGATGCATTCTTGCAGAAATGGGAAACATCAAGTCCCGAGTACATCTTTGAATACCCTGCCGTTGGCAGGACGTGATTGGTCCCCACGGCATAATCCCCGCAGGCGACTGCTGAATATTTTCCCACAAAAATTGCTCCGGCATTTTTCACCCGGGTAACAACCGATAAGGGATCTGCCACCTGGATTGAGAGGTGTTCAGGTGCTACTCTGTCTGACGCAGTAATCGCTTCGTCAATATCTGCGACAAGGGTGTACCCTGAATTTTTAAGAGCTTCGGTGATTATTTCCCTGCGGGATGCTTTGGCAAGGAGACTGGCAATTTCCTGCCCGACTTTTCCGGGAAGATCCTTATCAGTTGTTATCAGGATACAGGCTGCATTGGGGTCGTGTTCTGCCTGAGCCAGGATATCAGAGGCAACAATCCGGGGATCTGCCGTATGGTCGGCGATAATTCCAATTTCGCTGGGGCCTGCCGGGAAATCGATCTCCACTTTTTCCCGCAGCATCATCTTTGCAAGCGTTACATATACGTTCCCGGGTCCAACGATTTTCTGCACCGGCCTGATGGTTTCTGTTCCAAGGGCCATAGCCGCAATAGCCTGTGCACCGCCTGAACGGTAAATCTCGGTAACCCCGGCTATATCGAGTGCGACAAGTGTCATGGGGCTGATGGGGGGAGGGGAGCAGGCACAGATTTCACTGACGCCGGCCACTTTTGCCGGCACCGCACACATCAGTGCTGACGAGGGGTAAGCAGCCCGTCCACCGGGCACGTATATGCCGATCCTCTGGAGGGCGGTTGTCTTTACCCCGAGAATGATCCCGGGCTCCATTTCCTGGAGCCAGAGGTCTTTAGGTTTCTGGAGTTCGTGGAATCGCTCGATGCGGGCATGCGCTTCGATGAGGGACTCAGTAATTTTTGTGCTGACTTCATCGTATGCCGCTTCCCGTTCGTCATCAGATACGGCAATTTCCTTCAGCTCAACATGGCGCGAAAGTTCCCGTAATGCAGTATCACCGTTCTTCTGCACACGCTCAATGATACCGGTAACGGTCGCCCGTGCGTCTTCCAGGCTTGATTTCCTGCCGGCAAGCCATGCATCGATCCCGACTGCCTTCCACATAGTGCCAATAGCTTCGGCAGGAAAGATTGTTAAAGTTTCGTTGTCATAACCGACGGACGAAAAAAGAGAGAGAAACGCTCTATTTAAAACTGTCTTCAATAAAAATGACACATCGGAGCGATAAAAAACGTGCCGGTCTCCGGATGCACTCCATTACTTATGGGGTGGTTAAGTGTATTTCTTTTCAGGAGTGATAACTGCCAGGTAGTGTTCCAGTTGGGACCACAAAGGCGGTAGTACTGAAAGATGCGCAAGAACCGCAAAAAGCCTGACAGATTGACCCGATGTTTTTTTTAAGTGTCAAACCAGGTTACATGCTAAAAAATTACGGATAACACCAAACTCCTACACTATGCAGGTGTGCAAAGAGTTACTGATTCTCTTTCCTGTGTCATATCACAACCTCAGGAAGAGGAGAGGAATCGGGAGAACTAAATCCCATTATTACCGGATGCGCACCCGGTGGAGCTCTTCAGCGACCAAAGACCGAAGTGCGGGGTCTTCATCCGCATCGGCATACAAGGCCCTGAGAGCTTCAATAGCACTAAAACTCCTTATCGAAGCCAGTGCAGCAGCAGCCCGTTCCCTGGTTACCGGTTCCTCGTTCTTATCATTCATCCGCCCGATCAACACATATACGGATCGGCCGCTTTTCAGCTTGAGAAGCGCCTCAGTTGCATGTTTCCGGATCGATGCGTCGGGATCACTGCAACAGTCCATCAAAGGTCGGACTGCCCGGGGATCCGCGGATTCTCCCAGTGCAATGACAGCACCGATCCGTTCATTCCTGATCCTGTCTCCCATTGTTCCGTTAATAAGGCGATATATCCCGCCTGTTTTTGGCAAAGAGCTGAACCATTCATCGACTGGTCCTTCTGCAATCATACCCATGTTTTACCTCGAACTCAAAAGTTCAGAAATCAATGCATTTTTTTGTCGGATCCCCGACAAAAACAAATACCTATCGATACAAAACCGGCTACCGCTTACCATAAGCGGCATGTACCTGCCCATCGGAAGTCTTGCACTGAGGGTGTTGGTACATCAAACACATAATGGAATCTGGATTATAAATAATTAATCATGATAGATTCATTCCAAATGATCCCGGGTGAACGTCCACAATCTCTATAATTAGGGGTAGAACAGTGCCATTCCGGATAAAAAGGACCAATCGCGTGAATTAAATGATAAAAGGTGTTAACGTTGTTAACAAAAGTTCCAACAGGACCCCGATCTGATCAACGGTAAGAAAAAAAATCCGTGAGAGATAATCCACGGAAATGTCCCTGTATCACCGGTACATTTCAATATATAAGCCCGAAATTTTCATTCTCCGCGGGTCACAGGACGTCTGAGATTAAACAATGGGTTTTTCTCTTACACTTCTTACAAAAGGTGAGACATTCGGCAGGTAACACCAGGGAATAAGATAATTCTTGTAATCGTATGTCAGTGGTTACCAATGTTTCTGTGTACAGGAAATAAAAATTCATCACGGCACTGAAACTGCGTCGATTATTAAAATCGATATACAAAGCATATTGCCATGAAGAACAAAAAATACATCAGCTATTGAGGTAAGAATGGGCATACCCTATCTGGAAAACGGCGAATCAATACTCCTGACGGCCGGGCGTGTGAATGTCAATCATATCCATCATGATGTACTCCTCACCTCCCGCAACCTTATCCTCGTCGATGATAGGTATGGTGAATTCCAGCCGCGGATCGTGCCCCTTTTTAATATACAATCAGTAAAAGGGGGAAAGACTTCCAGCCGGGAACCGGCCATTTCCCTTTACCTTGCAGACACAACGGGGACCGGGGATCCCGGGCCGATGGTCTTTATCTTTTCCCAGCAGGCGGGCGAAAACAGGACAAGGGAACGGGATGACTGGTTGAAAAAACTCATGGAATTTATTGTCACCGTCCGCCAGAAGGCGGGGGATAATGAAATTACCCTGCCCGATCAAGAAATAGGGATCCGGCCTTCAACAAGACACACGGAGGCTCCTGAGATCCCTCACCCTTACACAACTATCATCGATATGCGCCATGCACAGATTGATCCTGCAGTACTCCTTGATGAACCTGAAACCGAGGTTTTTCCTGGAGAAAAACAGGAATTGAAAGAGGAGAATTTCCTCCCGGAAGCAACCGGAGACGATGTCACGTTATCAACATTCGCAGGAGAAGAACAACCATCCTGTCCGGAAGAAATGACCGAATCACCGGATACAACAGCTGGCCGGGTTTCTGATAATGACGACACAACGGGGACTTCGGACCAGATACCAGAATCCGCCGACGCAATCCCGGCTTTCGAAGAACATATACCGGGATCCGGAGGAGAAGTGGAAGCCCCACCTGCTGTCGATCCCCGAAAAACAGATTCTACCGCGGTGAACGGTATTTGCGAAGAGGATTATGGAGGAGAAGAATCGTTTGCCGATTCCCCGTTTCCTGATCCATTTCCCGGAAAAGATTCAGCGTTAGCTGATTCCGCATTACCTCCTGTTTCCATTCCTGGAAAGGTCTTCGCTGAAGCCCGGGATAGCACAAAATCCACTGATAGTGGATCAATTCCCGGGGAAACCGAGAGGGAAGATTCCATTGTTCTGGCGAAAGCAGGTACCGATCCAGAAACAATTTCTGAAGATACCCTTAGTGATCAAACATCAGTGGTGGAAAGAGAAAATACCGGGTCCCAGGACCTGCCCGATGTACCGGAGCCGGTTTTTGTCGGACCTGGATCCGGTCCGGACTACGATTCAGCGCAGAAAGAAGAGACAGGGCCGAAACCGGGGGATACTGAGGATAGTGATCAGGACCAGGAACCGGAAACACCTCCTTCTGTTCCAGGACCGGTACTGCCGATGAAAAATTCAGGCAATAACCGCCTTTCCTTTATCGCGATCGCCGTAATAATCCTGATCGTTCTCGGCATTGCATGGGCTGTAATTGTCTCTGTCCCCCACGGGGCAATACCCGGTATTACTCCAGTACCGACGCCGGGAATACAACAGACTCCAGGACCTGCTCCTTCTCTCCAGCCAAGCCCCATACCAGCTCACGTTGTGATTCCTTCCTCCGGAGTCTGGGTAAGGGTGCTCTACCAGAGAAACTATACAGGATCGCTGGGTGTTCCCGGCTCATTAAGAGAGGTTGCCGGATCCGGCGACCAGATCTATAAGATACTTGAACCAGCGAAAATTGTCCAGGCACAGGTCCATAAGCAGGATAACTCCGGAGATACGCTTACCGTTGAGGTTTATCATGAAGGGAATCTTATCAGCGATCGGACCATTTCAACCCCGATGGGTTCCATTGAATTCATAATCGATACGAGTACAGGCCAACCCCCGGGGATCACGGTAACTCCCACACCGCTGAATAATCAGGGAGGATCGAACAGCAGCGGGATCATGTATTTTTAAACACCGAATGACGAATTTGTCCAGGAACAAAAAATAACAGGCAACAGAAGTGAATCAACCGTTATCTTCTTTTATCCCGGAAGCGGGAACTATTTCAACGGGTTACAGCACCTTGTTTCAGAGTGAAAGTATGTATTGATTGCCGGTTACCGGATTCTGGAAGTACTTTAACAACATTCCTGCACAATGAAAACATATTGCCAAAGAGAACAAACATGATTGCAAGGATGTGGTACCATGGTAAATCCGTATTTAAACCGCGATGAATCCATTATTCTGACGACCCACAATGTAAGGTTCGGCTCCATCGTAACCGAGCTCGTTCTCACCAGTCAGCGTCTTCTTCTTTTTGACAGCGG
>PMDE01000030.1:0-27066 GCA_003154335.1 Methanoregula sp. | reverse complement strand
TAAAACAGCTCAAAGAACAGATTGCTGCCGTTCGCCGGGAAGCTCTCAGCTCGATCCATATTACTTCCCAAAAGACACCGGATATCATTTTTAAAGATGGCAAAACCACCGGGACCAGCGATGTTCCCGCCGACTCTGAAAAAGCCGAAGTACGCCCGGCTTTTTCCATCCCCGTCATTGCACCGGCTTATAAGATGGTGGAGATGGAACAAGACGTTACCAGAAGGATGCCAGAAAATGTAATTTCCCCGGTTCCGGAACCAGAGAGCTTATCTGAACCGGATTATCCGCCGGCATACAAGACGGGGGAGATTGAAATAGGTATTCCCCCGGCGCCGGAACCTGAGGGGGCACCTGAACCAGACCATGCAACGACGGACGGGACTGTGAAGACAGAAAAAGGCATTTCCGGGGGAGTGCCGGAACCCGAGGAATTACCAGAAAAGAAGAATGCACACCCACCCGCAGAAACAAGACCATTATCTCCCGCTCCACCCCCCCCGCCTGTTTCCCGGTATAAACCCATGCACCTTGTGATAGTGGCGGTTACTATCATTATTATTGGCATTGCCATGGCCCTGAGCTTTGTACCTCTTCTCCAGCCAAACACCCCTAATTCTCCGGAAACGGCAGTTACTACGATTATTCCGACAGCAACAATCCTCGTTACCCCGACAACCGTACAACAGACACCCATCTCCCAGGTCACCATTGAACCCACGTCATTGCCTACCATGAGTATCCCTGACATAGGGGTCTGGGTCAGGGTGCAGTATGCAGGGAATTTTACCGGGACGGTAGGTACTGCCGGGGACATAAAGCAAGTGAACTCGTCCGGTGACCGGGTCTACCAGCTGTCAGTCATTGAAGGTATAGTCCAGGCAACAGTCCAGAAGCAGGACGGGTCAGGTAATACGCTCACCGTTGAAGTGTACAACAACGGGATGATGATCGCCCGCAACACAAAGGCAACACCCTTTGGCTCGGTCGAAATGCAGGTTGATTTGAAAAAGACCTGATCCTTTCCCATACAAAAAAGAAAAGATCTTCCCGGCATTTTTTTTAGATATTCTCTTGGTCAGGAATTACTTCTGCCCTGCTTTCCATAAAAAAATTCATAAAAATAGTATACCCGGCAATTGGTTCACCCTCATGGGTACTATTGCAAAGCCTCCCGACCCTACTTCGGCACCATCTCTGTGTAATTGGTAACAGACAGTGTTCATCATCTGAAACTAGGTACTTTAAAACAAGTCAGTTATTTTATAAAGGTTCGGAGTCAGAAATTTTTTAAAAAATCATCGTCAAAAATAAGAAAAACATCTGGCGGTTCAAAGATTTTTCCCTGAATGCTTTCGTAGCAGAGGATCTTCAGTCACCTTGAACGAAAAACAAGGTTCTACCAGATTATAAAAGGTCTATTGCGTGAGGAGGAAGGGAGCAGATCAAAATTAAGAGCTAAAATCCCCCTCAACCAGAAAAGAGCGATGTCAAAGCTAAGAATTCATAAAAAAAATAGTCAGTATTTCATGAGGATACATAACCCCCAGGCGATTAATAATAATTTTTACCTGCTTTTTTCGTCAGCATGTTCCCTTTCGGAATTTTTTACAGGTTTTTTCATCCATACCAGATTGTTTCCTTGAAAGGCAAATGAATGCATGGAAGCGATTCTGATATCTCCGGGTACAGCGGAGGTGTCTGAATTCCGGGGAACAATAAGGAGAATAGTACTCTTCTGAACCTGCCCGTAAGGTCCCGGTACAATGGAACGCATTCGTTCAAGTTTTTCCTTGTCCACTTTTTTTTCAAAAGAAACAAGAACTTTACTTAATTCCCTGTTTCCGGAAATGGTGCGTTCAGCTACAAATTCGCGGTCATATCCAACTGTTTCAGGTAATGGGGTGATTTTCCAGCCATCGTAGGTAGAAAAGTACCGGTTGATCTCCTGCCTGACAAACTGGTGCATAATATCCTTGCCGCTTCCCATATTCTATCAGTGATCATAACCCGGTATTAAATAAAAAACTATGGTTTTACCGGTGAATATTCCGTTGAAAAATGATAGATAATCAGCAAAAAACAAGGAACACGTTATTTATTTGCCTTGACAGCGAAAAAAATCATGATGCCCGATTCCTCTGCCTGCCCGTTCTGTTCACCTTTCGGCAATGACATAATAGCCCGGAATTCGTTATGTTATGCCCGATGGGACCATTTCCCGGTCTCCAAGGGACATCTTCTGGTAATCCCTTTCCGGCATACTCCGGATTATTTTACACTTGCCGCTGAAGAGAAAGTAGCAATGGTCGAGCTTATTGATGAATGCAGGATTATCATCGAGAATAATTTCACACCGGACGGGTATAACATCGGGTATAATATCGGAAGTGCAGCCGGCCAGACTATTATGCACTGTCATTGTCATTTCATCCCCCGGTACAAAGATGACACCGATAACCCCCGGGGAGGAGTTCGTCGTGTAGTAGTCGGTCGATACTTCAAGGATCCGATGCGTAC
Organism: Methanoregula sp.; assembly: GCA_003154335.1. Taxonomy (GTDB): domain Archaea; phylum Halobacteriota; class Methanomicrobia; order Methanomicrobiales; family Methanospirillaceae; genus Methanoregula. The sequence continues at coordinate 24,546 of PMDE01000030.1, read as the reverse complement.
CAGCAGTTCGTGAACTCCGTTTATAAAAAAAAGCGGCACCCGTTGGGTCAATACTCAACAACCGCCACATCATTGTTGATAACACGAGTAAAGAGCGAAAAATCCGGGCTCGGATCTCTTNNTTACCGGGGATATCCCGGCATCATTAACCTGCAATACTACCGGATGGAGGACCGATCTTTCTTTTGTCCGGATGCCTGAATCCCGGCTTCAAGCGATAGAAATTGCTGGTTTTCAGTGTCTAAATTGACTAATATCCTGCTGGATCAGTCACTTTTTTCACCGAAACGGCTGTCGGACTTCTTTGATACAACCATATCGTTACATCCGGTGAGCCATCCAGCCCTTTCTTCGGGATAACAATCAAAGGCCGATACATAAGGCTTGATGTCGAGCAACGGCGTCCCGTCAAGAACATCGATATCCTCAATAAAGATCTTACAGCCGTTAACAGCAACAAGTCGTACAATTGAGAGGCCGATCGCGTTCGGGCGGCAGGGGGCGCGGGTTGCAAAGATGCCGCGAACAGTTGTATCCAGGAAAGGGGTAACCGTGAGTTGGCAGGACGTGCATTTATGGAATGCATAAATCAGGATGATCCGGGAGAACCCCCCGAGATCCGAAAGTCCTTCTACGTATTCACTGAAGATTTCCAAGGTTCCCTGGACACCCCGGGCTCCGACAGGCTGGACAGGCATACCAGAAATGTCGGTAAAGGGTGACCGGATTATACCAATCGGAGTAAATATGACTTGTGAATTCGAATCCGTGCTCCGTTTCATTCTATCCAGTAATACTGTCATCCTGAAACGAAAAATAGTACCGATCTGGATCCGGGAACGGAAATTTTTTGTTTCCATAAAAATTCCCGTGGATCGAGTGCATTTGCAAAGATAAGACCCAAAAATAAAGGTATTCTGAGATCACGAATATAATACCAAGTCCTTGTCCCAAAATGAAATACTAATAATACGAAAGGTCCCCCGGATCCATGGAAGACCGGTTTTTCCAGAGACGTAGTTTATCCCGTCTGCGTGCCCGATCCGCCATCTGTTATGGTCCTATTAGCGCAGTTTTGCTCCTCCGACATAAAATCCGGTAAACAAGGACTGAAATGAACGAATTCAGAGCATTTCAGCGGGTGTTTCCTTTGAATTCCGCAGTTTTTCGTTTTCCCGAAAAAATACCGTGAGGTAAAATAGCCTAAAATGACCTCCGTTTGCCGAAAGGAAGTCAATTTATGATAAGGGTTCCCGGGCAGAGGCGGTACACCCAGTAAGACTGCTCTCCGACGGAGACTTTGTATCGATGGAAACCTCATTCTGGGGAGTGGTTGGAGAAGATGAAACAACCGACGGGGACGGGGAAACTTCAGAAAGCGGAGTACCAGGTTTCTTTATTCCGGACAGCGGAGCCGTTGATTTGGGAGGGAGCACGGTACCGTCCCGCCCGAGTTCGGTGAGCCCGGTATCGCACACCCGGAAGAATCTCCAGCAGTATTCGGGAGAACAGATCCAGAGTTCACGTGAAATTTCCCGGGACGAAGGAAACATTTTCAGGCCGGCTATCTCCTCGAGTGCCTCCCGTTCCAGCCACTGCAGAGTACAGCGTAGGTACCGCATGCGCATGATCCGGACCTGTGCCAGGATCTCGGGGTTTACAATGGAAAAGTTGCAGGTTAGACCCGGCCCTCGCTCGTAATACCGGACAAGCCCCCGTTTTTTTGCGATCGTCTCAGCTTCTTCCAGTGCTCTCACCGGGTGACGGCCGCGGGTCATGGCAAGCTTCCGGAAATTTTATACTTGCCGTCAGGAACCAGTAGAAATGCCGTGAACACGAGTTCTTCTCCAAAACCATAAATACCTGAGGCCGTATGGATGCCTGGTACCTCGATGGGTACATTGGGTTCCAATTCAACAGCCTCCGGAGTAAACCATCTTTTCTTTTCTATGGTAAATCCTCCCTGACTTTTTTGTTCCGGGACGGAACTCGGATTATCAACGTCTCTATGCCAGGAAATTATCCCGGTACCGGATACTTCTCCAGTCATTATGCGTCAATATATATACGCTTGCCTTATGCAGGAAAAATCCGGTGATTCCGGGATGTTTCCCGGGTTTTTTTGGAAAACCCGGCGCAATTTGTCAAGGAAATACCGGCAAAAATCGGGAGTAAAGAGAAGAGAATTAAATTATGGTTTCCATACCAGATGGTTAAAAGCAAAAGAAGGAATATTTTAACCCCGAATTCTTTCATAAAATCTTTCGTAAATAATACTCCAATTAATAATTATCAGTTCTTGGGGTTTAGCACAGCCTTTGCTCCCGCCATTACGCCACCGTCATAATGGGGTATTCAGATTCATAATGAAATAATGACGATGGCAAATTGTGGTCACTTTTTTTATTTCATTTTTTAGTTAGAAAATTTTAAAATGCTATCGTAATGATAAAAAAAGTTGGACTTTATTGAAACTTTATCCTTTCACAGAACTAGATTTATGAAAAAAATTTAAAAAAATTTAATCGATCCCTACCATCACTTCTGAGGCTTTCATAATCGCATACACCTTAGCCCCTTCCTTCAGGTTCATTTTTTCTGCAGAATGGGTTGTGATGGATGAAACAATCTCGTTACCCCCGGCAATGGAGATGACGACTTCTGTACTTACCGGGCCTTTTTTTACCATTTTGACGGTTCCCGGGATCTGGTTTCGTGCACTGATCTTCATGGTTTTCTCCACGTGTAATTACTACTTCATGCATTTAGATATTTGGCAAGAGGGTGAGAAAAGGATAGAGAAATCCAAGAGTTGTTATCACGGAATCGCAGCGTTATCCGGGGAATTTTTTCCGCAACCGCCATACCATTGAGTGATAGCCATCTCATATTTCCTATTTCACATCCTTTCTCCAGAACTACCGGTCGTGCTCACGTTGACAACTGCATCCCTGCTCCTGGCATATCGGATGGCCTTCCTTCCCAGCGATTGACACCCCGGTTGAGTAGGTACACCCGGTCACCGATCACAAGGGCATCGGCGACGCTATGCATTACCAAAATACAGGGGATCTGAAGATCGGAAACGCATGTTCGGACAGCCTCCTGAACAGATTGTATGCTTTCTGTATCAAGAGCAGTAAACGGTTCGTCGAGCATCAGGAGTCCGGGTTCGATAGCAAGGGCACGTGCAAGAGCAACTTTCTGCTTCTGCCCACCGGACAGGTTGCCGGCTTTTACCCCTCCCAGTCCCTCAATATCCATTACCCTGAGCCAATGATTTACCCGTGAGTGAACGAGATCTTTAGGCTTGTACCGTGCCTTTAAGCCATATGCGATATTCTCTCGTACGGTGATGTGAGGGAAGACTGCCGGGTTCTGTAAAACGTAACCGATATTGCGATCTTCAACCGGCATATCAGTTGCATTTTCAGAATTAAAGAGGAGAGTTCCCTCAAGCCTGATGGACCCGGTGTCCGGTGACAGAAGGCCGGCTATACTATTGAGAACGGTGGATTTTCCCGACCCGTTCTCTCCCATGAGGACAAGGATCTCTCCCGGCTTCACCAGGAAATGAACGTTGAGGGGGAAATCACGGAGCTGTTTATGAAGATCGGCTTCAAGCAAGCGGCACCTCCCGGCTGGCCAGGAACCTGACTGCAATCATGATAGCAAACGAGATGAGTACCAGCAGGATAGAGATCGTGATACCTACGATGAAATTTCCTTCCATACCGACATACACCGCAAGCGGCATAGTCTGGGACACTCCCGGGAGATTACCGGCAAACATGATGGTTGCCCCGAACTCGCCCAGAGCCCTTCCGAAAGTCATGACTGCACCGGATACGAGCCCGCTGGCAGTGAGGGGGATAGTGATGGTCGCAAAGATACGCATCGGTGAGGCCCCGAGCGTTCTCGCGGTATGTTCATATGCCGGATCCATTTGTTCGAAAAGCGATTTTGCCTGCCGTAGGTAGAACGGGGAGGCAACAAAGATCTGGGCCATGATGACAGCTACTGTCGTGAACGCGAGCGTGATACCAAACAGGTTGAGGTATCTTCCGATGAACCCGACCCTCCCATAGAGGACGAGCAGGGCCACACCGGCGACTGCAGGGGGCAGGACCAGCGGGAGATCAATGAGGGTGTCCACGATCATCTTCCCGGGGTACGTAATGCGGGAATGGACATAGGCAAACGGGGTGCCGACAAGGATAACGATAGCCAGAGAGATTATTGATGTAACCAGGCTCAGCCCAAGAGCACTTTGTACCTCCGGGTCCGAGAGGGAAGAGAAGAAGAGTTCCGGAGTTATCCGGAAGAAGAGAGCAGCGACAGGAAGGGCGAGGTAAAGGGTGACCAGAATGATCAGGAATCCTGCACCAATAACCGCCAGGGTGCGTCGAGACTTTTCTGGTTGAAGAAACCAATGTGTCATGAAGAGAAAACAACTGTCCCTGTTCCTAAAATGGAATCTTCTCTTAAAAAAAGGTTAGGAGACCGGCCTGAACCCGTAGTCCTTGAGCATCTGTTGCCCGGCGCCTGATAGCATGAAATCCTCGAATTCCTGTGCCGCCCCGGTGCTACGGGTTTGTTTCAGGACACCGATTGTATAGGTCTGGAGGTAATTATCGGCCTTCGGGATAGTGATCGCAAGGTAAGTGTCTTTTGGGGCTGCAGTGAACGTGGATTCGTAGACAAAGCCGGCGTCCACTTCACCGAGAGATACCTTGGTTGCAACACCGGGTTCTGATGTCTCATAGGTCACGACGTTTTTGAACACGGACGTGTTCCAGTCCTGGTTGTACGTTGATTTTGCCAGGTTTGCAAGTACGGCATAGGTGGCGGTACCGGCCGGTACTGACTTATCCTCCATCGCAATCTTCACTCCGGACTTTGCAAGGTCCGCAAGAGTCAGTATCTTTCCGGGATTGTCTGAAGGGAGGATTACGATCAGGTAGTTGGTTGTCAGGGGTTTGACAGTACTGTTGATGAAATATCCCTCACCCTTGAGGGTGTTAGTATAGGTATTGCTCGCTGATATGAATACGTCAGCATAGGCCCCGTTCTCCACCTGAGTCTTGAGGGCCTGAGTCCCGTCAAGATTGAAGACAGCAGAATGGCCGGGATACGCAGCGGAAAACTGGGTTCCCAGTTTCGTCGACACACCTTTGAGCGAGGCTGCAGTATACACAATTAGTGTTTTTTCAGAAGGAGTATATGTTGGTGCAAGCGTTGTTGTTGCCGAGGCAGCGGTTGTTGTCAAAGGCATGGCAGTGGTTATTGCAGGTGTTGAACCTGCCGTCTGCAGAGGCATCGTTGTTGTGGGTTGGATAGCGGCAGTCGTTTCCGGAGTAACCGGAGAGGGCTGCGATGACGTGCAGCCGGAAAGGAGCATGGTAATAGCCAGGAGTGCACTAACAATACTTACCAGGATAAACCGGTTGAACCGGGAGGGTTTGTTCATACAATATCGTTCCTATATATCAAACGTTGAACGAATGTAAAAGTTTTTCCATTTATTTTTTGTATTTGTTAACTATTTAAGATTAAATATCAGAAACCTTGCGGATGATCCCGAGAACCTGACAACTATCAAAGGTCTGGGGGTTATATTCACATGACCGGGGCTTCTGCTGCCGTTACAGGAATTCATCATCCGGTACTGTTTCTGTCCTGTTTTATTGTATATTCTATATCCTTTTAATGGGTCATAGCACTTACAACACATTAAAGGGAAATCTGAAACCACCCTTACCGGGGCATCGTGATTGTCTCATCCATCACAACCCATTCCGCGGAAAAATTGAACTGAAGGAAGGGGCGAACCTGAATGCAATAATAATAGCATCAGGAGTGATTGGTAAGATCGACTAAATCCTTATTATTTTTCCGGATACCGTACTAATTAAACCGTATCGAAAGAAGGGCATCCAGATATTCCGAGGGATACGCACCTTTGTCCGGGTTGAACCAGACCATGATATCCCTTTTTCCGATAATTGAGTGAATCTCAAGAAGCCCATATTTGTGAATGAGATGTACCAGGCCCGCAGCCGTTTCGCGCACGTAGGAATCCTCACTTCCGAGGAATGCCTGGATATCATCTTTTGTTACCGGGCGGGAAAGCCGGTATTTGCGACCCTCCCAGCAGGGATAAGGCGGGATGGGATCCGGGAATGCTGATATCATGGCTGTGTATTTTTAACGGTTCTTTCTGATAATATAATTCTTGCGCTCAATTCTTACATCTCTACGGGGGGTATTATCCGGAACTACTCATTGTTGACCTCTTCAGCCTATTGTTGCGGTAGAGGGTAAAGCAGTTTTTCCCTGTTTTCAGGAATGTTGAGAAGTGGTATCCAGAGAAAATAAAACAGGAAAAACTACAATTGGAAAAACCGTTAAACTATCTATCAGCATTCAGGAATTCAGCGGTATTTTGCAAAGAGGGATAGTCCGGTGAACACGGTCCATCGATCAGCAGTGATCCTCGTAGGGGGGGAAGCCCGGCGTGCCAGCGGGCAGGAGAAGTACTTCTTCGTGTACGAGGGCAGGACATTCATTCAGCGGCTCATCGATACGCTTGAACAGGTAGTTGACGAAATCATACTTGTGGCTAAGGATCCCGGGCAGTGCAAACGGTTCGCCCACTTGGACGGTATCCGATGCATCACTGACATCCGCCGGGGCATCGGCCCGATCGGCGGGCTCCATGCCGGGGCGCTGGCAGCACACGGCGACACCCTCTTTGTCTCTGCATGCGATATGCCCTGCATCGATGTCGGGGTTGTGCGCTATCTTTTTGACACTTTAGGTACCGCGGATGCCGCGATACCAAGCTGGAATTATGATATGATCGAGCCTCTCCACGCGGTATACAGGAGGTCAGTTCTTTTAGAGTACCTTGAGGAGCACGAGTCCTATTCCCTGCGCCCGATGATCAGGAGTATCAACACCCGTTACGTTGCTGTCGAAGAGTTAAGACAATTCGATCCGACCCTGAAAACATTCACCAATATCAACAAGCATGAGGATCTCGAGCGGATCAATTCGGGTCTCGTCCCCAACCATGAACGGGCATAATACAACCAGATGCTGTTTTTCCGGATACCTTACCCTGTCCGGAATCATGCGGTCGTCACTACCATTGCAGATTGGATTATTTTTGTGCATCGGGGGCGAGTTGAATCTAATGATACCTGACCGAATAAAATGCAAGAAAAAACCCGTTATTCTGAATCAGGAATTACATGAATAGCCGTGGCTTTGACTCCTGCGATCACGGCCATGCCGACACCAAGAGAGAGTTCATCAGAAGACCTGCGGGTTACCAGTGATGTCAGGGGAAAACCGAAGTCAATCGTCACGCGGATAAATGGTCCAAAGGGCACCATCTTAATAATTGTCCCGGCCAGCTGGTTTCGTACACTGGTTTTGGGCAAATCCCCGTCTTTGACTGCGAGAGTAACTTCCTCCGGGCGAATGAACAGGGACACTGGAGTCCCCGGTTTGCTGGAAGTAATTACTTCAAAAACTGCTGTTCCAACCGAAATTTTCGCATGACCCCCGTCATTGGATTCAACGATTCCCTTTACTATCGTATCAATCCCGACAAACCGGGCGATATCCTTGTTTTGTGGATGGTAAAAAATATCCTGGATTGAACCCACCTGTACAATCCTCCCCCCCATAATGACCGCAATCCTGTCAGCAAGGCGCTGCCCCTGGATCATATCATGGGTGGAAAGGATGATGGTGGTATGAAAATGCTGGTGGATGCGCCGGATAAGATTTTCAATCATTTCCGTATTGACGGGATCAAGATTCGCTGTCGGTTCGTCCAGGATGAGGAGTTCAGGTCGGGTTACCAGAGCCCGTGCAATCGCCACGCGCTGCATCTCTCCCCCGGAGAGAGTAACTGCCCGCCGGTCTGAAAGGTGTGAGAGCCCGACGATATCCAGGGCCTCCCGGACACGGGTCCCGATCTCAATCTTCTCAACCCCCCGGAACTTCAGGCCGAAGGCAACATTGCCGGCAACCGTAGTGTTCAGAACGGAAGGTTTCTGGAACACCATCGCCATGCGCCTGCGGATCGATAGCCGGATCTGATTCGTTGCTGCCGTATCTGTACCGTCAAAAAAAATCTTCCCCGCTGTAGGGTTATCAAGAAGATCGATGATCCTGAGCAGGGAAGTCTTACCGCTCCCGCTTGGACCTATCAGGGTGAAGATCTCACCGGGTCTGATCTCAAGATCGATGGCATCGAGGATGTTCCTCGTGCCTGCCCTCCGAAAAAGACCTGATATCCGGATCAAGAGCGCGGACCCCCGAGTACCCACTGCGAATCAAAAGATAAGCCTGCGGTAATGAGATTCATGATCACCACAACAATGAGGGAGATAACGAGCAGGATGATACCAAGGGCTATGGAAAACCCGAAATCCCCAAGGCCCGTCTGGAGCGCAATCGTAGTTGTCAGTACCCGGGTCTGGCCGAGTATGTTGCCGCCGATCATCATCGCAACACCCACTTCGGAGATCGCCCTCCCGAACGCGAGGACAACCGTACTGAGGATGGCATACCGGGCTTCTTTGATGATCTGCACAACCTTCTGAAACCCGGTTGCCCCGAGCGAGACGAGCGTGTCGCTGATATTTTTATCGATACTGCCCAGCGCCGAGATGACAAGGCCTGTTGTGATAGGAACAATCAGTACCGTCTGGCCCAGGATCATTCCTTCCGGGGTCCAGAGGAGACCAAAGAATCCGAGAGGGCCGCTCCGGGAGATCAGGAGGTAGATCACAAGGCCTACGACGACGGTAGGGACCGAATAGAGGGTCTGGATGAGAACAATGAGCACTCGTTTGCCCGCGAAGTCGTGAAAATGGATGAACGCTCCCAAGGGAATGGACATGCAGGCAGCGAGAATCGTTGCTATAAGGGAAACGTACAGCGAAAGTGCAGCAATCTGCATAACGTCCGGGTTGAGAGTTACGATCAGGTGGATAGCCTGGGAAATTCCGGAAGTGATAGTGCTCATACCTGTCTCCTCGTCAGATTTCAAAACTGATCACAGGATTACGTTAAAAAACGGTATATTCCAGTGAAAAGTTTAATCCTTATAATCAACGTTAAGTTATTTTAATCATTATCCAACGATCATACAACATCTCCGTAAGGTAGTAAGAACGAGATACCATGCAAGAAAATAAGCCTTTGTTAAAAACCTGATGCCGTGTCCCAGCAATCCTTACTCCCGATGAAATTCACCCTGTCGGAGCTTGCGGGATCACTGGGGGATTTCGGGACGATCATTCCCCTGGTCCTTGCAGTAGCTCTTGTGTCCGATGTGAATACCCGGTATGTCCTCTTCTTCTTCGGGACCTGGTTTATTCTGACCGGGGCTTACTACCGGTTACCGATCCCTCTGGAACCCATGAAAGCTATTGCGGTCATCGTCATTGCCGGAGGAGTCGCACGCGGAGAGATAGCAGCTGCAGGTCTTATGCTCGGAGTTATTTTTCTTGTGCTGGGGTATGGCCGCTTTTTTGAGATCATTGAACGGTGGGTTCCCCGTTGTGTAGTGCGGGGAATCCAGCTCGGGCTAGCCCTGCTCCTGTTCAAGGCATCGGCGGTTTTTGTCTTTAAGGACCCCTTCTTTTTCATTGTCGGTGTTGTGATCGTCGTGGTGTTTTTTCTCCTGGTCCGCTATCGTTCCTTTCCAGACCTCTCGTCTATATGCGTGATTGGCGCGGGTTTTATCGGGGGATTGATCCTGTACGGTATACCCCCATTGAGCCTGATCCCTGCTCCGCAGCTGGTAATACCGGTTCCTCCGGATTTCTTCTCTGCATTCTCCACGCTTGTGCTCCCTCAGGTTGTCCTCACGATAGCAAACGCAATCCTCGCCACTTCGTTGTTGACAAAGGATCTCTTCTCGGCAGATGTGCCCCCAAAGAAGCTTTCCACGACAATTGGCCTGATGAATCTGACATCGGTTCCCTTCGGTGGCTTTCCAATGTGCCATGGCGCAGGCGGACTCGCAGGCCAGTATCGTTATGGAGCACGGACAGGGGGAGCAAATATCTTTGCCGGGCTGATCTTCATCGTCCTTGCCCTCTTTTTTACCTCCCCCCAGGTACTTTCCATCATCGCGGTCGGGGTGCTTGGAGCGCTTCTCGTCTTCGTCGGGATAGAGATGGGGCGCCACAGCCTCAAATCCGATTCGGTGATTGTCACCATTATCATAGGCGTACTGGCGCTGGTGAGTTCGATCACCCTTGCGTTTATTGCGGGGATGGGTATCGCGTACGTTCTCGGGTGGCTTGGGAAAAAGAGGGCGGAAGGGAAATGCTGATTATCGCTCAAGATCTCTTAAATGCGAAAATATGTGCAATAATCTTTTCTGAAGATTGCATGAGCCAATTGAGCTGACTTTGGAATCCTTCATAGATCACTGCAAAGGAAAATCAGCGGACTGACTATGACTTCATGCAACCTTCTGAATCGCAACTGTGTTTTAGGGAAATCTCATTGGGTAGCTGAGGGCAATGTTCCGAACCTCCCAAAGTGTCGAAGTTTTTTTGATTATTTCACCAGCGCCTGAAAAACATTTCTGATACTACCCAATCTTCCTTAGCGATTTTGAAGATTGTCACAACCTGCCAGTATACGGTAAGGTGACTCGCCTTATCCGAAATATCAGATACTAACGAATAGATGCATGATATAATCATGAATTAGATGAAGGAAAAAAAGTGGAATTATTTTGCCGCAGTGGCATTTGCAACCGGGGCAGCCGTTGTAGCTATTGCAGTTGCGTTAACTGACGGAGGGGGCACGAGATCGGTTGCGGGAGTTGAATGATCACCCACGTAGCCGGCAGTTGCGTTAGGCACGCTTACACTCATCGGGATGAAGAGGGACTTGCCATACTTGTCCACACCGTACGCTCCTATATCTGCCTGGGTCTGTGCTGAGATTAGCCAGTTGATGAAGTTGTTTGCCATCTGGATCTTCTCGACCGGCTGCTTGGTATTATAGACTGCCATCACGCTGTAGATGTTGAGCAGGCTTGCTCCCTTTGTTATCAGCGGGACAACGGTCAGGTTGCTCTTGTAGGCAAGATAGGTACCTTCATCGCTCAGAGTATATGCGCCCTTGTCGCTTGCCATCTGGAGGGTTTCTCCCATTCCTTTCCCTGCTTCGATATACCAGAGTCCCGATTTCTCGACATCTTTGGTATAGTTGAAACCTGCTTTCTTCCAGATGTTCTGCTCGGCAGTGTGGGTCCCTGACCCGTCACCGCGGGAGACGAAGTAGATGTTTGCCGTATTGTTTGTACCTTTCAGGAGAATTGTTGTGAAAGCGTTCTCAGGTGTCATATTGGCGACCCCTGCGGGATCAGCCTTTGGCCCGACTATGATAAACGAGTTCGATGCGAACGAGCGACGGTTAAGACCATACCCCCCCTGCATGAAGGTGAGTTCCTGCGATGGAGAGTGAACGAGAAGGACATCAGCATCGCCGTTCTTGGCGAGCTCGATTGCCTTGCCCGTTCCCTGCGATGTGATTGCGAGCTTCACGTTGTACAAGGCCTCGAACTTAGGCTGGAGATAGTTGAGGAGACCCGTGTCATAAAGACTCGTCGTCGTGGCTATAACGAGTTTAAGGGGCGCCGCCTGGGTGACTGCAGGTGTTGTGGCCGGAACAGTATTATTTACCGTGGCTGGTGCACTTGTGCAACCTGCGAATACTACCGAAAGAAGCAGCAGTAAGACGAACGTTGCGATCAATCCGAGATGTAATTTTTTTACCATGATGATCGCATTAAAATCATATCGTGAGATTCTTGAAGGTTTCTTTTTTAATTTGTTAAGAATAATTACTTAACCAATTGATAAACAACTGGTATATGAAAAAACAATGCATATATCAGGAACCCTGCTTGCGCTATCCTGCATGTATGAGCATTTCCATGAAGATTGTATGGCCGATTATCGCTTCGGTCTTCAGCTGGTATTTCTCCCGCATGACTCCGATCATTTTTCTGCTCCCCTTTGAGGTTGTCAGGATACCGACCCGTTCAGCTCTTGTCACCAGTTCTTCTTCCTCCATCATNNAGCTGGATGCGTATTGCTGCATCGAAAAGAATATCAACCGAAAGGGCAGCCATAGAAATTCGCACAATACTATGGAATTGCAGAGCATATAGATTCAGGTTAAAAAAGTACTCGATCGTTGGGCAAATCTAACAATGAATGGAGTAAAAAAGATAAAAAATACAACTTTTCAATGTCTCTTTTTCTTCTGGTCGTCGGCTACCGGTTTCATGTAGACTACTTCGGCTTTGATATCCTGAGCGATCTGTTCGATCTCGAATTTCCGGAAATGGGTTGCTTCGATCTGGATCTGGCCCCCGGTCACGGCGACAATCCGGTACTTTGGCGATTCGACTCCCTCGCCGACTTTCTGGCGTTCACGGACATAAATCTTCATAATTGTTCCTCCTACCTACTCATTCCCTTTAACCCTATTATCTTTTTGAAAGGGATATGAATAGTGTCTGATATACCAACTGGTTTACAATGACTTATAACTGATCTTCGTGATATGCATGGTGTTGTGAGCTCACCATGGAAAAGCGATTTGAGATAAAAAGCGGATTGCAGGGAGAGACGCTTGTCAGGAAAGGATTGCACCGGAAGCGGGGGTCCGGAGAACAGATACGCATTACTCCTGACCTGAACGTTGTCAAAATAGGCGGTCACGCCGCGATTGATTACGGGCGCGAAGTGATGTACCCTCTCATCGAAGAGATTGGACAATTGTCGAAATTGCACCAGCTGCTGATTGTCACCGGTGGAGGGGGCCGGGTCCGGCACATCATGGATGTCGGTATGGACCTTGGCATGCCAACCGGTGTGCTCGCTGAACTCTCGGCAAAGATCTCCGAACAGAACGCGATCATGGTGTCCATCCTGCTCTCAAAATACAATGGCGTGAGAATTCATACGGGCGACCTCCTCGAACTCCCGAGCCTGCTCAAGCTTGGAATGCTTCCTGTTATGCATGGCACTCCTCCTTACGGGCTCTATGAGCATCCCGCCAAATCCGGTTCAATTCCCCCGCACAGGACTGACACCGGTGCATTCCTCATCGCTGAGGTGATGGGGGCAAAGAACTGCATCATCGGAAAAAATGTTAATGGATTGTATATGCAGGACCCGGTCACTCACCCCGATGCAGAGTTTATCAAAGAGATTACTGTTGCCGAACTGGAGGAGATGAACCTTGAGAACCTAGTGATCGAACCGATGGTCATTGAACTTCTGAAGGACGCAGCTCACATCAAAGCAGTGAAGATCATCAATTGTCACATCAAGGGTAATATCGAAAAGGCGATCCAGGGAAAGAATGTTGGTACTGTTATCAGGGCATGACCGTACTTTTTAGTAGGGCCCTGATGGCGGCAGAATAATTAACAGCTCGAAAAGGCAGAATTTTTCCCCTCAAATCTTTTCAGATCCGTAAGGGAAAAGTTATGGGAAGTCTTCACCGTGGCAACGATACAGATGTTGGGAGACAACATCCAGAGACCTGAACCCAAAAGCCCATGGATGGGCATCAGAAATATCGGTATCAATTTAATAAATAGATTTTGTTATTATTTTTTGTTTAACTTTATTCCAGGTTCCCTTCCTAAAAAAGTTTGAAGTTTTTTTGAGTTGTTTTTACATCCTAAGCAACAAATCCCCATCTGGAAAAAGTTTCAGAATATTAATTGTGGCCCTTTGAAGCCAAACAGGGTTAGCTTCCCACGCTTATCACGGAATGTGCATCCTCAATAACCGATGCACAAAACTGCCGGCTTTTGGATATTCAAGGGGAACTCTAAAAATGCGAAAAGGGATTATCCGAATGAAGAAGTTCATCGTCGAAAAAGAACCAAGGCTGAGAGAGTGACAATGAAGACACGTAGTTCAAAGATAATATATAATGATTTTCAAAAGCAGGCTTTTTCTTTTGTCAGAATAAATTACGGGTGATGTGATTTTTGGAAAGATAATTGATATTCATCTAAACCGTTGTAATTTTTTTTATCTTTCAGTTTTGTAAACACCTCGTAAAATCAAAAAAATTCATAGGGTAAGTTGTGAATGATTATTAATCATGAAATTTACGTAAGCTATAGTTTTTATTGTCAAAAAATGTTAAACTATTTGAGAAATTATGGGTATTTGTACGGATATCATGCATGATTTCGTTTTACAGGAGATCAAACGAATTTATTCGAGCTATGACGGCTGGAAAATTATTCCCCGCACCTACGGACACAATTATGATACCATTGTTCTCCTCCAGCGGATGGTTGACGGACATCGTGAAATTACAAAAGTCCTTGTTACCTTCCATAAAAAAGTAACACAGGACATGCTCGAAGAAGTGAAAAAACCTGAAAAGGCGAGTGATGGTATTATTATCCGAAACGATTTTGCCGTTATTGTACCTGCAGGAGCAGATACTTCATCCCTTCCGTCAGGTGTTCGGGTTTATGCGATGAAATCGTTCGCTTTTGAGGCAAAAGAACTCATCTGGGTAAAAAAACCGGTCCGTAAAACAAAAGAGAGCCCAAAGAATTCCGCAGCCCCTGCTGCATAATTTTTTTATCTCACCCGATGGACACCGGTGTCCCACCTCACCATGAGAGGATTTGTTTGCCGCTGGAAAAATTATAGGCTATAGACCAAACCGAGTAATATGTCTGAAAAAACCATACCCCCCCCGGCAGTTACCCAGGAATACGATATCATTGATATCACTGAAAACGATATCAGCCAGACATGGGTGGAAGTCTGCATCGAAGACAGTATCAACCTCCTGGTGAACGGAACCCGGGTAGCCAGCCTTACGATCACACCCCGTGATCTAGAAGCCTATGCATACGGGTACCTGATATGTGAAGGAATTGTGTCAGGTATAGACGCTATCACCGCAGTGCATGTTGATTATCCTGACATCTTTGCAGAGGTCTCTTCATTTTCCCGCGAAATCTCACCTTCACAAACCGAGATCCGGAGTTCGGGGTGTGTTGGTATCAAGACTACATGGGCCGCATTGAAAGAACCGCTCGGTGAAGGAATATCCCTGGACCTCCAGACACTTTTTAACGGCATGCGTTCCATCAACGAACATGCCTCGCTTTGGAAAACAACCGGAGGGACACATTGTGCCGTAATTCTTGATCAGAGTGGAAATGTAAGATCAGCGATAGAGGATATGGGACGACACAATGCTGTTGATAAGGCAGTGGGTACGGCCCTTCTTGATGGAGTGGATCTATCCCGGTGTTTTATGGTCTGCACTGGCAGGCTGCCGGCAGGGATGGTAGCAAAGGCCTACCGGGCAGGCATATCTGTTTTTGCGAGCAATACTGCGCCTTTCTCTACCGGTATCTGCCTTGCACGGCAGATCAATATGACCCTTGCTGGATTCGTCCGACCACCACGTGCAATGATCTACAGTGTTCCTGAAAGGATACGGTTGGATTAAACGAAAAAAAATTAACAATTCACTTTTGTTTTTATCATGAAATTTTTTCATAATATTTCATCGACCCGCAACCCCCGCACCGGTCCTGTTCGAACAGGTAATCCGGTATTGTATCCCCGCAGCAGGGGCAGGTTAAGGATTTCCATTGCCTTTTTCCGGAGACTCCGACCCGGACACGTTCAAACGAAAGGATATCACGCCCCGCACGAAATATTTCTTCCTGAAGTTGGATTGCCATGGTGGGTTTGTCAAATGCCGGGCTGTTTGCGTACCATGTATCGATGACAGGGTAGCGTTTCAGTTTTTCGAGATCAATATATACCCTTACTGCTTCGGCAGTTGGATTTGTTGTTGCGGCATTCACCGTCATTGCAAATTTCCCGATAGGTATTATGCGAAGCCGGTTGTTTCCGGTAGTGATGTTTGCAATCACCTGGAGTGCGTCGGGCGCACATTTTGGGGTCTCACAGACCCCATAGAGTTTTTCTCCCGGTACAGCACCAAGGAGTTCGAGCGCTAAGTCTACCATGAAGGAACCGATAAGAACACCAGGAGCCGGGGAAGAGTGGAATGCCACGACCCGGTTGAGGCAATCCTTCATCTTCAGGCTGAGCCCACAGTTGTCCATGCGGGTGTTGAATTCCTGGGGTGAAAATGTATGTTTTCCGTGTTTTCCGGGTGTCATCAGAATAAATCTATCCTTATTCGATAAACACTTTATTCATTTTAATCACTCATAATTAATTTTATCAATAACTGTGTGTTACGGATCTTTTTTCTATTTTATTTTACATTATTTAGCCAAGCTTCACCCACTAGTATTCATCATTTTTTAATAAAATTTGATAACTCTTATATGTTATAAAAATAAAAAAGTTGTGTTAAATAAACAAATATTATTTACTAATTCAAAAAAACAACCGCTCTTCCAAAAACGAAGGAGTGGACTTCAGAGGTAAGTGTATGGCAGAAACAAAAGAGATATTAAAATATGTGGCCACAACCTGCCCCTATTGCGGGGTAGGTTGCGGGCTGAACCTTGTAGTCAATGACGGCAAGTGTGTGGGTGTCGAGCCCTATAAGCGCAGCCCAATAAACGAAGGCAAGCTCTGCCCTAAGGGGGAGACCTGCTGGGAATTTGTCCACAGTCCGGATCGGCTGACAAAACCGCTAATTAAAAAGGATGGCACGTTTGTTGAATCATCCTGGGACGAAGCCCTTGACCTGATTGTAAAGAAGTTCAAAGAGACATCCGACAAGTTCGGGCCGAAATCGCTTGGTTTCCAGAGCTCATGCCGTACTGTCAATGAGGACTGCTACGCCCTGCAGAAGTGGGCACGAGCCGGGTTCTTAACCAACAACGTCGACAACTGCGCCCGGATCTGCCACGGACCATCCGTTGCCGGTCTCTCGCTCTCGTTTGGCTCCGGTGCGGCGACCAACCCGTTTGAGGACGTCCTGAACTCTGATCTTATCGTCATGTGGGGTTCGAACGCTGTCGAGGCGCACCCGCTTGCCGGACGGCGAGTAATGCAGGCAAAAAAGAAAGGGGTCAAGGTTATTGTCGTTGACCCGCGGCGAAGCGCGACAGCGAAGATTGCAGATGAATGGATCCAGTTCAACCCGTCGACGCATATCGCGCTCGCCAACTCCATGATGTACTGGATCATCAAGGAAGGCCTTGAAGACAAGGAGTTCATCGAGAAGCGTACAAAGGGCTATGAAGACCTCAAAAAGACCGTCGAGAAGTATGCAGACGCCGAGTCGATCCATGGTGTCCCGGTCGAGAAAGTCAAGGATCTTGCCCGCCAGTATGCCAAGGCAAAAAACGCGGTCATCATCTACTGCCTCGGTATAACCGAGCTGACCACCGGTACCGACAATGTCCGTTCGATGGGCAACCTTTCGATGCTCACCGGCAACATTGGACGCCCAGGGACGGGTGTGAACCCGCTCCGTGGCCAGAACAATGTGCAGGGCGCCTGCGATATGGGTGCTTACCCGAACGTGTTCTCCGGGTACCAGGCTGTGGCAGTTCCCGAGAACCGTGCAAAGATGGAAAAGCTATGGTTCCTGAAGGAAGGTTCCCTGCCCGACTGGTACGGCGTGAGCTTGACCGAACAGATCAACCAGGCCGGGGATCCGATTAAAGCGATGTATTTCATGGGTTTAAACCCCGTGGTCTCCTATCCGGATTCCAACCACGTGAAGAGACAGCTTGACAAACTCGATTTCATGGTCGTGCAGGATATTTTCTGGAACGAGACCTGCGAGTATGCGGACGTAGTCCTTCCCGGTACCTGCTTTGCAGAAAAGGACGGGACGTTCACCAGCGGCGAGAGACGTGTCAACCGTGTCCGGAAGGCTGTCGACGGCCCCGGTGAGTCGAAGTATGACTGGGAGATTATAGGCCTACTGGCGAAGAAGATGGGCCTCAAGGGCTTTGACTGGAAGTCTTCAAAGGACGTCTGGGACGACATGCGGGCATGCACCCCAGGCCAGTTCGGTGTAACCTACGAGAAGATGGAGAAGCCCGAGTCAGTCCACTGGCCATGCCCGACAGTCGAGCACC
This sequence comes from Methanoregula sp., assembly GCA_003154335.1. Classification (GTDB taxonomy): domain Archaea; phylum Halobacteriota; class Methanomicrobia; order Methanomicrobiales; family Methanospirillaceae; genus Methanoregula. Next base: position 6,416 of record PMDE01000030.1, on the reverse strand, counting down.
CGGGGACGCCGATCCTCCACAAGGAGAAGTTCTCAGCAGCGGATGGTCTCGGAACCTTCTTTGGCCTTGAGTACCGCCCACCGGCAGAAGTGGCGGACAAGGAATACCCGTATACGCTCATGACCGGTCGTGTTTTATTCCACTACCACACCCGGACCCAGACCGATCGATGCAAGGTGTTGCACTACGAAGTGCCTGAGTCCTTCATCGAGATGAACACGAAAGATGCGGCCGAGCTCGGTATCAGGAACCTCGAGAAGATAAAAGTGCGTAGCCGCCGTGGTGAAACTATAACCATTGCACGAGTGAGCAATGATATCGCACCTAAGGTGCTGTACATGCCGATGCACTTTGCTAACGGTGCCAACAATCTCACCAACACCGCCCTTGACCCATTGTCCAAGATGCCGGAACTAAAACACTGTGCCGTTGCTGTCGAAAAGATTGCGGAGGCGAAGTAAATGACCAAAAAAGGCGATATGCTCTACGCATGGACCAATGATGCCGATATCCAGAAAAAAGCCGAACTGGGTGGAGCAGTAACCAGCCTGTGGAAGTATGCCCTTGAATCCAAGATGGTGGATGCGGTGCTTGCTATCACAAGGGGAGTTGACCTTTACGATGCCAAACCGGTGTTCATCACCGACCCCACCAAACTGAAAGATACTGCGGGATCACTTCATTGCGGCACGCTCCTGCTTCCCAAGCTCGTCAAGAAATACCTTGGAGGTGCCACTGACAAGAAGATTGGTGTGACTGTCAAGGGCTGTGACATGATGGGGTTCTATGAGCTTGCAAAACGGAAACAGATCAACCTTGACAATGTTATCATGATCGGGGTCAACTGTGGTGGATCGGTAAGCCCGGTGCTGGCCCGGAAGATGATCGCCGATAAGTATGGTGTGGATCCGGAGATTGTTCAAAAGGAGGAGATTGACAAGGGACAGTTTATCATTGAGTACGAGGGCGGGCACAAGGGCATTTCTGTCGATGAGCTGGAGGAGGCCGGCTACGGGCGCCGCAGCAACTGCCGCCGCTGCAAACTGAAGATCCCCCGACAGGCAGACCTTGCCTGTGGAAACTGGGGAGTCATCGGACCCCGTGCCGGGAAGGCAACGTTTGTCGAAGTCTGCAGCGAAAAAGGTGCAACGCTTGTAAGTGGTGCCATAAAATCCGGTATTCTCGTGACGGAAGCAGCAAACCCCAAGGGTCTCGAGATCCGTGGCAAGGTTGAAGGCGCCATGTTAAAGCTCGGCGATAAGTGGCGCAAGAAAGATTTCGAGGGACTTGGTGAAGGCAAGGAACGGCTCAAGAAGATTATGCAGGAGACTTCACGGTGCATCAAATGCTACGGGTGCATCGACCAGTGCCCGATTTGTTACTGTGTCGATTGCACTACAAAAAACCCTGCAATGGTGCCTCCCGGTCAAATCCCTGTCAACTTTATGTTCCACCTGATCCGGTTTGCACACATCGCGGATTCCTGCGTGAACTGCGGCCAGTGCGAGGAAGTCTGTCCGGCCGAGATACCGAACGCACTCTTCATGCATGCCCAGCAGGCAGAACTGGAGAAGATGTTTGGACATGTGCCCGGTGTAAACATGGAACTCCCGCTTCTTGCGATGGTCGAGGAGAAAGAAGAGCGTGCACGGTTGCAGAATACCGGCAGTGATATGATCTACGAGAATGTGTTCAACCCGCTGAAGAAATAATTCTGAATTCTTCTTTTTTCCCTTCCCGGAAAATCACGTGTACTTAAGGTCCGGCGGGAAGTGTGCCCGGGTAACATTCTTCGAGGGTATTTTTTTCCGACAGGCTGCGGATCATTCCTGTTTGCGAACAGTCATAACCGCCGGTTTTTTCGAGTATTGTCCTGTATATGGGAGATTTGATCAAAGAGATAAGCGTGCAAATCCGGGGATCGTTCAGCATTTCACGCTTCACGGCTAGTTCGTAATCTTCGTGTGCAATCGGCACGAATTGGAGACCATAGCCTTCTGCAACACTCGATGTACAGATCCCGGCATCTGCAAACCCGTTTCGGATCGCCGCGGCGACGGCCTGGGGACCATTCACCTCATGAAGATACCCATCAATCTGTGACGGTTCTACACCCCGTGAACTGAACAGGGCGTCAAGTACCACGCGGGTCGGTGTATCCTTCCGTGTATTGATGAACCGGACGTTGAACAGATCTTCAAAAGCGAGCCCGTCCCGGGACGCAATACCCTGTTCGATCTTTGCAATATGGATAAAGGCGACATCCTGTTCGGGCAGGTGCTGCATAAGAAACCGGGACTCGGGAAGTAACGATAATGATGGAAGGTCCATCGGGGCGGCATGGCATGAATTACGCTTGAGCGCAAGCAGTGCACCAATATTTCCTACATTGCTTGCATGAATGAACAATCCTTCATCATGGACCCGATTGGCAAGTTCTTCGATTGCGGGGTCCAGCGAACCGGAGAGAATAAGTGTCCGCTCTATGCTCCCCGGATCGGTAGTCAGGAAGACTTCAAGTTCACTTCCTGCTTCACATCCTTCCAGGGATGCCTGAATATGCGTATACCCATTGGCTTTNNGGATAGCGGGGAGCCGGCGCAAAACCCCACGATTCCAGCAGCGGAGCTGCTAACTCCCGGAGGATTGTCTGGGCTGCAAGGGGGTATCCGGGGAGCCCAAGCACCGGCTTTCCTTCGATCCTTCCCAAAATGACCGGCTTTCCCGGTTTGACTGCGACCCCGTGAAAGAGTAACTCCCCCAGCGAACCAATCACATTGGCCGTAAAGTCTCGCGTCCCGGCAGAAGAACCTGCAGAGATAATAACCAGATCATGAGACCGGATTGCAGAAAGTAGTGTATCGGCAATTAATTTCGGATCATCAGGCGTAATCGGGAACCTGGTACAATCGGCCCCCATAGTACTCAGAAATACCTGTGCCATGATGGTATTGCTCTCTACAACCTGTCCGGGGCCGGGGCGTACACCGAGGGGGACGAGCTCGCTCCCCGTCGGAATAACTGCAATATGAACTGCCTGGACTTCAATATGGGTAATTCCATACGTTGCAAGTGCCCCGATGTCAAACGCCCGGATGAGGTGCCCCCGGGGAAGTACCAGGCGGTTCTCCCTTATATCTTCCCCGGCGGGACGGATATGCTGCCACGGAGCGGCAGCTTTACGGATCTGGAACCGGTCGCCGTTTTCCCAGGTGTCCTCAATCATGATAACAGCGTCGAACTCCGGCGGTACAATGTTTCCGGTATTTACCCGTGCGAAATGATCGAGGGTGACAGGTCCCATATCAGATGCACCGACCGTATCGCGGCTCAGGACAGCAATGCCATCCATTGCAGATATATTTACTTCAGGAACCGTGTATTTTGCATACACTGGTTTTGCAACGGTACGACCGATGGATTTTACAAGCGGAACTTTTTCGATATGGGAAGGTACCGGAAACGAGGTTTTTAAGAGATGAAGTGCCTCTTCGAGGGAACAGAGNNTACGCTATATGAGTCGTTCTTAATAAAACAATTATTCGTTAACTTTGAGCTTTTATTAATGAGAGAATAATATATTTGTCTATTCTGGTTTCGTTCAACAGTGAAGATCGGCACGGCACTTATATTGTGGAAACAAACCTTCGAACCTCACCAAATAAGTCGGGTCCGATGGTTTTTTCTGTTTTACCCTTACCGTTTATTAAAAATTCCAAACTCGTTCAATGAAATCATCAATCCTGACATTTACCAGTTGACACGTTAACACAATTTTTAAGTAATCATCTACCGGGTGAGCGGACTGATTCAAACAAGTCGGAGAGCTTAACAATGCAGATAAAAGGCTAAAGGTTATTCATTATAACCCCATAACGATTCCATAATGAGTTTTTTATCCCTTGGTCTGGGAAAAGCACTTGCTTTAACTCTTGAACACATCAAGCCATTGCCGGCTGAAAATATTAACCTGGCTGAAAGTACTGACCGTATCGCGGCTTCAGATCTGTATGCACTTGTGAATGCCCCATCAATAGATTCTTCCTTAAAAGACGGATATGCAGTATTATCCCAGGATATATCTGATGCAACACCGGAGTGTCCTGTATCCCTGAGATTGGCCGGTCATCTCGCAGCTGGTGGCGAGAAGGACCTTGAACTGAGGCCGGGAACAACTATTCGCATTTTGACCGGCGCCCGGATCCCTGCAAGCGCCGATGCCGTCGTGTCTGAAGAATTTGTGAAACCGGAAGGCAATGATGTACTGGTCATGAATTTTGCAGAACCCGGAAGGAATATTCAGCCTCGTGGGAGAGATGTGGAATTCCGTACATGCATCTTAAAGCAGGGCCAACAGATATCTCCGGGAATTATCGGACTCATCGCTGCTGCCGGACACAGCATGGTTCCAGTCTTCAAAACCCCTAGAGTAGCTATCATCGGCACTGGTGATGAGATTGTTCTACCTAGAGAACCTCTTACAGAGGGAAAGCTCTATGCCAGCAATATCATGACAATCAACGCATGGTGTAAACGGTACAAGATGAAGACTCTCATAACTGTTGTAAACGATGACTTTGATACCATCTCCAATACGTTAAAAACAATATCTGCAGATGCTGATGCAATAATAACTAGTAGAGGAGCGTGGACAGGAGACCGAGACCTGGTAGCGCAAGTGCTTGAAGGTCTTGGATGGAAGGAATACTTTCACCGGATTCGTATTGGTCCGGGCAAGGCTGTCGGATTTGGTATGATCGACGGAAAACCCGTATTCATTCTGCCGGGCGGACCTTCTTCGAACCTGATGGGATTCCTGCAGATCGCTCTACCCGGCCTGCTTGCCCTCGCCGGTCATGCAAATCCTCACCTCCCTCGGATCAATCCCCGGCTTGCCGCTGATCTGGAGGGACGCGAGCGCGACTGGACCGATTTTTTCTTCGGCAGACTTGAAGAAGAGGAGGGTTTTCCGGTTTTTCATCCATTAAAAGGTAGCAGCCGTTTGCGAGTAATATCTGAAGCTGAAGCAATCGCCTCAATACCCGAAGGAAAGGAATATCTTTTAAAAGGGTCAGTAATTTCAGTTCAGTTGCTGAAATAACCGTCACCTCTGAAGTTACTTGATTAACGGAAAAATACAAGAAATTCGTATTTCTACTGGTAATATATTAATAATTGTCGCGTTCAAAAAAAATTTTTGATATTTTTTTTAAACGAAATATTAGCTTATTTACTACCACTCAATCCAATTTCTGGTATTGATTAAATTTTAAATTCATTTAACTTCATGTTAACTATATCGAATCTAATCTTCATCCTAATTTAATAAATTATATTTACTTTAGATGAAAATATTAAAAGGGTGTTAACTTATGAGTTTAAACAATATCGACACCAAGCAGGTGAAAGAGTTCAAAACGGAGATCCAGGCAGATCCCAATCAGGCGAAATTCACCGCACGGATTGAAGGAGACTGGCTCTTTGAAGAGGGAGGTTCACAGTTCCGTTCCACGGTGAAAGTGAAGGACGGAACCTATACCATGGAATCGAGCCATCCGAATTTTGCCGGCCCCGGGATTCGCCCCGGGCCTATGGCATTCGGTCTCTTCTGGTTTGCTGCATGTTACACCAGCACGTATGTAACCGAAGCAGCGATGAGGAATGTCCTGCTGAAATCCGTAAAGACGAAAGTAGAGGCTGATCTCGATTATACCGCACAGTTCGATCTTGGTGAAAGCCCACTCGTGAACGAGTACCGGGTCATCATGGAAGTGTCCAGTGATGCCACTGATGCACAGCTCAACGATCTCAAAGAATATGCGCTGAAGCGCTGCATGGGGATGTTCACGATCACCCACGCGATCAAGCTCAAACCAGAACTGAAGATAATAAGGTAGTAAATCCCATGTGGAAAAAACCAGACCCGGTGATCATCAGGAAACAGGCTGAGGCCTATTACCGGGACATGGATTATTATTGTTCGGAAGCGATCGTCAAAACGATCAATGACCAGTTCGGGATTGGCTATCCCGAATCAATTGTCAAATTGGCCTCAGGGTTCCCGATAGGTATGGGTGGATCAGGCTGTACCTGCGGGGCGGTTGCCGGTGGTGTTATGGCGCTCGGAATGGTGTTCGGCCGGACCAAAGCCAAAGATGGGCAGGTAAAGCACTGCATGGCGCTTGCACGCGAACTGCACGATAAATTCCGAAAGCGGCATGGTTGTCTGTGTTGCCGGATCCTGATCAAGGATATGGTGCTGGCCTCGCCAGAGCATATGGACCAGTGTGTCGCATTCACCGGTGAAGTCGCAGAAGAGACAGCGAAGATCATCATTCGGGAACTGGATACTTCTGGCTGAACAGATTGAAGAAAAATAAGGAGTAAAAATATGAGAGCAGAAAAGATGACCTATT
>PMDE01000147.1:186-18427 GCA_003154335.1 Methanoregula sp. | reverse complement strand
ACCGCGGTCATTGAAGTAAAATCCCTTGATGGAGTGTTAAAAAGTATCCAGGCCCGTGAAAAGATATAACCAGTACCTTTTGGTCAGAAACCGGTCATTTCGGTCCGGAGCCTTAGCTCACTAAACACGAAAGCCCTGATTTGTGATCAGAGGTGTATGGTGAAGGTATAGAATAATCCAGAATTTTTTCGTCTTTTACAACGGAAAAAATAAAAGCGAGGAACGATAGGGAATGCCCACACAACCTCATCAAACCGAAAATGCCCATAAAATCCGACCACTCAGAGAAATGTGATCGGGGTTGTCCTGAATGTCCGGGAATTCGCTCCCGGTAGTCGGTTATTTTTTCTTCTTTCCCTTGGTACTGTCATACCCGCAGCGGTTGCAGGAATAGCTCCCATCCGGCCTGACTTTGATACTGGCAGCCTGGCACTGGTCGCAAATCGGGCGGTCATGTTTTACACGCGGGGGTTGTTGTGGAGTGTCCATGGTGATTGATTGCCGATTTTCCCATAAAAAGATGTCGTGGCATCTGATGCAGACTGGTTCCTGTGCCAGCGTACTGCAATCCCGTTGAAAATACCGGAACTCCGTCCTATGGCAGACGGGGGCAAGCGGGAGGATCGTTGATATAAACCCATAAATTGTTCCAATCTCATGGTAAAAGAAATAGTTGCGAATTTTTTTGCAATCAAAGGGTGATTTATTACTTCCTGCATTCTATACCTGCGTGAAACCTATGAAGCAGGCAACAATGCTTTACATACTCCCTCTTCTGGCGGGAGTCTCACTCCTCATTCCCTTCCTCCTTTTTGCAGGATGCACTGGCCAGGCTCCTGATTCCCGGCTTGAGGGAACCGGGTGGACTCTCACGGGCTATGTTACCAATGGCACTCCTGGGCAGGTCCCTGCCGGAACCAGCGTCACCATTGATTTCGGTAACGGGGGAAGTCTCACCGGTTCGGCCGGATGTAACCACTATTTTGCTTCTTATGAAGCAAAGGGTACGACGATTGCTATCAGCCAGGCCGGTTCTACGCTGATGTACTGCACAACACCGGGCGTGATGGAACAGGAGAGTTCCTACCTTTCGCTCCTTGGCCAGGTAAAGACCTTCATGGTCGAAGGTGACCGGCTCGTGTTAGCAGATGGAAAGGGTATTGCAATCCTCTTATTTGCAAAGACAGTTCCTCCCGTGCCGGAATCTTTTGCCGGGACAAACTGGACCCTTGAATCTTTCCACTCCTCAGACGCAGCTTCATCGGTTATCTCCGGTACATCAATTTCCGCCCTCTTCGGTGATGATGGGCANNCGGGTTCAACGAAGAAATACTGTACCACTCCTGAGGGAGTGATGCCGCAGGAGAACACCTACCTTGCGAACCTCGGCCAGGCCAGGACGTTTGCTATCCAGGGTACAAGGATGAGTCTGGCCGATGCGAACGGCACAACGCTCCTCTCGTTTACAAAATCTGCCCTGCCAGAATAGACTGCCGGACCAGGTTCCGAAAATCCAAAAAGGACCGTAGGATCCTTTTTTTATTTTTTATCGGTTGCAACTGAGGAAGAGGAGGAAACGAAGCATGCAATTCGTGTTGCCAACAGGTTAAAGAAATAGGAGATGCGCCCCTTTAGTTTTATTACTCTCCCGATCTACTATCGTCTACTATGCTGTCCCGGCACGTAATACAGTTCACCGTCACCATCTCCGAACCCTTCGATTTTGCGTTGACCGTAGCCAAACCCGCCGGCTGGCCCTGGTCGACGCCAAAGGAAATCTTCGAGAACAAAACCCTCTGGACTGCTGTCCGGATCCGAAATATTCCTGTCGGACTTGTGATGAGTGCCAGGAAAAACAAGGTGCTTGTCAGGGCCTTTCCCCCCGTGCCACTGGAAAAGGAGGACACGGCTGACCTTGAGGACATGGTCAGGGCTGGCCTTGGAGCCGACGAGGACCTCGCCGGGTTCTACCGGTTTGCACAGGACGACCCGGTGCTCAGGCAGGCGACCACCGACCACCCCGGGATGCGGATCGGGTTGCTGGATGATATCTTCGGGGGTGTCATCCTCGCTATCCTGCTTCAGATGGCACCGATTGCACGGAGCANNGCTGATGAGATTGCTATCATCGACCCTGGTATCCTTCGTAGTAAGGCGATGCTCGGGTACCGTGCTGAACGTCTCGTTAAAGCAGCACAGTATCTCGTGGAGCACCCCCTGTCACTCCGGGATCTTGCCCGACTTCCTGAAGAGGATGCCATGAAGGTCCTTACCAATATCCCCGGCATCGGAAGGTATTCGGCAGCCATTATCTTCGGTCAGTCCACTCCACCGATAGATGCGTGGAGCGTGATCATCATGAGCGAGCTCTATGAGGGGAGAACCCCAGAAAACTCCCGCAGGGAGATTGCCCGGGTAGAGGAACAGCTTTCTGCCCGTTGGGGGACGTGGAGCTGGCTTGCGTTTGCATACATCCTTAACGATCTCGAGAACCTCTCAACAGTGTACAAGATCTCACGGAGAACCTAAAATGATAAAGATTTTGGCGTTTGATGTCAGGCATTCAGGAGATCCCGCAAACCTGAATTTATCAAGTGAGATCGGGTTATATCACCTTTCGATCTCCCCTGTTCGGACGTGTTTTTTTTTAGGGAAATTATTCCTCCCGATACGCCAATCCGGTTACGTGAAAGCATAACCCCGGCAAAAAAGGGGAATAACGTTCAAATCAGAGGGAAATCAGTGAGTTTTAGGTTCCCGGCAATTCAGGGTACCTGAACGACCCGACCGGTACCATAATCTCGAACCGGGCACCATTTCCTGAAAAGCCAGTCTCACGGATAGTAATACCGGTCAGTCCGAGGATCTCCCTCGCGAGGAAGAGCCCAAGACCGGTATGTTTCCCAACTCCCCGTTTAAAGATTCGTTCCTTCTCTTCATCCGGGACCCCAATGCCATCATCCTCCCACCAAATCACGAGTGCAGCGTCTGCGGGTTCGGCCGATACCGTTATCGTTTTCACGTTTTCCCCGTGACGAATGGCATTGTCCAGCAGGTTGTTGAAGACCCGCTCAAGAAGCGGATCGGCAAACATCTCCAGGTCGCCGAGCCGGGAATCAAGGGTGATACCCGGGAGGTTTGTGGTTTTTGCCAACTGGGTGATGATCGTCCCTATCCGATGCCAGCCGGGCTGTTGCTGTCCGATCTCCTCGTAATCTTTTGTGAAACTGATCATACGCCGGATAGCGTTTGCCGCCTTTTTTTCCTTCTGCACATAATCTCCCACGCGGGTGTTTGAAAGGGCAGGCCCGGAGAGTTCGAGGTATCCGTCCAGCACGGTGAGTTGGTTGAGGATATCATGACGGGTGATGCTCGAGAGAAGGTTGAGCTTCCGGTGGGCCAACTGCAGAGCCACCTCGGCATGTTTCCGGTCCGTTACATCGTGGGCCACCATGCACGAAATGGCAGAGGTACCCTTCCGGTGAATGATACTCGAGGTAAGTTCCACGTCCCTGCGGGAACCATCCCGGCACCGGAACTGCACTTCCCCCGACCACCCCCCGGGGGTGCAGATATGTTCCAGCCATGCTCCCGCTTCTCCTTCTGGAGATGTGATGAGGTTGGCGATGGACATGCCGGGGAGCTCCACGGCGGTATACCCGAGCAGATCAGTAGACGCCGGGTTTGCTTCAAGGATGGTTTTGGTGCTGCAGGAAACGAGCAGGATCCCTTCTGCGGCGTTGTCCACGATTGCCTGGTAGCGCTCCATACTTTCCCGGAGTTGCCGGTCAATCTTATGTCGGTAGAGTGCCATGTCCAGGGAAGCAAGTAATTCGCGTTCGTTGAATGGCTTAACAATATAACTGTATGGTGCGGTTTCCTTTGCCCGGGTAAGACGCTTGTCGTCAGAATAAGCGGTCAGATAAATAATGGGGATATCGGCGTGCTCGCGGATCCTGCGGGATGTTTCAATCCCATCGATCTTTCCCATAAGCTCAATATCCATACAGACGAGATCCGGGGTATTCTCCTGAACCATCGTAACGGCATCCTCACCGTATGCGGTGGTTCCGGGAACCAGGTAACCGTTTTTTTCGAGCAGTTCCTTCAACTGGAGTGCGATGAATCCTTCGTCCTCCACGATAAAGATCGATTCACCGGTCACGCGGATCGCCCCGGGAACTGGGATAAGAACCCGTATTTGCTGTAGCTGGCGAATGGGAATAGAGTCATGATTCAGGTATCCTGTGCCGGCACCATTCTGCCGGTCCCGAAACAGGTCTGTTTGTTTCTATAGAAAATCCAGCCTGTATCGGATTAAACCCATTGTGTGATTTTTCGATATAAACATTTCACCAGTTTTCAAATTTTATTACATCGTGCAGGCTTGACCTCCCCCGGGATAACAGAAGTGGCAGGGGCTCTGTGAAAGCGTAGCGAATAAACAGGATTGTGCTCCGAAGGGAATTTCGTTTGATAATTGTTATGAGATTCCGGTCTCGAGGCGTTGCCCTGGCATTCTTCATATAGCAAACCGGAGAATACGAGGAGAGAAAATGCATCGGTGTGGACAATTTCCCATTATTTCCTGCCGGAGTGAGCAGGAAGTCTGCAGATACCTGGGACGTACCGCGCCAGATGACTACCTATATGTCAGGCAGCCCGCTTGTCGAGCGTTTTCCGGATAACTGCGAGCACATCTTTGTCAAGGAACGGTTTGACGATATAGCCGTCCGGCGAAACTTCACGCATCCGTTCGAGTGTGCGCTCCGAGGTATAGGCGGTGATAAATATCAGGGGAATCGAATACCGCTGGCGGATCTGGCGGGTCGTCTCTATCCCGTCGATCGATCCAGCAAGCCCGATGTCCATCAGGATGAGATCGGGTTTTGGAGAATCTTCGAGCATCCGGAGCGCCATCTCCCCGGCGGAAACCGTTCCGACGATCCGATATCCCGCTTTTTCCATCAATTCGGTCAGGTAGAGGGCGATCAGGCCATCATCTTCCACTACCAGAATCGTTTCCCCGGTCATATAACCTTCTATAAGATGACCCGGAAAATAAACTCAGTACCTTTGTTCCGGAACTCGCATCGGGTATCCCGTATTGAAGTGAACCCGTTGACAGTCCTTTCAGTACTATCAGGCAGGAATCAGGGCTGCCCGACTTCCTGCGAGGAGTCAGGTGGCCTACGTAAGATGTGATCCTCTGTCTGGATGTATTTTTGGAAGGAATTATGAGTACTTGTGTATTTTGAACGGATATTTGTTTTAATTAAAAGATTCCCTGAAACGGAAAACAAATTCCGTACCTTTCTTTGTGTTCACTTCGACTTTTGCCCTCAGCTGGTGCTTTGCAAGGAAGTTCACGAGTTTCAGGCCAAGTGATTGCGCGGTCAGGGGGTCAAACTCCGCCGGAAGCCCGATACCATTGTCCCCGATTTTCAGTACATATATCCCATTATCAAGGGATAACGAGACGTGAAGGGTGCAGGGTTCGTCCCGGAGAGTTTCACAGTCGAACGATGCAGGGAATGCATACTTGAAGGAGTTGGTTATGAGTTCATTGACGATCAGTCCGCAGGGTGTAGAACGGGCAAGATCGAGAGTGATGCCTCCCGCATTGACAATGGTCCTGACGGATTTCTCAGATTGATACGTCCCGGCAATCTGCTCAGTGAGTGTACCCAGGTACACACCCATATCAACGTTTGAAAACTTCCGGGTCCTGTATAGTGTCTCGTGGATGAGGGCCATGCTCCGCGCCCGGTTCTGGAGATCTTTTTTCAGTCTTTGTCCCGCAGGTGTTTCTTCATATGTCCCATCAAGAGCAAGCAACGAGATAAACGCTGTCAGGTTGTTCTTGACCCGGTGATGGATCTCGGAGAGGAGGATCTCCTTTTCTGCGACAATCGTTTTGAGTTCCTCTTCGTTCTTCCTCAGCTCATCCTCCCGACGGATCAATTCGGTGATATGCCGCTGCAGTTCCTCCTCGGTGGCAGTGAGTTCCTCGTTCATCGCAAGGAGGTCTTCGTTCTTATTTACCAGCGCCTGTTCGTTCCGGAGCAGTTCATCGTTTGTCTGTCGCAACTCTTCCTGTGTTGCGGTGAGTTCCTCGTATGCTGCATTGAGATCGTCGTGCTTTTGCTTCAGTTCCTCTTCAGCTTGCCTGCGGTCGGTGATATCGTTGAAAAGGATGGCGACTTTCCGGCTTTCAGGTCCGCCTAACCGAACCGCAGAAACATCNNGTCAACGCAATTTTACCGTAAATTTCAAACCAGTGGGCTTCATGATCCGGGGCAAGGTCGCGCATAAGCTTCCCTTTCGCGTCATGCAAGCCGGTCTGCTGTTCGAATGCCGGATTAGTCTCCAGAAAACGATAGTCAACCGGCCTGTCCCCGTGGTCAAAAATCATCTCGATAATACAGAAGCCCTCAATCATCGTGGTAAACAATGTCCGGTACCGTTCATCCGACTGGCGCAATGCTTCTTCCGCCCTCCTCCTCTCCGCGATATTCTCGAACGCAGCGACTGCAGTCGAGATAGCTGTACCTACGAGACCCGCGATCGTGAGATAGGAGTTCAGGAGGTTGTCTGGAATGGGGCGGGTTGTCCGGTGGCCTATGAGAATGACAGCCGTGGTCTGGTTCTCCCATATTATCGGGAGGAACGCGACGGAGACCCTGTCGGGCACTTCGAGGTATCTGGTCTCGAGGAATCCGCTGCATAAGACCTCACGGACTATCTTAGTTGTGGCATCCGTCAGGATAGCATCGGCAGTGACTCCCTGAGGAAGGATCCAGTGGTGTCCGGTCAGTTTATCATGCTGCAACTCGAAGAACCCGACGAGATCTGCCCCGTAGAACCGGACGAGTGCATTCCCGGTCTCGGTGAGGATGTCCTGCCGCGAAGTCAGATGGGTGATATATTGAGTAACCCTGATGAAAGCATCAAAGTAGGCGTTTGTCTCGGGGAATGGATCTTTGGATTTCATCATCTCTCCAGTGGCCTGAGGTACAGGTTTTCAAAGTAGATCTGGTCAAAATCAGGGTGCCCGGCGAGGTTGATGACCCGGGCCTGTTCCCCAATCCTGTGGAGACGGGCAGATGCGGGAGATGAGAACAGGACGAGTTCGCACCCGGCAAGTGCAGTATTTCCACAGAGCTCGATACGGTCTGCCGGGACAGCCGGAAGCAGCCCGATGGCCGCCGCGTTGACGGTATCGAGGGACTTTCCGAATGTTCCGCCGACGAATATGCGGCCGAGGTCCAGGCACCCGAGACCCGCTTCGTCCATCAGCACCTGTATTCCCGCGCCTACTGCTGCTTTTGCCCGCTGGAAGACGTCGACATCGCTTTTTTTAAGCTCGAGAACAACTTCGGAACCCGAAAGAACAAAACCACTCTTCGCATATGCTGTCACGAACTGCCCTTTTTCGGTCAGAATTCCCGTTTGTATGAGACCGGCGATGAGGTCAACGATACCAGTGCCGCAGATTCCGCAGGGCTCTTCACCGGCGATCGTCTGGTACTCCGGCACCCCGTCAATAAACCGGATCCTGCAGATCGCCCCCGGCTCTGCCGGAATGCCGCACCGGATCCCACTCCCCTCGAATGCCGGCCCTCCGGCTGCCGAGGTGACCAGCAGGGCACTGCCATCCCAGAGGGCGATCTCGGTGTTTGTCCCAAAATCTATGAAGAGACCGGGGTGCGTCGTCTTCGTGAGTTCTGTCGCAAGTACCCCGGCGAGCAGGTCGGATCCGACAAAACCCCCAATCGGTGGGAGGACTTCTGCCGTTGCACCGGCGGGGATCTCCCAGGCGTTTTTCCAGGCACCGGTATCTCCCGGCATACAATCTATCGTGCCCATCCAGGTATCCGGCCGGATGAGGAGTTCGTAATTCCGCCCCGTCAACAATGCGAGCATAGCTGTGTTCCCCACGATGGCAAGGTGGCTCACCCTGCGGAGATCGATCCCCTCCCGGCTCGCGATATCATGGATTCCTTCGCCAATAGCCCTGACCAACTGACCGGTCATCTCCCGGGCTCGCATCTCCGACCCGGACGCTGCCACGAGCCGGGTCATCACGTCTGCGCCTGACTCTTCCTGAGGGTTTCGTCCATACCTGACAGCGAGCCTCCGGCCATTGTTCACTGAAACAAGCGAAATGCTGATCTGGGTAGTGCCGAGATCGATGGCGATCCCATACTTGTCCCCCGTATCAGAAACTGCATCGCTGCCGGAAATTCCCTGTTTCACATAACCTCCCCGGATGTGGTAGACTGCATCTGCGGGAAGGCTTCTCCATGAGGACTTCCTGGCGGGGCTGAGGATCTCTATCGTAAGGTCTCCCTCAGGCACGACCTGGCAAGCGAGCCTTACGCCCCTGGCACACCGGGACTCATCGATGAGATATTGCTCCTTAGAAGTAGGCCCGTTAGCATGCCCGTCCATAATCCTGATCCTGCACAGCCCGCAGGCCCCGCTCCCGTTGCAGCCACTCCGGACACGGGTACTGGTCGCATCAAGGATCTCCCGAACAGACTGGCCGGGCATGAACGGAATCCTGAACGTGTCACCGGCATGGTGAAGCTTCAGGAACGGCACGGATCACGCCCAATGTTTTTTGCTGCCNNCCAGACGATAGGATGAATCTTCCCCGGACTGCAAACTGGTCAAGCAACAGGTTAGCTTCCCGGGTTATCTCACCGGGATCTGCTTCCACAAACAAGAGGGGTTTGATGTTGCCATCGAGGCAGGTCACAGGAAGTCTGGTCTGTGCCTCTGCCGCGCTGACCGGGTAATCGAAGTTTGCAATATCAACTCCGGCTTCTTGGTAGTAGGGGAGGATCGGGGCGGCTGGCCCGGCGATGTGCAGCCAGTTTGCCGCAGAGCCATGGGCTTTGAGAAATGAAAAGAGAATTCGGAGCCGGGGGAGTTCGAATTCACGGAAAAACCCTGGCGGTACTACGGCGGGTGATGCGGAAGGATCGAAGACCACCGGCAGGTGTATACCGGCATCGAGCTGGGCCTCTCCAAATACCTTCGCAAGCGCGGTCGCGAAATCTAGGATTTCTGCGAATCGATCGGGCTCATCGATCGCACAATAGATCGCGTTCTGGATACCCATCAGCTGGGTTGTTATGGTGAGTGGCCCGAGAACGCAGCCGACCACGAGTGTCCTGTCTCCCACATCTTTGCGGAGGAGCCGGGCTGCCTTCAGGAGTTCCGGCATCCGCCCTGCGCGGTGTGGATCGGGTATACTGAGCCGGTCCAGATAGTCCGGGTTCGAAAGAGCAAACGACTTCACGGTCGGATAATCGCCCGGGGAATAGTTCAGGACAGAGCCTGTCGCTTCTGTCTCGACTGAGGTGTCCATCAGTGCAAATACTGCATCATACTTGTAGTACCTGAGCGCTTCGATCTGGCAGCGTGCGAGGAGTGACCCGTCGCGGACATAGCTCCCGAGGCTTATTCCGGCCAGTATCGCGGCATGCCCAAAAACCTGAGCTACCACCGGTACCCGGTCAGCAGGGCTGCCCTGCAGAGTTGCAGTAATACGATCGACGCTGTTCACTCTTTCCTTACCTCCTCGTTGTCGAGCCAGTTTACAGCATCGAAGGCTGAATCGCAGACAACATCCACATTGAGACTCCCGGCGGACGCCATCTTTAGCGCAGCACCACCCGCGATAACCGGGATTCCGGTAAGGCCGGCGCGGTGGAGACTACTTTTTACCTTACGCACGAGCGGGATCAGGGAGGTGATAAGCCCGCTGATGCAGACTGCCCGGGCATTCTCGCGTTTTGCAGTCGAGACGAGTACGTTTAAGGGGCAGTCTTTTCCGCAATCGACAACATGGTACCCATCGGCGATAAGGACCATCCTGAGGATATTTTTTCCGAGGTCGTGAACGTCTCCTTCGAGGGTCGCAATGATTACCTTCCCCTTGGTAGAGACCGGCCGGGAACCCTCCGGGTAGATATAGTTCATGACTTCCATAACGGCCCGTCCGGCGACCATTATCTCGAGGAGGTTGAACTGTTCGAGGGTACATTTCGATTCGAGCCGCTTCATTGCGACCTCAAGCCCCTCAGTTATGATGAGCTCCCGGTCTGTTCCAGCCTTTATGAGCCGTTCAACTGCGAAGACAGAGCGTGGCCGGTCTCCTTCAATCAGTGCCCTTATCAGATGTTCCATGGATTGTGTATGCCCTTATTCGTTCCTGTACCCTTGTAGTTGAGCATGAATCAGGATTTTTAGGTATATCTTCCCTGATTGTAACGTAATTCATCCACGTGAAGCGCTGCTCTCTGTGCCTTGTCCCGGATTTTAGTAAAGAATGGTCATAGCTAATATAAAAAAATCGCCGATCTGTTATGAGCACTAAGTGACAGGTGTTTCCCTTCTCTATTCTTTAAACCGGAACGCAAACTCTGTGCCATTCTTTGAGGCGACCTCGACCTTTGCCTGGAGCTGGTGTTTTGCCAGGAAGTTGACGAGCTTAAGGCCAAGAGTCTTTGTTTTCGTAATGTCAAATCCCGGGGGAAGTCCAACGCCGTTGTCTTGTACGGTCAGCAGATACTCTCCAGCGTTCCTTGTAAGGGCTATCGTAATAGCATGTGGATCATTCTCCAGCACCGGTGAATTGAAGGAATCAGGAAATGCNNTACTTGAACGAGTTGGTCACCAGTTCATTGATAATGAGACCTGCGGGGGTTGCTCTCGGGATATCGAGCATGACCCCGTGAGCGTGAATTATCGTTTTTACTGGTCTTGTCGTCGATAATGAACATGCAATCTGCTCGAGGAGTGTTTCAAGGTATATACCCATATCCACTTCGTTATATGAATGTGTCCGGTACAGGGTTTCGTGAATGAGGGCCATGCTCCGCGCCCGGTTCTGCAGGTCCTGCTTAAGTATCTTTCCTGCCGGGGTATCTTCGGTAGAACCTTCGAGGCTGAGCAAGGAGATGAATGCTGTGAGGTTGTTCTTGACCCGGTGGTGGACCTCACTGAGCAGGACTTCTTTTTCGGCAAGTGCTTTACTGAGTTCCTCTTCGCGGAGAGTGAGTGCTTCGAGATTCTGCTGGAGTGCCAGGTGTGCTGCTATCAATTCCCGGTTGAGCCGGTTGAGATCCTCGTTTGCACTATTGAGCAGCCGGTTCTTGAGCACAAGTTCATCGGCTGCCCGCTTCCTTTGAGTGATATCCCGTATGACGACCTGCACGGCATTTTTTCCAACCCAGGTTATCGGCCCGCCGGTCGCCTCGACCGGAATTATTCCCCCCCCGACACTGATCCTTAGTTCACGGAGTGGGGCGATCTCCTGATCATTCTGTACCGCTTCAATGCGGGTTGTTGAAAATTCCTGATCGTCTCCATGGACAAAGTCCTGGAGCTTCCTCCCGACGAGCTTTTCCAGGGAGGGTACCCCGGACATACGCAGCCCGGATTCATTTGCGTACCGGATGATCCCATCCTGCACAACCAGTATGGCATCCGGGGAGAGGTCGGACAATGCCCGGTACTTCTTTTCACTCTCGGTGAGGTTGCGATAGAGGAGATTATATGGCTTCTTCTGCCCGACTTCGATGATTGCACGGTAAAAGAAATAATACGAAACAAGCCGGAAGACGTGGCCAAGCAGGCTGAAGATGTCTGTGAAACTTGCATATTCCGTGAAGGTAAACTCAGCGGCTATCGTCAGGAAGATGGCTATGATGAGATTGTTTAAAACCTGTCCGTCAAACGATGCCCGGTTACGGTAGAGAATGACGATTGCCACAATCAGGATGAGGGAGATAACATATTCACTGACGATTTTGAAAGGCGTGAGGCCGATACCCCCGATGTACGTTGCGGGAAAGATATTGAAGATAAAAATTGAGGCAACGATGATGATATCTGCCAATAGATACACGATTGCAACGAGGTCAAGCCGGAGGTTCCTGCGGATGAAGAGGGGGGCTGCAAGGAGGGTGATCGCCTGCATATACCGGGCTGCGATCCAGAACCGTGTTGAGAGGGCTCCNNTAGTTGTTATCGATGATCTTCCGTGAATTCCAGACAAGAAGGAAGATCGCAAGAGAGATGGCAATTGTCGTGAACTCAACGGTTGTGTGGTAAAGGGCGAAATTGTATTGGCTTACGAGGTAAAGGAAAGCGGTTACAAGGATCCCGAGCAGGATTGGCACGATGTATCTTTCGGGATATCCTTTGAATGACTCAGGCCGTCCTCCGCGAGATTGAGCATCCTCGTGTTCTGAACCGGGAATATCAGGAGCGACGGTCATGGAGTGATTCTGCAGTATGTTTTTTACGGGAATGGATATGTGTTGTGATTCTTAATTTGATCCTGTCTGACTTGCTCCTGCTGCGTACGAAATCTTGTGACGGACAGAAACGGAACCGTCATCCTCGATCTTTGATCTTCAAAATCCCGGTTATTTTAGAGATTCCCCGAACCGGAAAATAAATTCCGTTCCTGTTGCGGAATTGACCTCGATTTTCGCACTCATCTGGTGTTTTGCCAGAAAATTCACCAGTTTGAGGCCNNCCGTCAATCTTCGTAAGGGTGATGATGATAGTCGGAGGATCATTCCGGACTGCTGATGTATCGATGGAGTCTGGAAAAGCGTATTTGAACGAGTTGGTCACGAGTTCATTGATAATGAGCCCCGCAGGAGTTGCCCTCGGGATATCGAGCACCACATCGTGAGTCTCGATCACGGTTTTTACCGGTTTTCTCGTCGTCAATGAATTAGCAATCTGCCCGAGGAGCGTTTCAAGGTACATACCCATATCGACTTCGTTGTATGAATGCGTCCTGTAGAGAGTCTCGTGGATGAGGGCCATACTTCGCGCCCGGTTCTGCAGGTCCTGCTTGAGCATCTTTCCTGCGGGCGATTCTTCTGTCGACCCTTCAAGGCTTAAAAGCGAGATGAATGCAGTCAGGTTATTCTTGACCCGGTGATGGATCTCACTCAGGAGCACTTCTTTTTCAGCGAGTGCCTTATTCAGATCACGCTCCTGGCGGGTGAGTTCTTCGATATTCTGGTGGAGTTCTTCTTCNNAGCTCCTCTTTTGCCCGTTTCCGTTCGGTGATATCAGTAATGAACGAGTAATAGTGGAGGGGATTCCCTTCGTTGTCCGTCACGAGATGGACAAGGAGCTCGATGGGAACCCTTGACCCGTCCTTCCGGAGGTATTCTTTCTCGTACTGGACCGGAATCCCGGTGCAGTGGAGTTTTTCGAGACTTTTTTGTTCAGGTTCCCGCCATTCGGGGGGAGTAAGCACCGTTGCCCAGTCCATGGTCCTCAGTTCGTCCCCGCTATATCCCACAAGCCGCTCGAATGCACCGTTGACGATTCCGAGCCTGCCGTCCGGATACCCGACACCAAACGGCTGTTCCGATCTGTTAAGGAGGTCAGCAAGGAACGAATTCTCTTTCTGGCTCTCGCGAAGCACTTCCTCGGTCCGTTTCCTGTCGGTAATATCGATGGACGCAGCGAGAAGGGCATCATGACCGGAGAACCTGATGGAGCGGAGCGAGACATTGACCCAGAACGGTGTTCCATCTTTTCGTCTGACCCTGACCTCGTGACCCGCTACATACCCTTTTTCTCTGAAAATTTTCAGGATCTCCCCGCGATCCGCTGGATCGTGGTATAAGTCGGGTGTTTTGAGCCCGGCGAGTTCATCCGGTTCAAAACCAAATGCCTGTTCATAAGCCGGATTTGTGAAAAGGATTCCCCCGTCAGATTTCTTTGCTATAGAAATCTGGACTGGTGACATTTGAGTGATTGACCGGAACCGTTCCTCGCTCTCACGAAGAGTTGTCTCAGCTCTGGTGAGCTCATCGATATTCTGGCGGAGTTCTTCCTGGGTTGCGGTGAGCTCTTCGTTCAGTGCGTTCAGGTCATCATTTTTCCGCATCAGGTGATTTTCACTCATCAGGAGTTCGTCATTGGTCTGGCGGAGTTCTTCCTGGGTAGCAGTGAGTTCCTCATTCAGGGCGTTGAGGTCTTCGTTTTTCCGGACAAGTTCTCTCTCGGCAATTTCAAGTGCCCTGCCGATCCTTCCGGAAACCCGGGCAACAACTAATGCGGTTATAGCCCCGAAGACTACGACAGTTGAAGAGAGAATTACCGCATCGTGGACATTGAACCAGGATGACATTCCGACAAACACAAAATTTTCAACCAGGATAACAACGACGACAAGAGGGACGAATATCCGGAGGAGAGCTGCGCTGGTGGAATTCCCTATAATATATCTGACCGGGAATGCCCCGGGACCGGCAGATGCGATGAGTGCCATCCCTATAAAGAACGCGGCAAGAGCCGATAAAAACGCAATGGGAATAAATTGCGTCCCATACAATAATGGATCACCATACGTATAGCTCAGCACGAAGGTGATGCTGGCAAGAGAGATCGCCGCCCCCAGAATGCTGATTACATCCGGCAAGATCGCGGATTTTTCTGAAAGGCCGGTCTTTCGGATACAAAACACCAGCGCAACTGCCGCAAGTACGATGAATCCGGCGGCCGCAGGGGATATGGGTTTTGACGACGGCCCGAGAATTGCCATCCCGGTACTGACAAATAATGTCTCGATGAAAAAATGATTCCCAACGATACTAAGTGCGAACTCGATCGTTTCGATGACAGCGATAAGAACCAGAACCGCCTGGACCACAAGCCCGGCGAAACGTGGCAGCGGATTTGATGCCTGGTACGCGATGACAGATCCGAGGAAGATCCAGATCAGGACCGCACTGAAGGCCATGGTCCTGTAATCCCCGCTGCCGATTACGTTGATGCTGAAACGGGCGGTGATGATCCCAATGACGCTGATGGCCACAGCCAGAAGGCCAAAAGCGATTACCAGGCGCGTGAACAGACGGTTTTCTTGTATCGTGCCGGTTTTATGCAGATTGGGATGTTCTGATTCGGTGGCCAAGGGATCATTCCTGCCTTAGTTCATGGTGATTTTTCAGTTGTGATTAATTTGCGATATTCAATTAATAAATATCTGATGGAAACAATCATGGATTCTGATGTATTGCTGATGATGTGCCTGATTTGCCTGCAGGCAAGCTGCAGAACCTGTCTACTCTTCAAAGCGGAAAACAAATTCCGTTCCATCATGAGTTTCAATCCCGATTTTTGCCCGGAGCTGGTGTTTTGCAAGAAAGTTCACGAGCTTAAGGCCAAGCGATTTTGCGGTCTTCGGGTCAAAATCCGGCGGAAGTCCAATACCATTGTCCCGGATAATCAGCTCATTCATCCCGGCTGTCTTCGTCATCGAGACCCTGATGGTACAGGGATCGTGCCTGACGGCGGCGCAATCAAATGATGCCGGGAATGCGTATTTCATGGAATTGGTGATGAGTTCATTGACGATCAGTCCGCAGGGTGTTGCCCGGGCGAGATCGAGAGTTATTCCTTCTGACTGCACGATTGTCCTGATGGATCTCTCCGATGAATAGGTCGCTGCAACCTGTTCGGCGAGTGTTTTCAGGTACACGCCCATATCGACGCTTGAGAAATTCCGGGTCATGTACAGGGTCTCGTGGATCAATGCCATACTCCGCGCCCGGTTCTGGAGATCTTTTTTCAGTTGATCTCCTGCAGGCGTATCTTCATACGTTCCTTCAAGAGAGAGGAGAGATATAAACGCAGCGAGATTGTTCTTGACCCGGTGATGGACTTCGGCGAGGAGTGCTTCCTTCTCTTCGAGAGACGCGGTGAGCTTCATCTCTTTCTCCCGCAACTCATCACCGGCAGCAGTGAGTTCGATATTGGATTCATGGATCTGGTTGCTCCTGCTGATCAGTTCCTCTTCTGCGAGTTTGATATCCGTGATATCTACGGCAAAAACCAGCACTCCGTTGATCGTTCCATTCTTACCCTTCAGGGGGATCTTATCAGTCCTTATCCAGAGATTTTTGCCGCTCGATGTTTTCATCGGCTGAATAATCCCGAATTTCGGTTTGCCGGAACTTATGACCTCAAGATCATCCCGGTAATAGTCCTTTGCATCCTCCGGGAAAAGGTCGTATGCACTTTTTCCCTCAACTGCTCCAACCGGCATCCCATATGTCCTGGCCCCCGCCGGGTTGACCCGGATAAAATTGTTGCAGGTATCCTTGTACCATATCATAGCCGGTACATTGTCGATGAGGGTCTTCCGGTCCTCGCTGAGCCTGTAGACTTCCTCCTCTGCATGTTTTCGCATCAATGCCTCACCCACCTGGCCGGCGATCAGTTCGAGGGACTGGATGATGTCGGGGGTGAAAAAGTTTTTCGTGAATGCATTGATCTGGAGTGTTCCGATGACCTGTTTTGGATTTTTTCGGATAGGAATAATGGCGACAGAAGCAAATCCTTTGTGNNCCCCCCGGAGTAAAAAACGGGTTTTTGGGATCCGTCTTTCCTGAAATGACCTGCCCGCACGTACATTCAAGCGAGACATTGCCCTGGGAATCACGGCAGATCTGGTGATCCTGATCACCCACAACCAGAGTATTTTCTTTCAGCAGGAAATCCCGGGAGAAACCCTCCTGAACAAAATACGGGAAATCGTCACCAACCGTGAGGCGGATTCCAACGGCATCTGCTTTTGTTGCATTCTTTATTGCATCCAGAACACGCTGGACCACTTCCCGAAATTCAGCAGGCTCGTTCAGGATTTCAATCACTTTGACGGAAAGCTGGCGGAAGATATCAGCCCTCTTCCGTTCGGTGATATCCCGAACGATGGAGAAGATGACGGGTTCGCCGTTAAACTGAAGGGAGAATGACTTGACCTCGACCGGAAGATCACTCCCGTCTTTTCTGCGATGAATTGTTTCAAAAAGAATACCGGTCGTATCGGCCTCCGCCATCTGCCGTTCAACCAGTTCCCGGGAGTCATATGCGCGAAGAACAAAGCCAGTCATTCCCAGCAGTTCATCATGCGAAAACCCATAGACTTCTGTTGCCTTCCTGTTCGCCTCGATAATCTTACCGTCAGATTTACGGATAAAAAGAATAATGTCCTGGGCATTCTCGGTGAATGTCCGGAATATTTTCATCTGTTCTTCCGCCCGTTTCTGTTCGGTGATGTCACTGATCGCCACGCGGATTACTGGGTCTTTGTGCTCCCTCCTTATTATCAGGCTTTCCACCCGGGCAGAGAATGGGGAACAGTCGCTTTTGAGGAGATGAAGGTCACAGGTCTGTTTCTCTGCAGTGTGCAGCACGGAGAGGAAAAGCCGGTCCCATCGTTCGAGGTCTTCCGGGATAATAAACCTCCTGAACCGATCTCTGATAAGAGTCCGGCGATCGACTCCGAGAAGGGCAGCTCCGGTCAGGTTCACTTCTTCAATCACCGCATTTCTTGTGAGCGTCAGGTACCCCACCGGGGCAAATTCGTACAGATCGAGGTACTTGTCCCGCGATTCCTCGAGAGAGAGGCGGGCTTCCCGAAGTGCTTCGTTCTGCATCTCAAGTTCGATCTGGTGAACCCTGAGTTCATGGATGAGCTTTTCCGAAGTTTCACTCCCCATTAACGAAGATCCCGCTGGCTGCTTATCGAGCCTCTGCTCGGCCTTACCGCGGAGATGATCCGTACCGTCCTTTTCTTTGGGTTTTTTTGTCCGGGGAGACATGGTGGGTCACTTCTCTTTGTTTCGCAATCGTTTTGCCCGTTTCCCGGGTGTAATGTCTTCCATGGCAAGAAGAATGAACCGGGGTTCACCTTTTTGATTTTGTACCCGTCGGCCATTCAGTATCATCTTCCGTTGACCTATACCGGGGAATTCGTGGTCGACTTCTACATCCTCAAAGCTGGTGTTTTCCGGCAGGACGGTCTCCAGTAGTTCCCGGAGCCGTGGGATATCCCATTGCCGGTTTCCCAGCTCGAACAGAATGCGACCGACGGTTTCCTCCGGGGCTGAATGGAATGTCGTGTAGAATGACCGGCTGGCAGAGACCACCCGGAATTCGGTATCGAGAACAACGAGTGGCTCCCTCATTGTATTGATGATATTTTCCGCGAATTCACGGGAATGGCGGACTTCCGCCTCCAGGGTTTTGAGTGAAGTAATATCAGTAAAGGTGATTACAACCCCATCGATAACGTTCTCAAAGGTACGGTAGGGGGTGAACCGGGCGAGGTACCACAGGTTTTCGGAAGTCTGAACTTCTTTTTCCCGGGGGACCATGGTATCAAGAACATCCTGGGCATCAG
>PMDE01000147.1:0-164 GCA_003154335.1 Methanoregula sp. | reverse complement strand
AGGAGGTTTTTCATATCGTTCTGGATATCGGTGAGCTGCTCAATTTTGGCCTGGAGCTCAGCATTGACCGTTACGATCTCCTCGTTGACAGACTGGAGTTCCTCTTTGGAGGTTTCGAGTTCCTCATTAGTTGACTGCAGTTCTTCGTTGGTTGACTGCAGTTC
>PMDE01000092.1 GCA_003154335.1 Methanoregula sp. | reverse complement strand
ACATTCTCGTCAAGGATATAATGAGTTCCCCGCTGATATCGGTTGATATTTCATCAAATGTGTCGGAAGTGATCGACATGATGCTGAAAAAGAATATCAGCTCGATGCCCGTTACTGAAAATGGTAAATTGTCCGGCATTGTGACACGCCAGTCACTCGTTAATGCACTGTAATCCCCCTCATTTTTTCTTTTTTTCCCTCGTGGTCTTTAAAAACCCGCGGAAAGAGCTGGGCGAATTCCCTGCAATATCTCTAAAAATTGTGTAATCCGATAAAGCACGCGGAAGCCCTGATGTTCTTTATTCTCCCGTTTTTTAGCATGCTCCTGACGACAGAAGTATCATTATTACCAGGGAGTTACAGATGAATGAGAAACCAGATACCGACTACTGAACCGATAACAACCACGGTCCACCGTAATAATGCAGGATTCAATCTCCCGGCAATTCTTCCCCCGGCAGCACCACCCGCCAGCGCACCGACAGCCATTACCAGTGCCAGGGGCCATATGACAAGGCCGGAAAAAAGGAAGAATATCGCCGACGCTACATTGATACTGAGCGACAGGCACTGTTTGAGCGCATTAAGACGGGCGAGGGAATCATCATAGAAAAGGCCGAGCACAGCAAGAACGATCACGCTCAGCCCCGCACCAAAATATCCGCCATACACCGCCGCAAGTCCAACTGGTATTACTGCAACCCTGTTCCTGCCAGCGTCTGATGAGGGATCTGAAAGATTCCGGATCCAGTTCCTGATACGGTACTGGACTGCCAGGAGAAAAGATGAGAACAGGATAAGGAACGGGATGAGGAGATGA
The DNA here is from genome assembly GCA_003154335.1 of Methanoregula sp. GTDB lineage: Archaea > Halobacteriota > Methanomicrobia > Methanomicrobiales > Methanospirillaceae > Methanoregula. The sequence continues at coordinate 18,595 of PMDE01000092.1, read as the reverse complement.
AATACCTGTTCGCTCGCAATGAGGAGAAGGATGCTTCCTGCGATACTCCCGATGATACCGGCAGGAATAAGGAGCCACATGCGCTTCGTCTGACCTTTGAGATCCTCTCTCTGGGCGATCACCCCGCCTAGATAGCCCGGGCACAAGGCAACAGTATTGGTGATATTGGCGGCAATATCCGATATTCCCAGTGCGATGAGCGCAGGAAATGAAACAAGTGTCCCTCCCCCGGCAATGGCATTGATCAGACCTGCAGCTGCAGCTGCGAGTCCTGCCACCGCAATTTCATATCCGGAGAGCATGCTCGAGGGCCCGTTATGCTTTCTTCAGCCTAAAACTGAGTTCAGATCCTGTGCTTTCCTGATTCTTACCCCGATATTGGCCATGTCCCGGACATTGGCCTGGTGGATGTCGTCAGACTGGGCACCCACGGCGTCTTCAATAAGCGTAACGGGATAATTATAGGCAATCGCATCAAAGACGGTTGTCCGGATGCAGTTTGGAGTCTGAATCCCGGTTATGATGAGCTCTTCGACGCCAATGTTCCGGAGCATCAGATCCAGTTCAGTGGCAATAAAAGCGCTCATCCTGATCTTCGGGATAATGTATTCTCCCNNATAACCGCCCTGGCCTGAGCCACCCTGAGCGGTGCACCCTCAAGGACAAAATCGTTCTGCATATCAATGATCAACAGAGCAAATCGTTTCATATACTATTCTCATTGTGCAGATCGGCTTGAAAAAATGTATTATGAAGGTATTTTTCCTGCTTCTTATACCGGGACCAGCATGCCACCTTTCACCAGCGAATACGTCCGTCCGCCCAGAATACTGTTCGAAGCAAGGCTTTTGTCAGCCAATAATTCTCATTTTCTACTCCGTTCACCATGTGGACTTTACTCTCATCTCGCCAGAACCGTGATTTTTGAATGTCGGGAATATCTATGCATTCATCGCTCCAATAGTAACGGGTGACGCTGCCAACCTGTCCCGTGGTACTGGTTCATGGATGGAACAGTTATCCCGGGGTCTGGAGTAAGCTTGTAGCAAGACTGGAGGAAAAATCAATCCCCGCATGGAATTTTGATCATTCCACTCTCCGGGGAGCATCCGTGACAGATATTGCGATTTCCCTTCAGATCTACATAAGAGAAATGCGGAAAAAGACCGGATGGGATAAAAACATTGATCTCGTCTGCCATTCGATGGGTACCTTTGCAGCCCGGTACTTTGTCGAAGTAGTTGATGGAAAAAACCGGGGCGAAAAAGTTCGGCAGGTAATCGGGATAGGTCCTCCCAACAATGGATCAGCTCTGGCCGAACTGTTCAACAGTCCGATAAATGGCCCGGAGATATTGGAAAGTCTCGCCGGGCAATTTGTTTCCCGGAGCTTTAACCCGTCCGGTGATACCATTGTCCAGGAGTGCCGCCCGGGAAGCCGGATACTAAAGCGCCTGAGAAAAGCCGGCATGCGCCCCGATATCCTGTACCGGGTTATCATTGCGACCAATAAGAAAGGGAACCCTGCTTTATTTCCCCCGCTTCAGGGAAAAACCTGGGAGATGTCAGCGGACGGAACATGGAAGACCACGTACGATGGAGACGGTATTATTACCCGGGCTGAAGCGAATCTTCCCGGTGCCGGGATGGATATTGTTCCGGTCGATGCAGCCTCGTTAGAACTCAGGCCTTATGACTACTGCCATATACGATTGCCACGGAATGCCGAGGTGATAGATCGGATTGTGGAGTACCTTATTGATCCGGAGACGCAACCTCAGGGATTCTGTGAATAAGGAAGCAGATCAGGTTTTCGTATTAAAACGCAACGAAAAACGGTTACCCTGAAATAGCCTGGGAATTATCACCCTCTCTCCGGTATTTAAACAATGGGATGCTTCCATAACACTTATTACCAGATCCCGTCCATATTATAAAGCACCATTCATGGAGCAGTGATTCTTCACTGCGAGTGTCTGTAAAAGATGCGAGATTCCTCTGTTGAGGTAGCCAAGCCTGGTATGGCGCAGGTTTGCTAAACCTGTGTCCCCTTGGGACTCGAGGGTTCAAATCCCTCCCTCAGCGCTAAAAAGAGAAAATCTCACACATCGAGGGGATTGGATGGCTCAGGAAGAAGACATAAAATACTTTGTAAGGGTTGGTACCACCGACCTGGATGGAACCAAATCCGTAAGGGTTGCACTCACTGGCATCACAGGTGTCGGCAGGCATACCTCCACGGTGATTTCCCGTATGGCAAATGTCGACGAGTACGCCCAGCTCGGTCGCATTGACGAGGCGTCGGTCAACCGTCTGCGCAGCGCTGTTGAACAATACTCATCGAAGATCCCATCATGGATGGCCAATCGGCCAAAAGACATCTACACGGGCGAAGCAAAGCACCTTCTTGGTGGCGAAGTTTCGCTGGCAAAAGATGAAGATGTCAACCTCATGAGAAAGATCCGCTGCTACCGGGGTATCCGGCATGAGACGGGCCAGAAAGTCCGCGGGCAGCGCACCAAGTCGACAGGAAGGACCGGAACAACTGTCGGTGTGAAGAGGAAGAAAGAGGGAGGTGCCTGATCATGGGATACCCGGGTAAAAACCACAGGTCATACCAGACCCCAAAGCGTCCTTTTGAAAAGACGCGGATTGAAACCGAGACCCGCCTTGTGATTGAGTACGGGCTTCGCAACAAGCGCGAAGTCTGGAAGGCACAGAGCTATTTGCGTAAATACCGGAAAGGAGCCCGGGATCTTCTTGCTATCATGTCAAGCAATATTGATCGGACGATTTTTGACGCAAAGAAGAATGAACTGATCTCCCATATGCAGAGATCAGGACTGCTCGGTCCGGATGCAGATATTGAAGACGTGCTCGCACTCAAGGTCCAGACACAGCTCGAACGCCGGCTCCAGAGTATTGTATACCGGAAAGGGCTTGCCCGTTCGCCGAAACAGGCACGTCAGCTCATCACTCATGGTCATATCGCAATTGGTGACAGGCGCGTCAGCATTCCCGGTTACCGCGTGAACAGGAACGAAGAAACTCAGGTCACCTATCATGGCAAGTCCCCGTTTTTAAGTGACTCTCATTCAGAAAAGTCACGGATCATCAAACCCGCAGGAGCGAGCAAACCCGCAGGAGTGAGGTAAGATGGCAGCAAATGAAAAAGAAAAGTGGGGCGTAGCACATATTTTTGCTTCGTTCAATAACACGATCATCACCATTACGGATCTCTCCGGCGCAGAAACCGTCACAAAAAGCAGTGGTGGTATGGTGGTCAAGCAGGACCGGAACGAAGGATCCCCCTATGCCGCAATGCAGATGGCAGGAAATGTTGCCCAGAATGCCCGCGAGAAAGGAATTGTGGGCGTTCATGTCAAGGTCCGTGCGCCCGGACAGGGAAAACAGCGCAGTCCGGGACCCGGTGCCCAGGCAGCAATCCGGGCACTCGCCCGTGCCGGTATGCGTATCGGGCGTATTGAAGATGTCACGCCGATCCCTCACGACTCATGTCGCGCCAAAGGTGGCAGGCGAGGAAGGAGAGTGTGATGGAGATCGAATTCAGCAGTCTTGACGATACCCTAGCACGATTCACTCTTTCGGGTGCGACTTCGGCATTTGCCAACGCATTCCGGCGGGCAATGATCGGTGAGGTGCCGACTCTCGCTATTGAAAATGTCCGTATTTACGATAATACGAGTGCATTCTTCGATGAGATGCTGGCACACCGTCTCGGTCTGATCCCCATAAAAACCGATCTGTCAACGTACGTAACCCAGGAGAAATGCTCCTGTGGAGGAGCAGGATGCCCGGGCTGCATGGTGACCTTTACGCTGAGTGTCGAAGGTCCAAAGACCGTACTCTCAAGTGATCTCATTCCCCAGGACCCAAAAGCAACACCGGTATATGATAATATACCCATTGTGAAGCTGGCAAAAGGGCAGAAACTTGTCATTGAAGCACATGCCGTCCTCAACACGGGACGGGAACATGCAAAATGGCAGCCTACACTTGTATGCGGCTTCAAGAACCACCCCGTAGTATCGATCAGTGAAGCCTGCGATGCGTGTGGTATGTGCGTGGACGAATGTCCTCGGAATGTCCTTACAGTCCGGGGCAAAAAAGTCGAAGTTGTCGAAGGCAAACTCCCCGACTGTTCCATGTGCAAGCTCTGCGAGCGTGCGTGTCTTGCGAGTGGTATCGGGGATGAACCGGCAATAAAAATATCAGCCGAAGCAGACCGGTATATTTTCGTGGTCGAAAGTGACGGATCATTGCCGGTAAAAGAGATTATGGATAGTGCACTGGCCTACATCAGGGATCAGTCAAACGAGCTGGAGAGACAGATAGGCGAGATATCAGGGGATGAGAAGAAATGACAAGAATTGTGGAAAAGACGAACCCCCGTCTTACCAACCTCATTTTGCTCTTGAAGAACAATTCACGGGAAAATGAGGCCAAGATCTGGCGCGAGATCGCAAGCAGGCTGGAAACACCGAACAGGAATTATGCTGAGGTCAACCTGTCCAAGATCAACCGCTATGCCCAGAATGGTGAGACGATCATCGTTCCCGGAAAAGTTCTGGGCAGTGGTGTGCTGGAACAGTCCGTGAAGGTTGCAGCGCTGAACTTCTCGGCTTCAGCAACAAACAAGATCAGGGATGCAAAGGGACAGTGCATGACAATCGAGCAACTCCTGAAGGATAATCCTAAGGGCAGTGGTATCCGGATCCTGAGGTGAACAAAAAGATGGTAACAATCATTAATGGCGACGGATTGCTGCTCGGGCGGCTTGCAAGTATAACCGCAAAGCGTGCGCTTGGCGGCGAAGAGATTGCAATCGTTAATGTCGAGAAAATAATTATCTCCGGCAGCCGTGCCCGCGTGCTTGCCAACTACCGGCATAAGAGGGAACGTGGCGCCTCAGGCGATCGCTGGGGCCCCTTCGTCCCCCGCCGGCCAGATCACCTCATGAAACGGACCATACGTGGTATGCTTCCTTATAAACGCCCCCGCGGNNCTCGAAGACGCACATATGAACCGGCTGAATAACCCGGCGCATATAACGCTTGGCGCAGTATGCACATTCCTCGGAGCGAAGTTCTAAGGTGGTCACCATGGCAAAGATCATTAATACAAGTGGAAAACGAAAGACGGCAATCGCAAGGGCGACGCTGAAGGCGGGGAAAGGAATGATACGGGTCAACTCCGTGCCTCTCGAGACATACGGCAGTGATGTAACCCGGATGAAGATCTCAGAACCGCTCCTTCTTGTTCCCAATGCGATTCACGGAATAGATGTTATCATTGATGTGGCGGGTGGCGGTGTGATGGGCCAGGCGGAGGCTGTTCGAACTGCACTTGCCCGGGGAATCCTCCTGTGGCACAATGACCCCCAGATTAAAGATATCTATCTCACCTATGACAGGACGCTTCTTGTCAACGACTCGCGTCAGAAAGAAGCTAAAAAACCGCACGGTCGTGGGGCACGTAAGAAATTCCAAAAGTCTTATCGTTAAGATGAAAGATATGATGTGAGGCCGAAAATCGTGATACCTGTTCGATGTTTCACCTGTGGGAAACCAATCTCAACAGCGTGGGAAGAATTCAAGCAGCGGCGGGATAAAGGCGAGGATCCTAAAAAGATCCTCGACGATCTCAATATTTCCCGTTATTGCTGCCGGCGCATGCTCCTGACTCATAAAGAGATCATAGATGAGCTCAATCCGTATCAGTAGATCGATATAAGAACGAGGGGTCGTAGGGTAGCCTGGACCATCCTATTGCGTTCGGGACGCAGTGACCTGAGTTCGAATCTCAGCGACCCCATAGTAAAAGTTAGATTCATCATTTTGAGGACGAAAAATGCAGATGCATACGTATACCCGGTATGAACGGGCGAGGATTATAGGAGCGAGGGCTCTGCAGATATCAATGGGTGCTCCCTTACTTGTCACTACTACACGCATCGATCCGCTTGAGATCGCTATTGAAGAATACAACAACAACACCATTCCCATTACCGTAAAAAGGAAGTAGAGGATACAATGACGACGATTGAGGTAATCGAGCTGCGAACGATCCTGGACAGCCGGGGCAATACAACGGTTGAGGCTGATATCCATACTCAGAATGGGTTTGGCAGGTCAGCAGCCCCAAGCGGTGCCAGTACGGGATTGCTGGAAGCAAAAGTCAAACCGCCAAAAGAAGCTGTTGAAAATGCGGTCCAGAATGTTATCCCGGTTCTCATCGGGATGGATGCAGCAGACCAGCAGGGTTTTGATGAGCAGCTCCGTGATATTGACGGCACGGCAAATTTTGCAGAGATTGGCGCGAATATTGCAGTAGCCCTCTCTCTTGCGAACGCAAAAGCGGCAGCATCTTCGATGGGAGTTGCACTCTTCCGGTATCTTGGTGGAGCATTTGTGAATGAGATGCCGCTGCCACTGGGCAATGTAATTGGTGGTGGAGCCCATGCTGCAAACGCGACCGAGATCCAGGAATTCCTTGTTGTCCCGGGAGATGCAACGGACACAGAAGAGGCTGTTCACGCAAACGCCGCTGTACATCGGCACGTTAAGGAACTCCTGGCAAAACACGGTAAATCCTGCGGTAAGGGTGATGAGGGTGCATGGGCACCGCAGATTGATGATGCCCTCGCATTTGAGCTCATTGCCGAGGCAACCGGAATTGTTGCGGATGAGATGAATATCTCTGTTGATATGGGAATTGACGTTGCAGCAAGCCAGATGTGGAATTCTGAAGGATACAAGTACCGCAGCAAGGTACGAACAACCGAAGACCAGATTTCATATATTGCCGAGCTGGTCGACAGCTATGACCTTGTATACGTCGAAGATCCCCTCCACGAAGATGATTTTGATGCGTTTGCGGAGCTTAACCGCCAGGTTGGAGACCGTTGCCTTGTCTGTGGCGACGATATCTTTGTTACCCAGGTTGACCGCATCATGCATGGCATCGAGATGGACGCTGCAAACTGCGTGCTCATAAAACCAAACCAGGTCGGAACACTGACAGACACCTTTGAAGCGGTGCGTCTTGCTCACACCCATGGTCTGGACACCGTGATGAGCCACAGGTCCGGTGAAACAACGGATACTACAATCGCACACCTCGCAACTGCATTCTCCTGCGTTTTCTTAAAATGCGGTGTTGTTGGCGGAGAACGCATTGCAAAACTGAATGAACTCATACGTATTGAGGAACAATTATGACCATTGTAAACGAGATGGAAATTGAATTAAAAGAACCGCTCATCCCCGTCGAGGAGTACCTTGCAGCCGGTGTTCACATCGGTACACAGCAGAAGAGCGAGGATATGAAAAAATTCATTTACCGCGTCCGCGGGGATGGGCTCTATATTCTTGATATCCGGGAGACGGACTCACGAATCAAGACAGCGGCCAAATTTCTAAACCAGTACGAGGCCCCCAATATCCTCGTTGTCACTTCCCGGCAGTACGGGCAGTTCCCGGCTAAAAAATTTGCTGATACAATCGGGGCAATGGCAGCAACGGGCCGGTTTATTCCCGGCCTTCTCACCAACCCTGTTCTTGATGGATATATTGAGCCGCAGGTTGTTGTTGTTACCGACCCGATTGGGGATGCCCAGGTTATCAATGAAGCTGTCCAGTGTGGTATTCCGGTTGTTGCACTGTGCGATACCAACAACATGACAAAGTATGTGGATCTCGTGATACCCACAAACAATAAAGGTCGCAAAGCGCTGTCTATGATCTATTTCCTGCTCACCCGTGAGATGCTCCGCCTTCGGGGTATATCAACCGCTCTCACCTCAGAGGACTTCGAAATTGAGATCTGACGCTGTGGTCTCCTTTACGGATACCGATCGTTAGATATAATATAACGACCAGAGGGTTGATCCGATGACGATACGTACATGCGCAGTGGCCGGCATGTTTTATCCAAGGGATCCATTCCACCTCGAACAGCTTTTGGAGAGGTTCTTCTCAGAGAGTCGCGGTGGAGGGGACTCCTTAGGCATTGTGTCCCCCCATGCAGGATATATTTACTCAGGGGCGGTTGCAGCCCAGGCATTTTCCACAATCCTTCCCGGTTTTTCGGGCACTTTTGTGGTGATAGGGCCGTCTCACCGTGGTTATATCAACTGTGTTTCGAAGGTACCGTGGGAAACACCCCTCGGCATAGTAGACAATGATGTTGAGTTCGTTGAATTGCTCGATATTGAAACCGACGAGTTCTCACACCGTGACGAACACTCGCTTGAAGTCCAGATGCCTTTTATAAAGTACCGCTTTCCCCGGGCGCGAATTGCACCGGTGATGATGGGGCAGCAGGACTATCCGAGTGCCATGCTGTTGGCGGAGAAGATCGGCAATGCGATCAAACAGACAAACCGTGATATCAGGATTGTCGCGTCCAGTGATTTTTCCCACTACGTGCCAGAAGAAAAGGCAAAAAAAGATGATCTCTATGCCATTGAGTCTCTGATTTCATTAAATATACCGGGATTTTATCATCGGGTTGAGGAGCGGGGTGTATCTGCCTGCGGGTACGGGCCGATTGCCGCCATGGTAACAGCCTGCAGACAACGTGGGGCAAAGAAGGCGGAACTTATACAGTATGCGACCAGTGGTGAGGTGACAGGAGATTACCGTGAGGTCGTGGGTTATGCAGCCATTTCGGTGATGTAGTTGGCAACCTGGAGTGCGCCGGGCAAGGTATTTTTGTTCGGTGAACATGCAGTGGTATATGGAAAGCCTGGCATAGCGATGGCAATAAAACCCCGGGTCTTTGTCACCGTCAGAAACACAAAACGTCCCCAGCGGGCAAAGTCTCCCTACATCGACGGATGTTTCGAAGCAATGGGTGTATTGGGCAGTGTTTATATCAATTCGCAGATCCCGAGCTCATCGGGTCTGGGATCATCCGCCGCAGTCACAGTTGCAACACTCTCCGCGATCAATGATGAATTTTCCCTTCATAAATCCCGTGAAGATATCGCTGATATTGCATTTGAAATAGAAAAAAAGGTCCAGAAGGGGCGGGCCAGCCCCACTGATACAACCGTTTCCATGTATGGCGGAATTGTGTTTATCTCCGGAGGATCCCGCAGGAGACTTCCCCCGCAGAATTTGCAACTTGTCATAGGGGATTCACTTGTGTCGCACAACACTTCAAAGATGGTAGAGCTGGTGGGAGAACAAAAAAAGAAATATCCTGAAATCATAGACCCGATTCTCGATGCTATCGAAGGACTGAGTATGAGAGCAATCCACCATCTCAACAATCCAAAAGAGCTCGGGTGGTACATGAACATGAACCATGCCCTCCTCGAAGCACTGGGGGTAGGTCATCCGCAACTCTCAAGGATCGTACTCGCATCCCGTGCAGCAGGAGCGTTCGGCGCCAAAATTACCGGGGCCGGCGGAGGAGGATGCATGGTCGCTCTCTGTCCCAAGCAGCTGAAGTACCGTGTCGCCACAGCCATTGAAGCATGCGAAGGGCGTGCGATTATCACCGGTATGGATACTGACGGCGCAAGGAAGGAAAAAAATGTCTGAACGTATCATTTTAAAGCTGGGCGGCAGTGTAATCACTGATAAGAAAACTGACTGTGCCATCAACTTTGATCAGCTTTCCTTTGTTTCGTCAGAGATCAAGCGGACTGCCGCGGGAAAAGGGTTGGTTATTATTCACGGGGCGGGTTCATGCGGGCATCCGGAGGCAAAACGCTACCATCTTGATAACGGAGCTGTTGCCGGAAAAACCGATGGGATCTATGTTACTCACCATGCGGTGAGCGGCTTAAACGACGCAGTTGTTGAAGCATTCCGGAAAAAAGGGATACCAGCTGCCGGGATTCATCCGCTTCATACAGCGGTGGCCGAAAATGGCAGGCTCATCGGATTTGAATACCGCCATCTGGAAAAGATGCTTATGCTTGGCATGGTCCCTGTGATCCACGGCGATGTGGTGATGGACCTTTCCCGGGGGGCCTGTATCGTATCAGGCGATCAGCTCGTCCGGTATCTTGCTGTTGCACTGAAGATCAACCGCGTGGGGCTCGCCACCGATGTACCGGGAGTACTGGATGGAGGACATGTGGTGCCAGAAATTTCACAAAAAACTGCACCATCACTCCAGATCGGTAACTCGATGCATACCGATGTCACCGGTGGAATGAGAGGGAAGATTGACGAACTGCTTGGTCTTGCAGATGCAGGTATCGGGTCGGATATATTTCATGTTCTTCGGATTGGTGATTTTCTTTCAGGATCCGACCATGGCGGGACTAAAGTCAGGGGGGGATAATTTTCGTATGACAGATAAAAAAAGGTTCACATCGTCGCGAAAACTCGACCACCTGAGAATTTGTGCAGAAAATGACGTTGAAAGTGGTGATCCCGGGTTTAAGGATATCAGATTTGTACATAATGCTTTACCCGAGTGCGACATGAGCACGATCAACCTTACTGCCAGTTTCCTGAATCACCGGTTCTCTTCGCCCCTCTTCATCTCGGCAATGACTGGTGGTCACCCCGGGACAAAGGAAGTGAATGTCCGGCTTGCCCGGGCAGCTGAACGCTTTGGGATTGGAATGGGCATAGGCTCCCAACGAGCGGCGCTTGAAAACCCCTCACTTGAGGAGACATTCCGTGCCGTTCGTGACGAGGCTCCTCATGCGTACCTGATAGCAAATCTTGGAGCGGTCCAGTTGCGTGACCATGGGATTGAGTGGGCTGAACGGGCAGTTGAGATGATCGGTGCGAATGCCATCGCGATACACCTGAATTTTCTGCAGGAGGCCATTCAGCCTGAGGGAGATCATAATGCCTGCGGTTGTCTTGCAGCCATAGGGGAACTCTGCAGTGGGTTCCGGACCCCGGTCATTGTTAAAGAGACCGGTTGTGGAATTTCCGCTTTAACAGCGAGACAATGCTGGGGGGCCGGTGTCAGCGCCATTGATATTGGTGGCTGGGGGGGGACCTCCTGGTCTGCTGTCGAGAGTGTCCGTGCAGGTGAAAGCAGGAAAATTCAGGACAAAAATCTGAAAACTCTCGGTGAGAGTTTTATTGAATGGGGAATTCCTACCGTTGTAAGCCTGGCGGAGGTGCTCGCCTCCGGCGGGCCGGTTATCGCATCAGGAGGCGTCAGGACCGGGCTTGATATAGCAAAAGGGCTCGCACTCGGTGCAAACCTCTGCGGGATGGCATTACCCCTCCTGAAACCGGCAATGGAAAGTGATGAGGCGCTTGACCGCACAATCGAAGTGATTCACCGTGAACTGGTAGCAGCGATGTTCCTGACAGGATCATCGTCTGTTGCTGGTCTTAAAAAGACAAGAATGTATATCACGGGCAGAACACGGCAAATGATAGAAAAGGATAATCCGGCGCGCTTACAGCGATGAAATGAAAAACCGCCGAATATTAAACAAAAATACTCTAACGAAAAAAAGGAGATAAAACATGGATATTGAAATTATTGCAGTGGGCGGATATGACGAGGTCGGGCGGAATATGACCGCCGTCCGCTGCGGAAAGGAAATTGTCATATTTGATATGGGACTCCGTCTGGACCAGGTAATGATCCACGAAGATGCGGAGATCGAAAATATGCACTCCCTTGATCTGATCAAGATCAAGGCGATACCAGATGATACGATGATGAATTCGGTCGAAGGGACCGTAAAGGCGATTGTCTGCTCACATGGGCACCTTGACCATATCGGTGCGATCCCGAAACTGGCTCACCGGTATAATGCTCCCATCATCGCCACCCCGTACGCCACTGAGTTGATCCGGCAGCAGATCTCCGGAGAACAAAAGTTTGGCGTAAACAACAAGCTCTTTGCTCTCAGGTCCGGGCAGAGGTACACACTCTCCCAGAATCTCGTGCTGGAATTCGTACGTACCCAGCATTCGATTATTGATACAGTCACTCCGGTGCTGCATACCCCAGAAGGGGCAATAGTGTATGCATGCGACTTTAAGCTTGACCGCACACCTGTTATCGGGGAGCCTCCTGATTTTGCACGACTCCAGCAGATCGGCAAGGAAGGAGTAATTGCACTGATTGTGGAGTGTACTTATATTGACCGACCGGGCAGGTGTCCGAGCGAACGAATTGCAAAGGATCTCGTCCGGGACGTTATTACCAGTTTTGAGGATGACAAGAATGCGATTATCGTATCCACATTCTCGTCCCATATTGCCCGTGTCAAGACGATAGCAGAATGTGCCCATGAAATCGGCAGAAAACCCGTGCTGCTCGGGCGCTCGATGGAGAAATATTCGGTCACTGCAGAGCAGATGAAGCTCGTTTCGTTCCCTGAGACAACCAGCGTTTTTGGGAACCGTCGGACTGTTGACAGGACGATGCGCCGTATGATGAAGGCAGGAAAGGATAAGTTTGTCCCGATCGTTACCGGGCACCAGGGTGAACCCGGGTCCATTCTTACCCGCGTTGCACTCGGTGATACACCGTATCAGCTGACGAAAGGCGATAAAGTCCTTTTCTCGGCAAATGTCATCCCGAACCCCATGAATTTTGGACAACGCTACAAGATCGAGCAGCATCTCAGGATGGCCGGCTCGCGTATATTTGAAGATCTCCACGTCAGTGGGCATGCATATCGCGAAGACCATTACGAGTTCATCCACCTCTTAAACCCCCAGCATATCATTCCTGCTCACGGCCACCTGAAGATGACCGCCGGGTATACAGATTTTGCATCAGAGCTTGGCTATACGATCCATTCCACCGTCCACATGATGAAGAACGGGCAGCGTCTCATTTTAAAATAACGAGAGGAATCAGGAAATGTCAGAACTTTTACCGTACCTGGAATCGGTGGCAAAAGAGATCGACTTGATGATCGACCGGTATTTTGTTGACAGGGTCGGGGAACTGAACAAAGCCAGTGCCCACCTTCTCACTGCCGGGGGCAAGCGGCTCCGCCCTGCAGTCGTCATGCTTTCAGCCGATGCAGTAAAACGGGGAAGTTCCCAGGATATTATACAGGCAGCACTTGCGCTGGAGCTTACGCATACGTTTACGCTTATCCATGACGATATCATGGATGGCGATACCCTGAGGCGGGGTGTGCAGACGGTGCATACAAAATGGGATATGCCAACCGGCATCCTTGCAGGTGACGTCCTGTATGCACGTGCCTTTGAATTTATCTGCATGGCAAAAGCCAGCGATACGGCAAAAGTCCGGGCAGTGTCCATGCTTTCCCGTGCTTGCGCTGATATATGCGAGGGGCAGCATCTGGATATGTCTTTTGCCAAGAGGAATGATGTCGACGAGTATGAATACCTGGAAATGGTGAAGAAAAAAACCGGGGTCCTTTACGCAGCAGCAGCAGGTATCGGTGCAATCCTCGCGGGCAGTTCGCCCCAGCAGGCAAAAGCCCTCTATCTCTTTGGGTTGAATACCGGGATAGCATTCCAGATCCAGGATGATCTCATCGATCTCTTGACCCCGGCAGAAAAAAGCGGCAAAGACCGTGCGTCTGATCTAAGGGAAGGAAAACAGACCCTGATAATGATCAAGGCACGTGAAAAGGGTATCGATCTGCAGAAATACAAACGAGACCTGACGGACGAAGAGATTGACGGTGCGATCAAAGAACTGAATGATGGAGGAATCATCGCGGATGTCAAATCATTTGCCCATGATCTGGTAGCGGTCAGTAATAAACACCTTTCCCTGCTTCCCCCGTCAAAAGAACGCCAGCTTTTAATGGAAATCGGCGAATTTTTTGTGACCCGGAGCTATTAGGATGACAGGGGACGGCCCAAAGGAAGCCATTTTTCTCTGTGCACTTCAGAATGCGGTGAAACATGGGGGTGTGCCGCAGGCCGGAGCTGTCACCGGCATGGTCATGAGCGCTCACCCGGAATTTCGCGCGAGGGCAAAGGAAGTTACAGCTCTTGCAAAGGAGGCAATTGACGATGTTGCATCCTTATCTCCCGATGAACGGGTGAAAAAATTACAGATACTGGCTCCCGATCTCTATAATGCCATCTTTGCAAAACATGAGCACAGGAAAGGCCTTCCCGAACTCGAATGTGCTGATCAGGGCGTGGTGATGCGGTTTGCGCCCAATCCTTCAGGCCCTCTTCATATCGGGCATGCCCGTGCAGCGGTTCTGAACGATGCATACGTAAAACAGTATGGCGGCAGGTACCTGCTTCGGATTGAGGATACCGACCCGAAACGTGTCGATCCCGATGCATACGATATGGTCAGGGAAGATATTGTGTGGCTTGGGCTGGGTATCACCGAGACGGTCACGCAAAGCGATCGCCTGTCCCTTTATTATGATCTCTGCAAACAACTGATAGAGCGGGGCGGGGCTTATGTGTGCACGTGCAATAATGAACGCTTCCGTGCGCTCAAACAGGCAAAATGTGCCTGCCCGTGCAGGGATGAACCTGTAGCGAAAAATCTCAAACTCTGGGGTCTCATGCTCGACCGTACGTTTAAGGAAGGGGAGGCGACGGTGAGAGTTAAGACCGATCTTGACAATCCTGATCCGGCAATGCGCGACTTCCCGGTCTTTCGCATACTTGATTCCCCCCCGCATCCGAAGGTTTCCGCACACGTCTATCCTCTCATGAATTTCTCCGTAGTTGCCGACGATCACCTTCTTGGGATAACTCATGTGATCCGGGGTAAGGATCATATTGCAAATACCCGGAGACAACGCTATATTTATGATCATTTCGGCTGGAAAGTGCCGGTTTACCGGCACTATGGCAGGATGGGAATTGAGGGGGTGGTCCTTTCGACGTCCCAGATGCGTCTCGGTATCCAGGAAGGTACGTATACCGGCTGGGATGATATCCGGCTCGGGACACTCCGTGCTCTTGCACGGCGGGGAATCAGTCCTGATGCAGTAAAGAATGCAGTGCTCGCGATCGGGATTGGGGATACCGATATCTCATTTTCGTGGGACAACCTGTATGCAGAAAACAAAAAGATTGTTGATCCCATAGCAAACCGATATTTCTTCGTTCCGGATCCTCTGACCCTGACCATCCCGGGAGCCCCGGATCATAACGCCCATGCGATGCTCCACCCGGGAGATCCCGCACGCGGCACCCGGACGCTGGAGTTCAAAGGAACTGCGATGGTCCCGAGAAGTGAAATTACCCCTGAATCCGTGATGATCCGGTTAAAAGATCTCTTCAACGTTAATCTCACCTGGGAAGGAGGTGTACCCTCGTTTTCCTATGCCGGGGATTCGCTTGAAAAAGCCCGGGCGGCAAAGGCGCATATTATCCAGTGGCTCCCGGAAGAGTGCGCTGTTCCCTGCACCCTTCTTACGCAGTCAGGGGAAATTACCGGCGCCTGCGAACCGATGGTGAAAAATGAACTGGGACATGTTGTCCAGTTTGAGCGGGTCGGATTTGCGAAGATCGATTCGGTTAATGAATCAGGTGTAAGGGCCTATTTTACCCATAAATAATATTTTAAAAATATCCCTCGGGTCTCATCTATTGCCAGACCGGGCTTCAAAAAAATACAAAAAGAGATCTATTATTCAGTCAGTCGGGTGACGGCAGCTATCCAGATCTTCTTGGCTTCCTCTTTGTCCATCCCTGCCATGATATCGATTAGGAGGCCATTAATAAGGGCATCGCAGGCGATGGCAAGTACGCGGGAATTGAGGTGGCCGGAGACCAGTCCGCTCTCCTGCTGTCGCGAAATAAAACGCTCAACGACACGGATATCCTCGATACGATCTTCCCGGAGGAGGTTCCGGATCTGTTCGTTATGCATAGCGAGCATCATCATCTCGGAATACAGGCTGTTGAACTGGGGTACATGCCGTGCAAGTGTATCGAAAAGAACCTCACTCCCGCTTTTCAAATCCCTTTTACTAAAGGACCGTTCCAGAATTGCAGCCAGTTCCTGGCGGCCGTGTTCAGCAACCGCCGCGTAAAGGTCCTCCTTACCGGAAAAATACTGGTAGAGTGCAGGTTTTGTGACACCAAGGCTCCTGGCAATATCACTCATTGTCGTGCTATGATAACCTTTCTGAAGGAAATGAATATACGCGGCTTCGACAATTTTTTTCCCGACCTCTTCCCGGTATTCCTGAATAATGCGTGGCATAAAAAAAACATCCGGATCGCTTTTGAGTAAGAAAATCCGCTTTTATAATAAGATACTCCTGGTAATATTAAGTTACCCATGGTAAGTTTAATAACTTGAGGTAATCTATCTTATACTACAAAATCCGGCGTTTTCGCCGTTCGGAGTTTCGAGCATGACTTTTTCCGTGTCATCAGGTCCAAACAAAAGGAAGATAACAAAGAATCCATCAATGTTCCGGGTATCCCTTTATCCGGGTATATTCATCGGGCTACT
Organism: Methanoregula sp.; assembly: GCA_003154335.1. Classification (GTDB taxonomy): domain Archaea; phylum Halobacteriota; class Methanomicrobia; order Methanomicrobiales; family Methanospirillaceae; genus Methanoregula. Next base: position 2,198 of record PMDE01000092.1, on the reverse strand, counting down.
CATTCTGGCAGTATTGGCCGTGCCTGCTTCAGCAGCAGATGAGCCCACTGTAACGATTACCGACTTTAAAGTTTCCCCGTCAGTGCTGATGCCGGACAGTTTAGGGACTATCACGATTACGGTAAAAAATACCGCTTCGAGTGCGACTCTCAAGGAAAATACCGGAATAACTACAACAGATGCAACAACTACCAAAGTCACGGACATCAATGTCAATATTGAAAATGTCAAGCTCGAGGGCAATGGCATTATTGTCCTGAGCAATGATTTTCAGCGGGTAGGGGAGATCGGTCCCGGACAATCCATCCAGCTGACATTTTCTATCCAGGCACCTCCAAAAAACGGGATGTACTTTCCGGAAGTATGGATTGATACCAGTGGTGGCACAAGCACCCGGTATCCTGTCCCGGTAAACGTTAACACTGCCGTAGGAATAGAGAGGCAGGCCATCCTCATCATGGGCAGTTCTCTGAATGGCAGCGTAAACCCGGGAGATGAGATCCCGGTAACTCTTACCGTCAGTAACGCCGGACAGACCCTTGCTGATGATGTTATCCTAAGGATTGAAAACGTAAGTGGAACGGTAGCTCCGAAGATTTCTGACTCCTATCATCTGGGATCTATTTCGGCAGGGGGTCAAAAGACGATAGACCTGGCATTCCTATCGGACAAAAAAACCCAGGCCGGCCTTGTCAGGGTACCAGTAACCATCAGTTATAATGCAATAGACGGGTCGGAACGTACCCAGGTGACCGGAATCGATTTGATGATGAAGGGCGTTGCCGAACTGGGGTTTGTATCGGTGGATACCAATCCTCCCCGGCTTTTGGAAAATACCCCGTTTGATCTCACGGTCAGGATCGAAAATACCGGAACAGGTGAGGCAAAACAGGTCTCTGCAAAGGTTGACCTTCCCACTGAAGGGACAAAAGAGTCCTTCATCGGTAAAATCCAACCAGGCAACGATGCCCCCGCTTTATTTTTACTGGAAGGTGCAAAATCCGGCAACTATCCTTACAACCTTACCATTACCTATACGGATGATATGGGGACACACACCCAGACCCGGCAGATGAACCTCCGGGTGCCGGCAGCAGATATGACGGGGACCATCATCCTCGTTCTCATTATCCTTGCGATACTGGGGTTCATTGCATACCGGTACTGGTACTTACCGAAAAGAAACGGGGACGGAAAACTCCCATGGGTAAAAAAGAGCTGAAGGTAGCGTTCCTGCTTGCCCTGCGGTCTCTCCAGCGGGGAAGCAGATCGAGCGTAATCCTGACTATCCTGATAGTCGGGATGTGCTTTACCAACATGATTTTCTTACCGGCCCTCTTCAACGGGATCGGCCAGAGCATCACCAAGCAGGTCGTGGATTACGAAGTCGGAAATGTGCTTGTCAGCCCGAAGTCCGGGGACCAGTATGTATCTGATCTCGGCGCAACTCTCGATCTCATTAACGGTATGCCCGGCGTGGAACGGGCAACTCCCCATTTTACCAAGGGGGCTACCCTCAAGTACCGCCAACGAATTCTCGGGGTTGCGGTGCGGGCTATATCGCCCAATGACGAGAAGGATGTTTCCCCGCTTTATACAAAGATGATCGCCGGCAGCTACCTTGGTCAAGCCGATACAGGGGAAGTCATCATTGGAAAGCCGGTGGCGGGAGACGCTTCTGTCCGCCAGGAGGACGAGTTCCAGCCCTCTCTCGGCGGGGTGCGGGTCGGGGACTCGATCACCATCGAGTACGGAAACGGCTATACGAAAGATTACCGGGTAAAAGGGATATTCTTCACCGGCTGGAGCCAGGCGGACAGCACGGTCTACGTGACCATAACGGATATGGCACTGGTGGACCCAACGGCGATTGATAATGCGGATTATATCACCGTTAAAGCAAAACCCGGCTATTCCGAGACCTTCATTAAAAACGAGCTGATCCAGTACGGGGTTACGGCCAAGGTCCAGACTACCGCTGACCTGCTCTCAAAGAGCCTGGGCAGGGCGCTCCAGAGTTTTGCCATCATAAACCTTGTCTCCCTCATCGTGAGTATTATCATCACGACAGTTGTCCTGTTCATCGTCATCACTATCAAAACCCTCAACAGCCGCCGCCAGATCGGGATCCTCAAGGCAATCGGTGTGGACAAGGAAGTCATTATGCATAACTATGGGTTCCAGGTCATCATCCTCGC
>PMDE01000005.1:415-3479 GCA_003154335.1 Methanoregula sp. | reverse complement strand
TGCCAGGAACAAATAATAAGGCACGCAGGGAAATGAAGAAATTTTTCGTGAGATCCCCATTTATTGCCATTGCCATTATCCCCCCCGCCGGGTATCATTTATTGCGATAATCCCCCCCCGGGGGTGAAGGGAACCTGGTAAAAAGAGGGCTGAAGTGATGTACTCGATGGGCTCCCTCCAAAACACGAAAAATTTGAGGGTCACCTGCATAATAAGTTGTAATAAACAATTAAAACAGGATTCCTAAAAAAGTATTATTTTTGAGAAATGACGTGGATTGATAGTGCTCTGTCCATCAGGTACGATGAGTCCGACCCACCCGACGGACGCTCCGCATCAACAATTGACTAAACATTCAAAAACTCCTTCCCGCCGTACCTCACGGAAGTCCGGATGCTGGAAACTCCCTTCAGACTATTTTTAGAGTTCCTCAAGTGAACAGAAACAGGTTTAAGTTATCAGCCGGCTTTTTTTGCCATTTTTATCTGGGCACGTGTTTTTTCCCGGATATGCATCAGAATTCCATACAATGTATCGTTTTCATCCATAAGCGGCTGTATGGCAATGCTGACCGGCCAGCGTTTGCCGGACTTTGTGACAATGGCAGTGTTTTGTTCATGGGTTACTGAAATGTTCTGTCGGACAACTTCCGGGAAGGGATCTTCCAGTTGCTCATCCGTCTGATCATTGATGAGCATCATGACGTCACGCCAGTAGTTCATCATGATCTGGTTCTCCGAAAGACCAATAAATTGGGCAGCATACGGATTAAGAAAGATAATCCTTCCTTTCGTATCGAGGATAAAAATGGCATCCAACGATACCATGATCTTTTTTGGATCTCCTGCGGGATAATTGCCGAGATTCTTTTTCCTGATGGAATTATTGTAGAGAGCAAGTTCAACATTTGAGATGAGGTTTCTCTCAGTAAACGGCTTGAGAATAAATCCCAGGGGTTGTGCACTCTTGGCCTGATCCAGCTGCGTATCATCGCACATCGCCGTAATAAAAACGATCGGGAAGAAAAAAAGTTGAAAAATAAACCGGGCTGCTGTTACTCCATCCAGTAATCCGTTTAAAGTTATGTCCATCAAGACAAGATCCGGTTCAAGGGCTGCTGATTTTATTATCGCATCCTCCCCGGAAGTAACCCTGCCGACGATATTGAATCCTCTCCGTTCCAGCATATGTGAAATAATGCTGGAGATGATCTCGTCATCTTCAACAATCAGGATTTTATTTTTTAGCATTTCTATGGAAAATAGATACTTTCCTATTCACTTAAATTGATCGTAAAATAATAAATATATGACTATAGTTAGCTCAATATGTAAATTCGGTGCCGTTGCGTTGGCGGTTGATTGTGGAATTTTACCGGGATAAGGAATAGATCATCAACTGCAAACGCAACAGAACCGTTGAGAACAGGGCTTTCCTGTTTTTAGGCACCCGGAATTCCGGAACCTTTTTTTGGTGCTTACCCCCCGCGATAGCAGAACTCAACCAGAAATGCTATTATTGAGTATATGAGATCATATAAACAGGAAGATAACTTCTTTAGTGTTTTCGATCGAATAAGAGAGATTGCGATGAATGATGCACCATCAGATGTAAGCGGAAGTATCACTGATATTTTCATTTTAAGTGTTAGTGAAACAGTATCTTCACTGTTTACTGAACACCTGGAGAAAAAGGGATACCGGGTTACCCTCTTTACCGATGGCAACTATCTTCTCAAGGCACTTCGCGAAGGAAAACCGAACCTTCTTATCTGCGATATGACGGCCCCTGACGACGACGGATTTGAAGTGTGCCGCCGGATTAAGATGGACGATGATCTCTGGGTTATCCCGGTCCTGATACTGACAGCTGCGTCGACTCTTTCCGATCTTTTAGCGGTCCTTGACTGCAATGCTGATAACTTCATGCCCTATCCGATCGATCTCAATTACAGCTCAATAATTATCGACAGCATGGTGGGGAGTCCTGTCGAGCGCCAGACACCGGACCAGATCAAAACCCAGTTCAAAATCAGTCACGATGACCGTATCTATGTTGTAGCTGCCAACCGCCGGAAGCTCCTTGAATTTCTCCTGTCTTCATTTGAGATTGCGGTTACCAAATCCGCAGAGATGTCGCAGGTAAGAACGGAACTGGACCAGCTCTCTGAATCCACTCACCACCTTGAAGAGAGGATAACGGAACAAAACCGTTCCCTCAATAATGACAAGACCGCCATCAGGGAAAAAGAACAGAAAATTCTCACGTTCACCGCCCAGCTACGGGAAAAAGAAGAGGTACTTGCCAAAAAGTCTGAAGAAATCGATCAGATCGCCCGGGAACTTGAAGAAAATAAAGCCCTGCTTGCCACGTATGAGGAAAATTTACGGTCGATTGTCCAGGAAATAAAAGATATTGAAGCCTCTCACCGTTCAGAAATTGACTCCTTCCGGCAACAGGTATCAAATCTCACTTCAGAACTTGATTGTGCCAAAACAAACCTGGAGACAGTTCAGACCGATCTTGATGAAGAAAAAATTCATACTTCATCTCTGGAGTGCACGCAGGAACTGCTCATTGCGCAAAAAGAGACCGTGGAAAATGCCCTTCGATCATTAACCACTGAGCATGAAGAGCAGAAATCCGCATTAACTGCCCATAAAAACCGTATTACTGCAGCAGAACAGGAAATTGAGGAAATCCTGCTCGCAAAAACACAATCTGAACAGGAATTGTCCCGGAACATTGCCGAACTCAGCGAGACGGTAAAACAACAGTACGAGGACCTGAACCTGCTGAAAAACGAGCTTGAAACAGAGAAATCCCGGCTGAAATCTGCAGAGAATCAGACTGAATCAATCAGGACGGAAGGGGCACAGCGGGAATCGTTGCTTCAGTTGGCAATAGATGATCGCGACCACCAGATTGGCGAACAAACGGCCCGGTACAAATCTGTCTGTCTGGCACGCGAAGATGAACAGGCTACAATAACCCTGCTGCGGGAAAACCTTTCAGGTGCAGCAGCTGAAAAGGAAAAAACGGAAGAGCAGATAAAAACTGATCG
>PMDE01000005.1:0-405 GCA_003154335.1 Methanoregula sp. | reverse complement strand
CTCAGGCTTACCGAAGAACTGGAACAGGCAAAAGCAGCTTTTGAGAACGGACAAGAGACGATAAAAACTCTCCGGGAAAACATTGCAGAAGCCGCAGCCGAGAAGGAGAAAATAAAAGAGCAGACTAAAACAGAGCTGGAATCATTCAGGGCATCCCTTGAACACGTGAAAAACGACTTTGATGAACTATCAAAAATTCGTTCATCGCTTGAGGAGGACCACGGCGCTGCAAAGGCCCGGACCCTTTCGTTAGAAGAAGAGCTCCATGCAGTTTCTCAGGATAAGGAAAACTCCGGCCAACAGGTACTCAGGCTTACCGAAGAACTGGAAAAGGTAACGTCAGCTCAAGCACAACTGAAAAACGACTTTGATGACCTGGTAAAAATCCGTTCATCGCTTGAGCAG
>PMDE01000076.1:4279-7363 GCA_003154335.1 Methanoregula sp. | reverse complement strand
ACCGGGTTACTCCTGACAGTAAGTATTACCTACCGGCTATACGAGGAGATCGCAAGCCAGCAGATCATGGAGATGTACCCGTTCATGCGCACATTCTTTGGAAAAGAGTAGTACCGAGAAGGGAACATGATGGATGGAAAAAAGGTCATCATAACCGGGGTACCGGGCGTCGGAAAGACGACGGTTGTCAACGAAGCATTGAAAAAAATCAAGGAAGAAGGTGTCGAATACAAATCGATTAACTTCGGCACTTTCATGTTTGAGGTTGCGAAGAATGATAATATTGTCCAGGACCGGGACCAGATGCGTACGTTGGATCGTGCAGTCCAGAAACGACTGCAGCAGCGGGCGGCCCAGGCGATTTCCCATATCCCGGGTAATGTTCTGATTGATACTCATGCAACTGTCAAAACCCCGAAAGGTTACCTTGCAGGACTTCCCGAGTGGGTACTTCGGGAGATTATGCCTGATCATATCATTCTCGTTGAAACGGATGATGACCAGATCCTCCTGAGGCGTATGAACGATGAGACACGTTCACGGGACAAAGAAGGTTCCCGATCGATAGCTGAACACCAGCAATTCAATCGCTCAATTTCTGCTGCTTATGCAATGCTGACCGGTTGCACCGTGAAAATTGTAATCAATGCGGATTTTCTACTCGAACGCGCGGCTGATGAAATGGCTGCCGTACTAAGGTGAATATATGGATTTTGGAAAAGTATGGGATAAATACGGGATGTATATCGCGCTCATGTTTATGATTCTCATGATGTATTCCTACAGCGTTGAGTGGCTGCGAGTCGGAGTCGGGCAGGGTATCGATACGGTATTCCGACCTCTTATTGAAGAGTTTAAAATCCCCTTTTATATCCTTATAGTGATCCTGTCAGCACTGACAGGATTATATTCGTCAATTATCCAGAAATACACAATAGATTACGAAAAAATGACTGAAGTTCAGGCAAGAATGAAGGAATTTCAGGCTGAATATCGCGAAGCGCAGCTCTCTCAGGATGAAAAAAAGATCAAGAAACTGGAAACAAAAAAAGACCGGATGATGCGGGAACAGCTTGAGATGTCACAGAACCAGTTCAAGCCGATGGCGTATATTCTGGTACTGACCGTACCAATCTTTTTCTGGCTTCTTTTCAGGCTCAGTCAATTGAAGAGTACGATTACCCTTCCCTATGCAGGTACGGTTGGCCTGCATGATCCAGCAATCTGGATTATTCCTGCATGGATCCTCTGGTACATGATCTGTTCTCTTACCTTAAGCCAGATCATACGGAAATCCCTGAACATCGGGGGACTTTAATGAGGATAACCGTGAGCGGGTTGCCGGGAAGCGGAACAACATCTCTCTCACGGTATCTTTCGGAACTGCTTGGTTTTTCGATGATCTCCGCCGGGGAAGTCTTTCGCCAGCTTGCCGATGAGCATAATATGGGATTGGCGGAATTTGGTCGTTTTGCACTGGAAAACCCGAAATTTGATAAAATGATTGATGCCCGGCAAAAAGAGATTGCCGAGCAGCGAGACAATATTATTGTCGAAGGCAGATTATCCGGCTGGATGATAGAAAATGCGGATCTCAAAATATGGCTTTATGCCCCAGTCGGCTGTCGGATAAAACGGATCGTTTTCCGTGATAATATCGTTGATGAGAAAACTGCAGAACTTATTACCCTCGAGAGGGAGAGGTGTGAAGCGGCCCGATATTGCAATTATTATAATATTGAGATCAACGATCTCTCGATCTATCAAATTATCCTGAATTCCGGACACTGGGACGTGAAAGGCCTCGGTTCAATCATTGATACTGCCATCAGGAATCTGAAACCAGACGATTATATTAACGCTTTATAACTCGCCGTAATTGATACTGAATAAAACGTGGTTTTTTTTGGAAGTGAATACCCGGAATGAAAAATCCTTTAACCAGTACCAGCGAAAGGGATTACTGTGGAAGATAACCTCCCTGTCCAGCTGGTTCATGCATGGGATGAATATGAAATTGCTGACCTGTATCGTGCCGGTGGATGGTGGAAAGAGGAATATGATCCCATGGAGCTACGTAACCTGATCCATGGGAGTTTCCTCTTTGCTGTTGCTGTCGATCCAAAAACCGGTTGTGCCATTGGGATGGGGCGAGTCATTTCTGATGGAGTTTCTGATGGATATATTCAGGACCTTGTTGTCATGCCGGAGTACCGGGGAACGGGAATTGGCGCACGGATTGTTTCAAAATTAGTAAAAAAGTGCCTTGAAATGGGAGTTTCCTGGATCGGTCTTATAGCAGAACCGGGAACTGAAAAATTTTACATGTCCTTGGGATTTAGCCCCATGGACAGACATATTCCACTCTTGTTCCATGGTGATCCATGATGCTTAAGCAGGATGATTTTAAACCTGTTACCCTCGCAGATCGGGATTTTTTTGAGCGTCATTTTGAATATTATCCTCAGGTGCATAGCGATAATACTTTCACCAANNGGATATAAGTGATAGTGAACCTGTTGTTTTGATCGATACGGAAACTGCCAGCTGGATGCGAGGGATCTGCCCGGACATAAACCTGGTACCTGACTACAATCATTTTGAATATGTTTATCGTTCTGCTGACCTTGCCGAACTTCCAGGAAAAAAATACCTTACAATCCGTCATCAGATTAACAAATTCCGGCGTAACTGTACAGGCACGGTTGAACCAATAAACAAACAAAACTGGGAAGAAGTAAAAAGATTCCTGATTGAATGGTGCGAATGGAAAGGATGCGAAAATGATCAGGTTCTCGCTCATGAAAAGGAAGCAGTCTTTTTTGCTATTGATCATTTTGATGAACTTTCATTGAAGGGATTGATCATCCGGGTTTTTTCAAAAATCGGTGCCATGTCACTTTTCGAACCTCTTAATGCTGAAACCGCGTTGGTACATTTTGAAAAAGGGCTCCCGGATTGTGAAGGAATCTACAAAGTGATTAATGCAGAAACCGCTGAATTTCTCAAAAATAAATATATCTATATTAACCGGGAAAGTGACTTGGGTATTCCCGGTCTCCGCGAAGCAAAAATGCGTTATCA
>PMDE01000076.1:244-4262 GCA_003154335.1 Methanoregula sp. | reverse complement strand
TAAGCGTTGAAATCAATTGTTTTTCGTGGTTCCATTACATTTTTTTGAAAAGGAATTCCGGGGTGCACGGAACCGTTATATCAATGTAATGTACGCCAGGATACCAGATGCAATAATCTTTACTGCAATAGCCGCGACCAGCATACCTAGGACTTTTCCCATAATATCTGTTACAACATCGCCAAGAGCATGCTGGATCTTCTCTGCATAGTACAGGACAAGCCACGTGGCAATCAAGGCAAGTGTAATCGCTACGAACGGGATCAGGAGGCCATAATCTCTTGAAAGAAGCATCACCGTAGTAATCGTGCCGGGCCCACAAAGAAGCGGAGTACCGATAACAACACCAGCTGCAGTTGTTGTATGTTCTTTACAATGCCCGATTTCAATGCCTAATGCTTCCTGTATCCCCAGAAGGAATAGCAGGATACCTCCTGCTATCTGAAAGCTCGGCATATTTAGGCCGAGAACATCGAAGATCATTTTATTAAAAATGAGGAACAGGTACATCAGCACTCCCGCGACAGCAACAGCGATGAACGCCTGTTTGTGAATCTCTCCGGGTGCAAGACCCTTTGTCATAGCCGCAAATACGGGTACAGATAAAATCGGGTCGAGGATGATGAACAGCGCAGCAAACGAATAGATAATTCCGGAAAATATGTCTTGCATGGTCTGATCTATCAGATATGACCTGACAGAGGATAAAATTGCAGGCCTGCTGGTCAGATATATTTTCGGTTGAAAACCGGTTTCTTATAATGCAACGTTAAAAAATAATGATATTCCTATTGAAAACAGCGCTTGTGCCAGATATCAGACAGGTTTTAATCCATCAGGAGTTATCATTAAGCAAGAAAAAGATGTGTGGGATCCGGGCGTTATCACAGAAATTGTTATCATCCGATCAAATAATAGGAAAAGACAGGAGGCACCGCTTAAGGCGCATCTAGCAATAAGTTCAGAAATGTAAGTGCCCCAGATATTTATATTTGAGAGCATGGGAACAAAAAATTCAGGCAATGTAGACTGGTGTAATTCAGAAGTGCTGACTGTTTGGCATTTATTACGGTATGCTATCCTTCCTGAACTAGCGACAATCGTACCGGATGAGTAGACAATTCGCACCAGCATTGGCAATGGTTTGGGTGAGGCCCCCTGGGTATCAGAATTAACGATTCCGATAAGTGGGCAGGTTAAAGGCCAAAATATATGATATTTTGCCAAGTTTCGGCAGTTATGGGAGGATTATCAGATGAGGAACATGGTGGATTATCATAATAAAAGGTACAGTAATCAAGAAGGTGAAGACGACGCAAAATGGGTTTAAAAATTATTGGATGGCACAAGTCACGAATGCTTTGAGTCTCCTGAGAAATAAGAAGGAAGATGCTGATAAGGCGACAATAAGCTTAGCGATAGCAGGATCTGAGAAACTATTAAGATTATATTTATCTCAGGCATATAAAAAATGCTTGAATAAAATGTATCTTCCCGTCGAAGTTGACCGATAGAGCACACCTTTAAAATTTTTGAAGGAATTTACCACTTCTCTTTGAATCTCCACGTTAATCTTGCCCTATACACAATTTATAATAGCCGGTAGTTTCCATCATCCAATATAGCCGGCTCTTTATAGAAAAATGTGCTGGCAAAGGGTTTTAAGTGGGTGAATTCCAATGGCAAAAATTGTATCAGGAATAAAAAAGAACGTTGAATTAAAGGCAAAAAAACCAACCGCGACTAAAAAGAAGGCAGTTGTTACAAAAGCGACAGGAAAAAAGGGGACATCAAAAAAAGAAGGATCATCCCCAATGAGATACAAATGTCGGATCTGCGGGTATATCTATTCTCCTCTTCGGGGTGAGCCGCACAATGGTATTCCGGCAGGGACTGCATTTGACGATCTTCCTGACACCTATCTCTGTCCGGTATGTGGATTTCAGGGAAAAGGCAGGATCGGCAAATGGGGTTTTGATGAGTGGCGGCCGACTCGGTATATCTGCTCCATGTGCGATTATATCTATGATGAAAAACGCGGTGAACCACATCGGGGTATCAAAGCGGGAACAAAATTTGAGGATCTGCCTGAAAAATATGTATGTCCAGTCTGTGCAACTGATCCCAAGATTGTTTTACGGTATGGGAATGTTCTCAAACAGGGTTTTTCACCTCTGTTTGATTAAAAAATGTCTTTTTTTAAGGATAATTTTTGTACGTTTTTTCATTTGTGATCAGCAGATATCATTTGTTCCCGCTTATTTGCTCTGTAGAAATCTTTCCAAAACTGACAGTGCCACTGACTAAAAGATCTAAGGTACATTGTCTCCTTTCTTTGATGTGTGGTCAATAACAAGGAGACGACTAAAAGATTAGCGAGCCGGAATATCAGGTTTATCCGAGCATTTTCGATCGTGAAGGCGATATGAATAACTCCGTATTCCTGTAAATATTCGAAAAGAATCTACACCCAATATCAACTTCTCGCACTGATTCTCTTCAAAGACTACCGGAACCAGCACTATCGGGATTTCATTGAAGACGTTGAGGACATGGAATCGATCCAAGCGGAATTGGATCTTTCCGTGGTGCCCCCATTTCACGACACTTCAGAAATTTTTCTGCCGGATAAAAACCCTGTGCCTCCGCCACGCGTTCAGAAAAACTCTAAATTTGTTCTATTGTAACGACTATCCGATCCCAATCACCGCAATCGATTCATTCGGATTTACCAGCGGATATTCGAGTCACTATTACTTAGCCAGAACTGGCAAGACTCGGAAACATTTCCTGAAAACTTCGATCTCGGTAAACGCCGATCAACAGGGATTACCGGGTGCATCGTTTCGAAAAGCCGCTCCGCGATACCCGGTATGCATCCAAGTTACTCTGACGATGTCACGAGATACGAAGGTCAATGTGTTATGTTATGGATCGGGATTACGACTCTGAACCGATTCATCGGCAGATTCGAGAGGATCTGCACGCTTATTCAATATTCCTATTTATTACTTGAAATATTTTCATGGTATTTTCAGATTTATTTTAATTTGGATACAATCTTTTTCCTCGGGTGTGTTTAAAAAATCTTTACTTTTCGAGATCTTTGGAGCTCACGATAATTACAATAATTTGTTGTTAAGTCTGTAAAAATCCTATTTTATAAATTCTTATTTCCGTATTGTGAGGTTGACTTCCTCTCTCGCCACGATGGAAAGGCAGCCCGAGGAAAGTACCCTCTAGACCCTGCGGATCTTCTAAACTCTTTCCATAAGAAAGTTCCTGACACCGTCTGCTTCGATCGACCCCGCAACGTCAGGGATGTGGGGAATGAGGCATCGCAAATCCATCATGACATTTGAAACTGCCTTATCTGCAATTCTCCAGAAACGTCTCTTAATTAGATTATTAAAAAAAAGATTCCCGGATACCTGACCAATTCATCATGAAGTTAATAATCTTCTCATGATCAATTCAGGATACCAANNGCTCCTTCCTTACCTGAACAGCAATTTTTGAAAATTTTTTTGTTCGTTCCGGAAGGTATTTTGAGACCGGATGTTTATGGTATCATGAGAGGATATGGACATATCTGCATTGAATGAGAAAGCCCACCACTTCATGAGAATTGGTCGGTATGATGAAGCGATTGCAATTTATGATACATTACTTGAAACCGATAGTAAAAATACAGACGTTCTTGAGAATAAAGGAAAGATATACTATTCTCTGGGAAGGCATGACGACGCTATCAACTGGTATGATAAGGCTATTGCAATCAACCCGAAAATCCCTTCTGTCTGGTTTGAAAAAGGATACACCCTGCGAAAAACTCACCGGTTTGAGGAGGCAATCAAATGTTTTGACCGGGCCCTTTCACTTGATCCGGACTACATCTTTGCGCTTGCGAATAAAGGATATGCTTTGAATGAACTGGGAAAATTCACGGAGGCAATTGCCTGTTTTGACACCATCTTGAAAACCAGTCCGAACAACCTTCGGATAATGACTGCAAAAG
>PMDE01000076.1:0-149 GCA_003154335.1 Methanoregula sp. | reverse complement strand
TATTTCACCAGTTATTGTCCGGGACGGAGAATTACTGTGTGTTATCCAAGACGTGAATTTGTCAAAGGAAGGGTCACTATATATAGATATGCGTATCCTCACGAGGTAAAGGAATATATTTTCAGTCCTCAAAATACTGCTATCTAATA
>PMDE01000103.1:1718-5241 GCA_003154335.1 Methanoregula sp. | reverse complement strand
AACAAAAACGATATTTTTAGTCGCTGGAATGGGACTATACCCTGATTAAAAACGAAACGTGGGAAAGAGATAACTCCATACGATTCTTCTGCATCGTTTTAATTATTTCTCACAAATACCGTAATAGTATCAAACGACCTAATCTCTTCCAGAAACAAAATCAAGGTAAGTGAAAAAATACGAAAATCAATAACATTAGTTCCAGTTCTGTTTGCCTGCCGTTCTTGGGCAAAAATTTACCGGCAAAAGGACCTGTCGGGGGAAGTGCGCCGGCCATTTTGCGAAAATATACTGTCAAATTTTTTTTCTTTTCTGTTATAACCATCAATTATTGTAAATTTATTATCAAAATGTTTAATAGGAATGAATGAAATATAACAAATAGAACCATCATGGCAGTGAACCAGTCCCAGGTCGATCATATCATTACTGCCGCATCAGAAGATGATCCGGAAGTCAANNCTCCAGAACCTGGAGCGCGAAGTTGACCTTATCAAAACCTCCATCAAGCGTCTCCTTATGGACATCCGTGAGCGGATGAACGAGCTGGAAAACCCGTTTAACCTGGAGGTTTCCGGTTCTGCCAGTGTCGGTGTACCGGCAACCCCGTCGCCCGCGGTAACCGAAGCTGAAGAAGCCAGAAAAACTGCATTGGAAGCACGGGAAGCTGCCCTTGTAGATCGTGAATCCCGACTTGATACAGCAAAAGAAAAAAATGAAGCAGCTGCAAAAAAAGAGAGTAATCCCGAACCCGTGACCCCGCCACAAGATGAAAGCAGGAAAATGCTGGATGAACAGATGCTTGCACTCTTCAGGTCGCAGGTCGTTATACCCCAAAAACCAGTCCCGGTTCAGCAGCCTGCTCCCGAACCAGCTGTCGAGAAACTCCGGCTTCAGAAAGTATACAAGCTTTTTAAATGGACACAACAGTCTGTTAAAAAAATCGGGCATGACCGCCTGGAAATTATTCTTGAATCCTACCGGGCAATGGGATATATATCCAAAGAATCCTGCGATGAGATCCGTGAGATCTCACGACTTATGCCCGCAAACCTGGGAGAAGAGCATGAAGTCGGTCCTGATGAGTTTGTATCTGAACTCTACTCTCTGAACAGGATTCTTGCACCAAACGATACTTCACTTGACCGCGATATGATCGAAGTGATGATGGAACAGCGCCAGAATATTCCAGCCGGTATGGTCAGAAGCATTGAAGAAAGACTTGAACTTCCCAGGGTTTCCCTGACTGAGAACAAGGCTTCTTCGAAGAAAGAGAAAGATGAAGAATGGATGAATTTACCCGACAGGATCTAACCAGATGTCTGCCGAGACCATTACTACTGCATTATTTTTGATCACAGCAGTGGTCGCTTCAGCTGTCCTGATAAATGCGGTATACCCGGTTATATCCACGATGGCAGGTACATTCTCTTCAACAACCCACGAATCTGACGTTCGGATCCGCACTGATTTTAAAATTATTGCAACGTATGCTTCTTCCGGATCTCCAGGTACAGCCCAGGTATGGATGAAAAATATCGGGAGCGAACAAATATCGATCTCGGATATCCAGCGGGCCGATGTCTTTGGTGGTGCAACCGATAGTTTCGAACATCTTGCCCATACTAATGTCACCCCGGTTATGAACCAGTGGACCGAGACCTTCACAAATCCGGAATATAATCTCAACAACAACCAGTTCTGGGATCCCGGTGAAACGGTGAAAGTTTCGTTCAAAACGCCAATACCTTCCACAGGAAGCAAGGTATATTTCCAGTTCGCCCTTCCTGACGGTATCTGGAGATCTGCTGAATTCACGGTGAGCTGATAATGCATGGCCGTTGCTGAAATTATCGGGGCCGCAGTGGGAATCGTGCTGCTGGTTATTGTTGCATATGTGATCGTCGGGGGGACACTTACTGCAGGAGAAACTATTGCCACTGCCCAGAAGGATCTGGCCCAGCTCACTGAAGCAAGGTTGCGAACCAGTATCGCACTGGACAAATCTGAGGTACAAATCTCAGGACAGGGGCTGAATTTCAGCGTCACAAATACCGGCAACGAGATGATAGGTGACTTTACCCATATGGATGTACTAATCCAGAATGGCGGGGAGTCCGGGGGATACCAGCACCTTACCTATACCAGTGGTATTTGCGGGACAGCAGGGACATGGTGCATTTATGGTAACATTGTCCCGGATACGATCCATCCAGGCCAGCTGGATCCCGGCGAGAAGATGTGGATCTGGGCTACATTCACCGGTGAAAGCCCGGTTTGGTTTCAGGTGACAACAGGCAATGGGATTAATGCTCAGACGACCTATCCCTGATGACAACGAGGAGTTCTGATGGCAAACATTTCTGATCTGATGGGGGGGGAAGACCGGCGGATCATCTCGACTGGCAACATGGAACTGGATAAGAAAATTGCCGATGGCCTGCCCCTTGAATCTCTCACTCTCATAGAAGGGGAAAATGATACCGGCAAAAGTGTGCTTACCCAGCAGATCGTTTGGGGCGCGATGAAACAAGGGATGTCCGTCGATCTTTTCACCACCGAGAATACCAGCAAAAGTTTCATCAAACAGATGGAGTCCATGAGTCTCGATATCTCGGACTATTTTGCCTGGGGGTATCTCAAAGTATTTCCCCTTCACGTGGTTGGTTTTGAATGGAAGAAAGAAGAGATGGTGGGTATCCTTGCCCGCCTGATAACCCATATCCGGGAGAGCAAATCCCAGGTTGTTATTGTCGATTCACTTACCCTGTTTACCGAATATGCGGAGACGGATCACATTCTTACCTTCTTTACGAACTGCAAATCCCTTGTCGATCACGGCAAGACCATACTTGTTACGCTCCATACGTACGCGTTTGAGGAAGATACCCTCGTACGGATACGATCAATCTGCGACGCCCACCTGAACATGAAAAAAGCCCTCGTCGGGGCCAAGTATGTAATGGTGATGGAAGTTATCAAAGTCAGGGGTGCACATAAAACAACCGGAAACGTGGTCAGTTTTGAAGTCCANNCCTTTCAAAAGGGAGGTTATTGATTCAAATGTAGATTTTTATAATGATATTGAATCAAGTCCCCTTTACAAAATGCTGCCGGCGAATGCCAAGGATTACGTTAAAGCCAGTCCGCATCTGCTTGAATATCTTCACACCTTCCCGGTAAACACCTATGGAATTCCCCTCTTCTTATCAGAATTGAAAAAAGATCTTCGCACTATGGAGAGTCCCAATATCATCTATCCTGTCAATGATACCACGTTTGTCCATATTCTTCCCGACCCGGATGATGTACGGAACTTTTACATCCCGATTGAACCTTCCTTCCTCCACAGTGTGAACCAGATCCTCCCGGTTATTGAGACCAAACTCATTAACCTGATAGACGGGCTCGAAGAAGATCCGATCAGTGACAAGGAACGGGCTGATGTGATAAAAAAGATGCTGGCTTCTGTCACCGTCGTCCTGCCAAAGGGAACGGACCTTGCCCTTCTTGTCGGGGGCGC
>PMDE01000103.1:0-1709 GCA_003154335.1 Methanoregula sp. | reverse complement strand
GAAGAATACCGGGCAATCGAGTACCTGTTGATCCGGGATAAGATCGATATGGGGGTACTGAAACCGTTCCTTTCCGACCCGTATATTGAAGATATATCCTGTGATGGTGTCGGTCCCATCTTTATCGAACATAAGATTTTCAAAGGCTTAAAATCGGTGATAGAGTTCAAAGTATCCAGTGAGCTTGACGAGTTTGTCGTGAAAGTCGCAGAAAGGATTAAACGTCCCATCACCTACCGTAGTCCTATTGTTGATGCTACTCTTCCCGACGGCTCACGTATCAATATCGTATACGGAACCGCCATCAGCCGGCACGGGAGCAATTTTTCCATCCGTAAAGTGAACGAAGTGCCGTTGAGTATCCTCAATATTATCGACAGTAATGGTCTTGACTACCTGGCTGCCGCTTACATATGGATCTGCGTGGAATACGGGATGTCACTCTTCGTTTCCGGTGAAACCGCAAGCGGGAAGACAACACTCCTGAATGCAATCACCGGTTTTATTCCCCCGGAAAATAAGATAGTTACCATTGAGGATACACCTGAACTGAATGTTCCTCACCGGAACTGGATCCGGGAAGTAGCACTTGCAAAGGGAAAAGGTGAGGGAACGGGAGGTTCAGCTGCGGGAGGAGAAGTGACAATGTTTGACCTGCTCAAGGCTGCACTGCGTCAGCGTCCCAACCAGATCCTTGTNNGGTGAAATACGGGGGGTTGAAGGTGCGGTTGCCTTCGGTGCCATGCAGACCGGTCACCCGGTAATGAGTACTTTCCATGCAGCGTCGGTGGAAAAACTCATCCAGCGTCTCTGTGGGGACCCCATCAATATTCCCAAGACCTATGTGGATAACCTCAACCTGGTGATCATCCAGAGTGCGGTCAAACGGCCNNGATGGCCAGCTGGTCCGACGGATGATCAGTTGCAACGAACTGGTAGGTTTTAATGCCGAAACACAGGGGTTCACGTTTGTCGAGATGTTCACCTGGGAACCTATCACTGACACGTTTATCTGGTCAGGAAAGGGGAGCTCCTATTTACTTGAAAATAAAATCGCAACTATGCTCGGTATGCCGGATAGCAAAAAATCAGAGATCTACCTTGAAGTTGAAAAACGAGCAAAGATTCTCGAACGGCTTCACAAAGCAGGATACACCAAGTTCTGGGACTTATTCTCCATGATGACGAAGATCAAGAAGCAGGGGCTCTTAAAGATTGGTTCCTGATATGGCTGAAAACACGATGGGGGTGGAGAAAAAACCGGAAGCCAGGGAAATCCCGTTTGCCTCTCACATAAAGGGATTAAAAGAGAAGGTATCCCAGATCACCGAAGACAGGAAAATGGGGGCAGATCTCCTCTTCCTGAACACCTACATGGCATCGCTTGCCATTGCCAACGCCTCCCGCCCGGAGATCTTTGCCTACGCGTCAAACCGGAAGGAGTACATTTCAGCAAAGTATATTACCAAAGTGGACACTTTTGTCAAGAAATGGAGTTACAGCTATTCCGAAGCCCTCGGGATAGTAGCGGACAGGACTAACAATACTAATCTTAAAAGCATGCTGAACCGGTATGCAAACGCAATAGATTCAGGTGTCCCTGATGATGATTTCTTAAAAAATGAACTTTCCACGGTCAGAAGCGTGTATCGCAGTCAGGTTGAGCAGGGCCTCGAGATGCTTAAAAAATGGGGGGATGCGTACATCGC
>PMDE01000081.1 GCA_003154335.1 Methanoregula sp. | reverse complement strand
TCGTTCTTATGAGTCTTCTGACGACCGTAGCAACCCCGATCGTTTACCGGAACTGGTTCTTCAGATCGAAGAATACCTCCACATAATAGTTACGACGTGAACGTAAACGATAGAGAATAAAAATTGGAGTCCGGGATCTCCCCGATTTTGCCATTTTTTAATCGGGGAAACACTTTTCTCTGGTGATTTCCAATACCATGCAACCGTGAAGAACTATGAGGGATGAAGTTGCGGAGGGGCAAAAGTATACCTCAGCATTCAATAACGATAGATTTATTTTACTTAAGAGATAGTAACGACCCATGGACACTATGATGACAACAAAAGAACTTCTCGAAACATACTACAAGGGTTTTGCGCAAAAAAGCGGTTGGGAATCAGTTCTCTCCGATGATTTCAGGTATGTCGGAGGGGACATGACAAACACCGTTCCCCTCGTGGGCAAACAGGCATACATAGAGGTCATCGAAAGGTTCTCCCGGACCTTTTCGACCATGCGGGTGAAAGAAATGATTATTGAGGGGGACCGGGCATGTGTAATCGGCAATTATGACCTGGTATTTCCTCAGGGAAAGAAAATTAATGGCGACGTCGCTGAACTATGGAGTGTGAAAAACGGAAAACTTAGTGCACTCACCATATTTTTTGATACCCATACTTTTCATGTACTTTCGGGAAAATAACATTCGCTTTTTTGGCAGAAATCCGATTTTTTTGAAACTGGAGAAACACTATTTTTTTCCAGTTAATCGCGTATATCCAGTAGGTGTCACCATCTTAAGGATGGAAGACAACGCAAGGGGGAAAATTTCCTTAATCCTTTTTTCAGACATTACAACCTTATGAACAGCAATCACGTTTTTTGAAGGATACACCAGTGTGGGACTAAAGGCTCTTTGAGACTTTCTTCAGAGATAAAAAAAATTAAATCATTTTCAATATTGCCAGGTTCAAAAGTAACTGCTGTTCAGGTTACCGGTGTTTGAGTACCCCCGCTGCTCCCAGTATCCCCGGTAACTCGGATCATCGGTGAGTTCAATCTTCTCGACCCATTTGATCCACTTGTATCCCCACTTGTCTTCAGCCACCAGCTCGAAGGGATAGCCCCGCTCGGCCGGCATGGTGACGTTGTTCATCCGGTATGCCATGATGATATCGTTGTCCATGAAGTACGAGAGTGGGAATGATGTGGTATAACCGTCATGTGCCGTCAGGACAACGGTGTTCGCCCGGGGGTCAGCCCCGGCGTCATTGATCAGGTCGCGGACGAGCACGCCTTCCCAGAAGATTGTTGCATCCCAGCCCTCGACGCAGTGGAGCGTAACTACCTTTGAGTAATGCTGGTGATTGTCGAGTACCTCCCGGTACGTGGAGACTTTTGTCGAGGTTGTGAGACCCGTGACAGTAAGGCGGTAATCGGATTCATTGATGTGCTGGGGCCCGAGGATAGAATTCTCGCGGAAGTCGGTGATGGACGAAAGGGGTTTTCCCTGGTAGGACCGGATCTCGACAGCAGCGAGTGCTTTTGTCTCGCTGGATACCGGGCCTTTCTGGAGTACCGGCAGTACTAATAAAACAAACAAGACAATGGCAATTGCCACGATTACCAACGCCTGCTTTGAGTTCGGTAAGGATACCATTGCAGATTTACTGCTCCTGACACCAGATTAAGGTTAGTATTTTACCATAAGTCCGGTGCTTCCAGAGAGGGGAATGGGATCAGATGTTGGGATGGTTCTTTTACCATCGATTGGGGATCAAAATGATCAGCCGGCATTGGTTTTCAGAAATGACTTCCTTCTTTTATTGAGATAATAAACGACAATCCCGAGCGTTAAGAAAATGCAGGCGGTGATCACCGCATTGGCGTTGAGGTAAAATGCAAGGGCAATGCAGCTGATCATGGCAAAGACCGGGGTGTAAGGGTAGAGCGGGACTTTGAAGCTCCGTCTGGCATCAGGCAGGGTCTGGCGGAGCCTGAGTAAACTGAGGTTGATGAAGAAAAAGGTGAGCAATGTCCCGAAATTGAAAAGGGATGCAAGCCAGTCAAGGTTGCCCCCAGTTACCAAAACGATACCGCTGATGATAAGCCCGCACACCAGGATGGTGAATGCCGGGACTCCCTGGCGTGAGATAGTTGCCAGTACATCCGGCAGGACTCCCCGCCGGGCCATTGCAAACAATGCCCGGGATCCCCCCATTATAGAAGCCATAATCACCGATGTCGTTGCAAAGAGTGCCGAGATGGCCACAAACTGNNGAGGAACCGAGAAGTTGCCAGTTTACTATCCCTACTGCCACAGCTGAAACGCTGATGTAAATCAGGGTGCAGACAGCAAACGCAAACAGGATAGCACGGGGAACATTCTTTTCAGGATCTTTTATCTCTTCGGCCATGACGGCAATGGTATTGAACCCGATGAAAGCAAAGAAGATGATGGCTGCACCAGACATAACCCCGGAAAAACCAGTCGGCAGGAAGGGATGGTAATTCGTATAGTTACCGCTGGTGAACAGGGCGGCAGCACCTACGATGATAAATATCAACAGTGCAAGAATTTTCAGGGCAACCAGAAGATTGTTGGTTCCGGATGCTTCCTTTACTCCTTTGAGGTTCAACAGCATGAGGATGAGCGGCCACAAGGTTGCAACGATCACGAGCGTCACGGTTGTTGCCGGGATGCCGACAAAATAGGAAAAATACGCGGCGAACCCGACACTTACGGCGCTGGCTCCGACAATATAGTCAAATGATTTCATCCAGCCTACAACGAAACCGGGAAAGTCTCCGAATGCTTTTGTCGTATAAATATAACTCCCCCCGGCTTCGTGGATGAATGAGGAAAGTTCAGCAGTGGAAAGACCGGAGAGCAGGGCAACAAAACCGGCGATGATGAATGACAGGATAACTGCCGGCCCGGCAATTCCTGATGCAACCCCGATAAGGACAAATATTCCGGTACCGATAATCGCACCAATACCAATCCCGGTGGCTCCCCAGAAACTTAATGAACGGTTTAATTCAGTCATAGTGATCAGCTGAAATCCCCCGGTTTTGAACCACGGGGTCTGTCCGGATTCTACCCAATGGAGATGAGAACTTTTTTTCTTTCATGGAATACCCGATCCAGCCGATATTCTTTCACCATACTTATTAACTATTCTGCATCGACATTTTTTGCCCTTCCCTTCACTGCGTATCACGGAGTAAAGTCAAAGATATTTCTATATCTCCATGGTTACAGGAAACTGCTTCCTTGTCTGTGATCAGGGCAATCCTGTTTACCTGGACTGATCTTATGGGAACCCGGTATCCCCCTCTATTGTCTTTTTTTTGACGGAAATTACTTACCCGTGTTCAAAGGCTTCAAAAAAACCTCCCCGGCAATCATGAACCTTAGTCGGATTCCTGTAGTATCAGCCCAGACGGCCTCATCCCAAGAATAAAAAAAACGATTGCCAGCAGGATGAACCCGAANNAAAAGGAAAAACAGGCCGGCAAGGAATTCATTCCTTTTCCATCGTATTGCCAGCACAACAGCGGCAAATGCAACAATTATTTTGAGATATTCAAACACAAGTATTGCTACATCTAACGCGAATGGTGGCATCGACATTCCCTCAACAGGGTATTGAGGATGAAGTTGTATTTAATGATTAAGAAATATCCGGCTCTGGATGAGATTCACGAATAAAAGAAGTTTGACTTTATCGGGTTTTTCAAGGATCATCAGAAGAGAGAATGAATTCATCAATCTTGAGAAATTTCAGAAGATCACTTTGATTTTAATCTCATTGACCTGGAGCCGGTATTTTCTGGCTTTGAGAGACTTCCCGAACAGCTTTTTCGGTTGATAGTGTGAGATATTTCTCCCGATGGATGATGTCTGCAGATCCGAATATCCCCTCGTTTATTGCTGGTCCCATCCCAGCACGTCCATTAATAGAAGAGAGCCAAGGTATAACCTTGGTTTTCTCTAAGGACGGTCCTGTCTTACGCCCTTATCCATTCCCAGGCTTCGGCCAGTCGTTCCTTTTTGAAAAACCTGAGTTCGGTCCGGGTCACGGTGCTGAAAGCCTTAAACAGCAGGGTTATCCATTCGTCCCAACTCTCGTCAATGACCAACGCAATCTTCTCGAATTTCGACAACTTCATCCCGAGAAGGAAATCTTCCCAGGCCCCCCCGACCGTCCAGCCCTCGAAGTTCTCCATGACCCATACGACCCTGATCTTCGGGTATTCCTTCATGGCCTTTTCCAGCTCTGGATCAAGATGGTCGCGGTAGTCAGATTCGGTCAGTTTCCCCCAGATCCGGAATCCGAGGATATTCCCTGAGCTCTCCGGCAGTTTTTCAATCATGGTAATATCACTGCATAATCCCCGATACGATATTTATTATTTCGTGTGAATCGCAGATTTTGAAACACAGGAGTGGGAAATGATGAGTCGGATAATGAGTATGCATCAGAAAAAAAGATCATGAATAGGGACGGATCTTCCTGAATAACCAGACCTTGATCTGGTCACTTATCACGAAGGCCACAAAAGCATACCCCCAGACAATAAGCGCAAGTCCCCATCCGATTGGTGTCATGACGAAGATCCCATAGATCGCGATAAGGGTTGCGCCGATCTGGGTAATTTCTGCGGTGCCAAAAAGAGCAAGCGAGGGGAACGGACGTTCCCAGAAATGCTGCTGGCCGGTGCGGGCAAGATAAATCGTGATGTGCCCGGCGACTGCAAGCTTGAGGAAGATGAGCGTTTGGATAACACCCGCTTAATCCACCTCTCCCCGAACTACAAATTCCACAACATTACGGACATTCAAACTACGATTTCAACTTCCCCGGGTACTTCACTCCGACAGTCTTCTTCGCTCTCACCGATACTCTCGCTTATTACGATCTTTGTTGTTCTCTTCATCCGAACTTTACAGAGATAGTAGGGTCTGAAGTTATCTCTGAAAAAGTTCGAAAGGTGGAGTTCTATAGAGCCCTGCAGAGCCCAAATTCATTATTTAATAAGGTTGGATTGCAATACAGGTATCTTTAGTATCACCAGGATGGACAGATCGCAAAAATGACAATGACACAGCTGAATCTCACGCAAACTTAAGTATTAACTTTAAAAAAAGACGTTAGATAGTTACATTTCCGATTTACGTGCAGAGATTGCCGATACTGACAATATGGATTTCCGGGAGATGTTGAAGCAGGAAGAGGTAATTCTGACAACGATACTGGCGTCACTTTCATCATAGAGATTACCGGGACCCGCTTCTCAAACAGGTTGATGCGCTGATACACTCGTTAACGGGTAATCTGGAAATACCAGGCAATTTCAACAACAGGCTTCTCCTTTACCCATTGTCGAATGATCCACTGGATATCCCGATTCGATAATTTGCCCACATCGGTATTTAGATGTGATGTCGAATGATTTCGGGATAGGATAGAAGTTTCCAAAAACCACCAAGTATTACTGAATTTAAACGCGATTATCATTTTAAAATGGTTAAATTTTCCCGCGGCCTCCTGATTTTATGATTAAAAATTGAATTTTGATCTTGAATAAGGGATCTTGAAACCCTGAAAAACCAAAAACGCTAGTGATATTTTGCACCGTATTAGCAGACAGTGGTTGACGGGACCCGGCGGGGAGAACTCAGCATTTTTACTGCAATCGCGTTTGTCGTGGGCAATATGGATGGCGCTGGCGTTTTTGTGCTGAATGGTCTTGTGATCCACACGGCTAGTCCTTCCACTACATTGTTCACTTCTTCGGTAAAGGAGTATATTATGAGAGGTAGAATGAAAAATTTATACCGTGATTGTTGTCTGATATAGATTTCCATTTTTTTTTAGAACCAGACAAAATGCGCATCAAATTTCTTATTGTGACAAACTAGCGATTTAATTATCAAAAATCCGGTAACCTGACAGTTCACCGACACGATCCCAATTACTAAATATTAATGGGGTAAAAGGATGTCCATGAACAGAAAAATAGCAAAACCTGCATGGCTGAGAGTTATAGCTGCAGTAATTCTGGGTGGAATTATTGGAGGTATTCTTTTCCTTGTCGCAGCCCTCATCATTGGAACGATAAACGATATGGTGGGAATGACTATTCCGATTAACCTGCGGATAGACGAGAATGTTTGGAGTTCTCTTCTCCTAATTATTTTTATCGGTTTCTCTATAGCAGGGCTGTGGTGGAAAGTCGAGACAACCCCCCCATCAGAAACGGAGGTCCCGGAATCCGAAGCATCGGAAAATTGAAGGAGGAAATATAGAAACAATAAATATCACAATAAAAAATATTTTATAGAATCGTAAACCCAAACATCCGGGGACGTCCTATCCCGAAATAATTTCACAAAACTTTCAATAACCATTGTAAGGAAATTAACCAATAAAAAGATTCATTGGATCATCCGTCAGCTGGAGAATGGAACCATCTGGACAGGTCCTGTTGCATCTGCGGGACTTTTAAATAGTCAGCATTGATAGTTCACGACAATTTCATTTCCTTTAAGGCCCATTATCGCAACAGC
>PMDE01000016.1 GCA_003154335.1 Methanoregula sp. | reverse complement strand
TGTGACAAATTTTGCAACAACAGGTATGATGTTTATACTTTCCCCCTCCAGTGTGGATTGTTTAGTATATATCAGGAAAGGAGTTGAAAACAAAATGAAAGACAACCCAAAAGTAAATGCCAAAAAACCCCTCCGTCATGGTCGGGTAGATTCACATGCAGGTTCAGATGATGCAAAGGTCGCTGCCCGTTCCATGCAGAATACTGCTAAAATGACTGCAAAAAAAGGAAAAAATGAGACACAGGCACCCACCCGTTCCTTGAGCAAAAAAGCAGGAACTGAATCTCACAAAATTGTATATGATGCAAAAACCGGTGGTCACTCGGCCGAACCAGATAATGCAATGGCCGACGCACATAACCCCCACAAACACGCAGGCATAGCATCGTACAAATTATCTCATGATTCAAAAGCCGGTGCTCAAAAAGCCGTTTCAGCAGGTGCAAAGGTTGCTGCCTCTAAAACCCTCAAAATTACCGGAGTGAAAGCCAAAAAAGAGTCCGGTACCAAAAAAACCGGTACCCACAAAACGGTGAAGTCCGGGTTTGTTGCAAATATCGAAGAAGAAACAAGGAAGAACAAGGATTTCCGCAGAGTACTCTATACCGGAGAAAATTGTCAGTTCGTGTTGATGAGCCTCAAACCGATGGAGGATATTGGTATGGAAACACATGATACCGTTGACCAGTTCTTCCGATTCGAAGAGGGGAACGGCTCTGTCGTTATCAATGGGAAGAAACATGCGGTCAAGGATGGCGGCGGGGTTATAGTCCCGTGCGGTGCGGCGCATAACGTGATAAACACCTCAAAGACTGCTGCCCTGAAGCTGTACACAATCTATTCCCCGCCAAATCACCTTGACAAAGTTGTGCGGAAGACAAAACAGGAAGCCCTTGCAAAGGAAGAGCATTTCGACGGAAAGACGACCGAGTAGGAAAAGAGGAGAGGCCCCCCTCCATTTTCACCTTCTTGGCGTTATCGTTGAGAAGGGCTAAAAGACTGCATGTTTTTTAAAAAACCCGTAATCTTTCTTTCAACCAGAACATTACGAGATAGAGGATGATATTTGTCAGGGGGGAGAGGGCTGCGTTGATAATTCAGGATCATCGAAACCTGATAGATCTTTTCCGTAAATATATTACATTCCCGTATCGGGATATATCGTATTAAGAATTAAAAGTGGAGGAGAATAGAAATGTCTTCAGTTTCTAAGATGTGGACGTCTTTAGGGAATTCGGAGAGGGTATTGGCAGTTTTGTTTGCAGTGGGATTCATTCTGGGCTTCCTGCTGACTCCGTTGGGATTCGAGACCCGTATGAATGAACTTCGGACCCTGGCGTTCGCAGCATTTTTTGTGACCGTGGGGTTGTTGATTCCGATTGCCGGACTGGTTTTGGTGCTGTCCCAAAGACCAAAAGTCGCAGGCGTTCTGGCGGTAATCGATGCTTTGCTCTCTTTCCTCATCGCGCCCGCCGACCAGGCACTGTTTTTCTTCACGGTCCCCCCACCGCCTGCCGTTACGGCCGGTGAGTATATTCTCATTTTGGTGGGAGTCGGGTATGTATTGTACGGATCACGAGTATATGACGGGAATCGAAGAAATGGATAACATCGTTTCTGACATAAAAACCATATCGTTAAGAAGGGCTAAAAGACTCGCGTTTTTTTAAAAACCGTATATGGACAAAAGATTGTCTGATGTATCTCCGGATTTTATTGTATTTTTGACCGGCTTCTCAACAGGGTAATTACAATCAATACAATAATTGAAACTCCGAGGATATACCAATCATATAAGGGTTGATTGCGACCTGCAATAATCAACACAATGTTGACAACACTGATAATCAGTATTCCTGACCAGACGCCGATCCACAAATCCCAGTTCCTGACCTTCATACTAGCCACGGTGAGATTATCTCTTTATCACTTTTTTTGAAAACGGTCAATACACCTGGTTTTTTTAATGTACCTGCAGTCAATGGTGAAGGCGTTCAATCGAAAGAACGTGATCCGGTTTATATTCCTCTTATGATTGAATTGCTATTACCATTGCCACAATAACGAATGTGCAACGATTTTCCTTCAAGCTTCGTTTGTAGAACCACAGGGATTTCTGCCAGGGTTTGGAGATTAATGGATCCGCCTGTTTTTCCTGGTTTTCCGGATCTTCTGTTGCATTACCTTTTCCGGAATTATCTTTGACATCACCTTTTGCAGGTAAAATTTCAATAACACGGACATGGAGCTCACGCCACCCCGGTAAATTTCATTTTAAAGGTCAATGTCATGGAAATCGCGATCATTCCTGTACCTTATACGTTGAATTTCAGAGGAGAGGAAGGTCTTTTTCCATCCTCCGATCTTCCAGATTTTAAATTTTTTTTTGGGTGTCTGAATTTACGAATAAAAAATTATAGAGGATTGAAACGAACAGAGGTTTTTGTAAGTACTGTTTTTTTTCTATACCTCCTCTGCCAGCCCGGCTACCGTTGTCATCTCCTGCAATTATGCAGGAAATGCAACCGGGTGTACAGTTTTTGAACTTTTTACCAATCTCACGGCGGTCTTGAAATCTCCGCTCGTAACCGATGCGGTGAGAGCCGGTACATCGTACCGTTTCGCAGTCAGGCAGCCGCATTTTTACGAGTCCGGACCGCCCGGCCTTATCCTTCGACTTGTTTCCGGTTCCCATCCGTCATCCGTAACAGCACCAGCCGTACCAATGACGAGGCAAGTTTTCGGAGAAGACCGCAACAGTACGTTTGAGGATTTTGTTCATTGCCGTTTCGTACTCCCGGTTTCCTGAACCGGGGTTGGTGTAGTGCTAAGCATACACCATGTAGCTCATATACGACATTTTGACATTTATAAGTTTCTAAATATCCTATGTAAGTAACATTAACAAGAATGAATACAGTATCAATCAGACAGAAAACAGACCGTAGTAATCCCTGAAGTGCGACACATAATGTACTGGTAAAATCGTCACGTCCGGTGAAAAACCAGCATTACCAGGGCAGCGATAACAATGAAAAAAAAATACCTTTTACCTTTTATCCGGTATTATTGCTGTTGCCCTTCTCGCCATTTTCTGGTATTCCATTGAGCTTCATGCAGCCTTCTTAATTGAACCAGCCTTCATTATTGGAATCGTAGTGGTATACCTGACAAAGAGAAAGGTTACGGATAAAATCGAGGATGAACTGATGCGAAGATAACCGAACAGGCTACTTTGCGCACGACGCAGATCTTCTGGGTTGTATTCTTGCAGTTTCAATTTTAGCAGTTATGGAACTGCTTCATGTCCCGACATTCCCCTGGGATACTGCATTATTACCTCCTCCGGATATACTGTCACCGCGGATGATGGGATATATCCAGCTCGGACTCCTCTGCCTTATGATTTTTTTGTATGTTGGTTTCAGGATTTATTATGCCAGAAAATACGGGAATTTTGAGACCGATGAGGAATAAGATCAGGGTATTTCCGGGCAATGCATGAACACAGGAACAGCTTGCTAAAGCTATCGGTGTCAACCGCCAGACGATAATAGCCATTGAAAACGAGAGGTACGTGCCATCCCTTAACCCTGCGTTTAAAATTTCACGCTATTTCGGGGTAAATATCGAGGACGTTTTTACCTTCGAAGAAAATGTGCCGGCTATCACCGATACCTGAGGTTGGTTGTTCATCAATCTTTTTTATCCATTCAAAAGATCCCCGCATGGACGAATGCCGCTACCGGTCCTGTTACCGGCTGGTGAATACCAACAATCAACGTTGTTCATGGATCACAATATGCAATCTATGAGTAACAATATGTTGGGCAGATACAACAATATGTCGTTTATGAAATACTTTTAATAGCTCATCAACATAATAGTGGTTGAAGACACTCGCATCAAAGAAGGAAGAGGTCATGAAGAAGACAGATTGTATCGTACTCATAATTTCGCTGGTCCTTGCAGCGGGAATTATGACAGCAGGGTGTGTCCAGAGTGCTGACAATACTCAGGATCAGCAGTCCGGGAATACCGTACCCTCGGTCCAGGAACCAGGACACCCCGGAGTGACTGCCGGCCAGGCAGGTTCATATTCCGGGCAGTATCGTAACCGCACCATGGGCAATGGCACCCGCCCCCAGNNACCGATGGAATCTCACGGATACGGCACAGAATCTGGGAGTAACAGAACAGCAGCTCCGCGATGCGCTGGGAATTTCCGCCGTAAATCGTACCAGGATGGGGAGTTATAATGCTACACGGACCCCGCCACAATAAGGAGGCTGGCATGTACCGTCGGGGATTTTTCCCTTCCCGTGGCCTTTTGTTGATCTGCGTCGGGTTATTTTGTATCGGAGGTATTATCCTGCCGGCAGCTGCGGCTAATACCACGGTCACTGCAACAGCAACCACCGTGCCGGTAACAACTGCTACAACTGCACCGCTTCCCCCGGTTGCGAGCTTTTTCGGCAGTCCGACTTCCGGTACTGCACCTCTCACGGTCGGGTTCACGGATACTTCTGCAAATTCCCCGAAATTATGGTCCTGGAACTTTGGCGACGGGAACACCAGCACTGCAGAAAATCCCTCCAACACGTACACAACTGCAGGTGTTTACCCGGTATCGCTCACTGCGACAAATGCAGCGGGAGCAAACACGGCAACACAGACCGGTTATATTACGGTAAGTGCAGCGCCGGTCGCTTCGTTTTATGCATCGGAGACCTCCGGCACAGCCCCGCTGACCGTACAGTTTACAGATACTTCCACCAACTCCCCGGCCTCCTGGTAATGGAAT
>PMDE01000038.1 GCA_003154335.1 Methanoregula sp. | reverse complement strand
ACCTTCAATATCAGCACCGCAGCAGCCCTTGTCGCAGCGGGTGCCGGTTGTCCGGTCGTCAAGCATGGCAATGGGGGGATGAGCAGCAGGTGTGGTTCGGCAGATGTCCTGATGGCACTCGGGGTAAATCCGGCAGTCGATCCGGCAGTGCAGGCAGAGATAGTAAAACGCGTTGGCATTGCATTTTTCTTTGCCCCGATTTACCACCCTGCAATGAGACATGTCATGACAGCACGACAGGAGATCGGATGCAGAACGGTATTCAACATACTGGGTCCGCTTTCGAATCCTGCAGGAGCCCAGGCACAGGTCCTTGGAGTATACCGGCCAGACCTCGCCGGTACACTGGCCGATGTACTCAGGATACTCGGGCTCCCTCGGGCGATGGTCGTGCATGGATCAGGACTTGACGAGATAACAACAACAGGTGAGACAGTTATTGCCGAGCTCAGTTGCGGGATGGTCCGGAAGTACACCATCCGTTGCGATACGTTCGGTATTGCTCCCGCCCAACTCAAAGATATCGCAGGTGGCGACCCTCACTATAATGCCCGGATTATCCGCGAGGTCCTGAAGGGTGAACATGGTGCGGCCCGGGATATTGTACTGCTGAATGCGGCAGCTGCGATATATGTAGGAGGGCGGGCAGGAAACCTTCATGAAGGGATCCGGTGTGCCGCTTCTTCGATCGATTCCGGGAGCGCTTCTGCCCGGCTCGACGCACTGGTAGATGCAACGCAGGGTGTGGCATGATCCTTGATGAGATCATCAGGCGCACGGAAAAACGGGTTGCCCGCCTCCCGGCAACNNCAGAAACGGCAGGAATGCAGTGATCGCCGAGATCAAGTGTGCTTCGCCCAGTCGGGGCATCATCCGCCGCAACGTGGACATGGCGATGATGGCAGGCGCACTTGCCGGCCGGGGATGTGTCGCACTCTCAGTGCTGACCGAACCGTATTTCTTCGGGGGAGCAGGGAAGGACATTGCCCGGGTGAAATCAGCAGTAAGCCTCCCGGTTCTCAGAAAGGACTTCATCATCCACGAACAGCAGATCGCCGAAACGCGGGCGCTCGGTGCTGATGCGGTGCTTCTGATCGCAGCGGTTCTCAAAGAGCGCCTTCCGGTATTTGTCGATCTCGCCTTGGAATATGGTCTCGAACCGCTAGTCGAGGTCCACAATGCGGAAGAAGTGAAAAACGCACTAACCACTGGCACAGCATTGATAGGGATAAACAACCGCAATCTTGAGACGCTTACCATAGACCGTTCCACTACCCGCCTTCTCTCGGAAAGAGTCCGGTCCACAGGCAGAACAATCATATCAGAAAGTGGTATGCGGTCAGCCGATGATATCCGGGAGATGAAACCCTACTGCGATGCATTTCTTATCGGTTCATCGATTATGATTCACCGGCGCCCGGAGAAGAAACTTGAGGAGTTCGTATGCGCATAAAGTGCTGCGGAATCACAATGCCGGCTGATGCACGGTTTGCAGAGAGTGCGGGAGCAGACGCCATTGGCGTTGTAGTTTTTTCCGGGGGGGTTTCCCGGCGGGTCGTGACACCGGAACGGGCACGGGAAATCTTCGACGCAGTTGGACCATTCACGGCAACCGTCGCCGTTTCTCACACGAAATCAGAAGTTGACCTCCAGGCAATGCTCGCACTCAGACCGTCTGCTATCCAGATATCACACCCATTCGTGTTCGATGAAGATCCGGGCGTTGCGGTGATACGGGTTATTGGACGGGGGGACCCGTTGCCGGATGATTGCGATGCCGTGATCGTTGATGACAGCCACGGGCAGGGAAAAACATATGATCTTTCCTATGCACGGGAAGCAGTACGCCATTCCAAAATCCCGGTAGTACTCGCCGGGGGGCTCACTCCGGAAAATGTGGCAGATGCCATCCGGCAGGTACACCCGTATGCCGTGGACGTGGCAAGCGGCATCGAGACGGCACCGGGTATCAAAGACCATACAAAAATTGCCGGGTTCATTGCAGCAGTTCGGAGTGTAATATGATACAAAAGGGAAGATACGGACAATACGGCGGACAGTACGTCTCCGAGACGCTTATGACCGCACTCATCGAACTGGAGGGGGAGTATGAAAAAGTGAGGAATGATAATCGGTTCGCGAGCGACCTTGCAGCATTGCAGACGGAATACGCGGGGCGCGAGACACCGCTCACCTTCTGCCCGAATGCCTCACGGGAACTCGGCTGCAAGATATATCTCAAACGCGAGGATCTCGTTCACGGGGGTTCACACAAACTGAACAATACCCTCGGTCAGGCATTACTTGCCAAAAAGATGGGCAAAAAACGACTTATCGCCGAGACCGGGGCCGGGCAACACGGGGTAGCAACAGCGATCGTCGGTGCAGCCCTTGGTATGCCCGTCGAAGTCTACATGGGCGAGGTAGACACTGTACGTCAGGCACTCAATGTTTTCCGGATGGAGCTGATGGGGGCAAAAGTGATCCCGGTTAAGTCCGGGACAAGGACGCTCAAGGATGCGATCAACGAGGCTCTTCGCGACTGGGTGGCAAATGTCCGGGACACGTACTACCTGATCGGCTCAGTTGTCGGCCCCCACCCGTATCCGCTCATGGTGAGGGATTTCCAGTCGGTGATTGGGAGAGAGGCGCGGGAGCAGGTGATGCGAAAAGAGGGGCAGCTTCCCGACGCTGTTGTTGCGTGCGTGGGCGGTGGGTCCAATGCAATCGGTATCTTTCACCCGTTCCTTGCCGATGATGTAGAACTGATCGGTGTAGAAGCGGGAGGGGAAGGGATCGAGACGGGAAAACATTCCGCTACGCTCTGTGCCGGGAATACGGGCGTGCTGCACGGTACGCTCTCATATCTCCTGCAGGACATAGATGGGCAAATACTTCCTACCCATAGTATCTCCGCAGGCCTCGACTATCCCGGTGTTGGCCCGGAACATGCGATGCTTAAGGACAATCACCGTGTGACCTATGTAGCGGTAAACGACACCGAAGTGCTTGACGCTTTCCGGTTCCTTTCAAAAACCGAGGGGATCATCCCTGCACTGGAGTCTGCCCACGCAGTAGCATATGTGCAGCAGAATGCGGAAAGGTTTGATACGGATGACATTGTGATCATCAACCTCTCCGGACGTGGCGACAAGGATGTAGCTGAAGTGGCAAAGATGCAGGGGTGCCTCTAATGGGACGGATCGAAGCAGTCTTTGCTGCTGCTCCTGCGAAAAAACCAGCTTTCATCGGTTTTGCGGTTGCTGGAGACCCGGACAAGGCCACCAGCATACGGATCGCCCGGGCCTTGATCTCCGGGGGAACGGATATCCTTGAGCTGGGAGTGCCCTTCTCTGACCCGGTAGCGGACGGACCGACTATCCAGAAAGCCGATGAGCGGGCACTTGCAGCCGGTACTACACCGGACACTGTTTTTGAAATCGTCAGGGAGATCCGCAAAGAATCCGAAGTTCCGATCGTATTCCTTACCTACTACAACATTGTCTATCGCCGCGGGGTCAGGAAATTCTATAAAGAAGCACAGGAAGCCGGTATTGACGGGATCCTTATTGCAGATATGCCAGTCGAAGAGTCCGGGGAGGTCTGTGCTGTTGCCGCACGGTGCGGCATCGACCCGATCTTCCTCATCACCCAGACAACATCCGATGAACGGATCAAAAAGATTGCAGCAAACGCACGCGGTTACCTGTACCTGGTTGCAGTACTCGGAGTTACCGGAGTGCGTGACCAGGTATCAGACGGAGCAATCGATCTCCTGAACCGGGTCCGCAGGCACACGAAGCTTCCCCTCGCTCTCGGATTTGGAATCTCGACTCCCGCACATGCCCGGACCTGTGCCCATGCCGGGGCAGATGGGGTGATTGTCGGCAGTGCAATCGTCGAGATTGTTGAGAAGAATACGGGTAAACCGGACAGGATGGAACGGGACCTGAAAGCCTTCGTCTCACAGATGAAAAAAGCCATCTGAACCAGTCTTTTATTCCACAATATCAGCACTATAGCCACGCTCCGAAAGGATCCCGGCTACTTTTTCTTTCCATGCGGTAGTATCCCGGTAGGGGACAACGGCAACCTGCTCTTTCCAGAGGTGCTCAAGGGCAGCATCTTCCGTGCTGATGGTATTTTTCCCCACTACCCTTCCGCAGATATCTCCTTTATGATTCCGAATGACCATCCGGTAGCAACGGAAATCCCTGCAGATCTCCGGTCGCGTTGAATATACCGCACAATGTGTACCCTCACCCTGCCTGTTCTTCCGGAGGAACCTGCAGGGTTTTTTCTCTTTCCCGGAATGTGCAGCTTCATCCGCGGCAATTTCGTCGGCAATTTCTTCACCGTATGCCGGATCCACATGGACAGGAAAGACCGAGTTATCGATTTTACAGCGGCAGTAATAATCCAGGTCACTGAGCTGGCGCTCGATAGTAATGAGGTGGCCAAAACTCACGCAGCATTTCCCGCACCGGTCACATTCGAACACAGCCATATCCGGTAAGAGTTTCGTTCCGGTGAGAAAAAGGGATTGTGTTGCTTCACTGAGCAAAACAGATACCGGTTAGTAATGCTGTTTCAGATGCCTAATGTAAAAAAATAAGAATTTTCTGATTTTTCTGAAAAATATAAATAGTAACCGTTCCAACACTATTCCGGAGAACCCAGATGACCAGGAAAACCAGCAGCACCGGTCCGAGTCCTGCACCGGGAAGTGAGTGCGGATGTACTCCAGGATCAGGATGTAACGTTGAAGCAGTCCTTTCTGTCGATGAACGGGGGCAGATGGTGCTCCCAAAAGATGTCCGTGAGAAAGCCGGAATCAAAACCGGGGACAAGCTCGCCCTTATCAGCTGGGAAAGGAATGGGAGTGTCTGCTGCCTTGCCCTGATGAAGGCTGAGAACCTCAGTGGGATGGTAAAAGGCGTTCTCGGACCACTCATTCACGGACAGGATTAAAAAGGGAAGGTGATCCATGGACACACATACGACAGCCGCACCGCCCTGCTGCACATCCCCACCCGGAAGGGCTCTGCCTTCCTGCAGTTGTGGTACGGACAATCCCGTACCACCGGAGATAAGGACAACAGGGAGTCAGATTACCTTTGCCAACCGGCTCGACCATTGCCTTGCCCGATGGGGGATAAACCGTTCCGGGCACCGGGTTGACCCTGGCCTCTACCGTCTCGGCAGCCCGACTCCGGAATCGCCGGTCTTTGCCTCGGCAAACTATACGCTGAGCTTCGACGCCCTGCGTTCAGCTCTTGCGGNNTGAGCTGGTCAGGCGCATCGAGGTTACCGGACTTGCCGGTATCGTCAACACCAGGACAATCATCGTTCCGCAGCTGGGAGCACCGGGGATTTCCGCGCTTGAGGTGCGGCGCCGGTCAGGCTTTCGGGTCGAATATGGTCCGGTCAGAGCCCGGGACCTCCCTGAATATCTCATGACAGGAAAGGCAACACCTGAAATGCGCAGGGTGTGGTTCCCGGTCCAGGACCGGATCGTCCTGGTCCCCGTTGAGATGGTTCACGTCGCGCTCCCGGCAATCATTATCGCAGCCGCCCTTTGGTTCATTGCCGGTCCTGTTGCCGCACTCGCCGCTGTCTCTGCCGTGGTTGCAGGAACCGTGCTCTTCCCAATCCTCCTGCCATACATCCCGACCAGGGACTTCTCTACAAAAGGTCTCTTTCTCGGGGCAGTTGTGGCAATTCCGTTTGCCATCGCATTCGCTTCAGATCCGGCGCAACCCGGCTGGGCCAGGCTCATCGCTGCAATAACTATGCTCCTTATTATGCCGGCGGTTACTGCATACCTTGCCCTGAATTTCACCGGCTCAACAACCTTCACATCACGTACAGGAGTTAAAAAAGAGATCTTCCGGTACATCCCAGTGATGGCATGTATGGCAGTCTCCGGAATAATTCTTGCGATAGTGCTTNNCCCAGGTCTGCCCCCACAGCGTATTTGCTGAGGGGCCGGAAAAAGCAGAACTTGTTAACCCGGCTGCATGCATGGAGTGCGGTGCCTGTGCCCTGAACTGCCCGGTCCAGGCGATCGAAGTCAGGAGCGGGGTCGGGTGTGCATGGGCGATGATCAATGCGGCCCTGAGAGGGAAGGATCTTGACAGCGGCGAGTGCAGCTGCGGCGGGGATGAAGTATCCTGTTGTGGGGTTCAGGAAGAAAAGTCCACCTGCAGCGAGGGAAAATGACCCAAAAAACCCGGGTTCTTTTTATCTGCACCGCAAATGCTGCCCGTTCGCAGATGGCAGAGGGTCTCCTCCGGGCAAAATACGGCAGCCGGTACGATGCTTTCTCCGCCGGCACCCGGAAGACGAAAGTGAGCACGCGGGCGATTGCGGTCATGCAGGAGATCGGGATCGACATCTCCCACCATCGTTCAAAAACCATCGAAGATCTGGGAGGGGTATCGTTTGACCTTGCAGTGACCCTCTGTGACAATGCCCGTGCGATCTGCCCCGTGGTATCCGGCGCAAAAAAGACAATACACTGCGGATTCCCCGATCCTCACCTGACTCGAGGCCGCGAAGAGGAAATCCTCAATGGATACCGGGATGTCCGGGACAGGATTGCCTCATGGATTAATGAGACACTGGGAAAACCCACACCACAATAATCCCGTTTTCATTCCAACAATTTATCCAGCAGGATTTACTTCTGTTTTATCGTCAGAGTTTTTGAGAACGCAGCAAATTTTCGTCATAAGTGCGTGATGCCGCAGAACCTGGTCCAAATGGGTGATATTACGCTCTTCTCCTGGTAAGGGTGTCCATACAATCCCACAGTCAGTCTCCCAAAGTACCAATCCCTCGGCAGGGGCTGGCTGGAGCGAACGGTCTGCCTTGCCTTCCAGCAGGGAAGATATAAACGACTCATCGGCAATTCCTTCCCCGACTAAGAAAAGTGCAGCAGCCATACTCCTGACCTGGTGCCACAGAAAACTTTCCGCCTTAACTTCGAGGTAAACAAATTCCTTATCGTCCCCTATACCTATCTCAAGAATATTCCTCAAAGGATTTTTGTCCCTGACACGGGCAAAATTCGTGAAATTGTGAGTGCCGATAAAACATTGTGCAGCCCGCCGCATAGCAGCGATATCCCGGGGAGTTAGCGGGAAATAGTACCGGTACGTCCTGGACTTCGCATCAAACCTCGGATGAAACCCGTGAGCTGTTTTTGCATACCCGGTACACCAGCAGTCAGGAGGGAGCTGGAGGTTCAATGCCTGGATGGCACGATCGGGAAATTCTGTAGTAAAGGCAACAACCAATCCACGGGAATGAACTTCCCGGTCAGTTCTTCCGGAACTGAGAAAACCGGCTTCCCGCCAGTCGGAAAAAAGGTCCAGTCGCTGGCAGGCAGCGATGAATTCCCCCTCTACCGTCCGGCTCACCGCCTGAATCTGTGAACCGGAAAACCTGCTTCCGATATACGATACACTGAAAGCCAACCTCATCGCAGTCGCACACGCCGCGTGAACCGTTTGATCTTTCTCCACGTGTTATTCAGTGACTGGCGGGTATAGGTTCGCAGGGGGGTCTGCCTTCCGCCGCAGGTCACTTTCCCTGCCCTTATGGCAGCAAGCACCGAGGGCACGTCCCTATCTGCATCAATAATTGTCCTGCCAAAACCGATGAACCGTGCATGGTGTGCATCACTCCCGGCCACACAGGGTTTGCCCAGTTTTTTTGCCATGCGGGCAGCTTTGCGGTTCGCTGACCCGACAATATAGCGGCTGTTGAATGTTTCGATAGCATCAACTGCACTCATGCCAATTTTTTTCCTTCGGGCAACACCATGACGCCAGACATGGTAGGGGTGGGGAAGAATAAGGAGGGCGCCCAGTTTTCGTGCAATCCCGACCGTATCGATTACATCGAGGCCAGCCGGGATCAACTCGGTCACCCCAAGTACAAGGAGGTGCCCCTGCTTGGTCGAGACTTCGATACCCGGAATTACCAGGACAGAGGTTTTGCAGGTGAGGGCCTTTTTTGCACCGTCAATTGAATCATGATCGGTTATAGCAATTACGTCAAGTCCGACTTCTTCGGCCCTCCTGAGTATCTCTTCGACACTGCTCTCCCCGTCTTTTGAAAAATTGGTATGCACGTGCAAATCGCAGATGAGCATCTGATCATAGTGTTTTTATCTCTCTGGTATTAAGGGAACTTATGCGCATTCTCCTGCCCACTGGAGCTGCTACCCGGGAAATTGTGAAATGTGCAGCGGCAGGTATTGACGCCGATGTAGTGGTTACCGGTGAGATTGCGTCATTTCTCACTCCCCACATGCTTCATACTCTTATCAAAAAGGGAAATTATGACCTGGTTATCGTCCCGGGAATGT
The DNA here is from genome assembly GCA_003154335.1 of Methanoregula sp. Lineage (GTDB taxonomy): Archaea > Halobacteriota > Methanomicrobia > Methanomicrobiales > Methanospirillaceae > Methanoregula. Next base: position 44,277 of record PMDE01000038.1, on the reverse strand, counting down.
GCACAGCATCCTTTGAGCAGGTGGAACGGGATACCGGAATACCCGTGTACCGTGGTCCCCGCCATGCCGCTGACCTTGCCCTGATCCTTCCTGCGCTCGACGGAANNGATCGGAGGCGGCTCGCGGATCAAGGTCCTTGCAGAAGTCATGGACGCCCACCGGTGCGATTCTATCCGGGAGGTCGTGGAATACCATATCAGTTCGGGCGCTGATATTGTTGACCTTGGATTTGGATTCGATGCAACTCCGGATGATGTTCTATCGGTCTTTTCCCGGCTGAAGGATATCGATCACCCGTTGGCAGTCGATACCCAGGACCCGGATCTTATCCGCTATGCCCTGGTCCGTGCTGATATTGTACTCAGCTTGCAGGAAACCAATATTCCCCTTGTAGGAAAAGCGGTTGCTGAAGCCGGAGCAGCTGCGGTGATCGTGCCGGGAAACAGCACGCTCATAAAGAACCTTGCGAGGGCAAAGCGTGCGGGAATTGAATGCATCATAGCCGATCCCCTTCTCCAGCCAGTCGGTTCAGGCCTAGTGGCGTCATTGAAAAATTTCAGCGACACGGATTATCCGCTCTTCTTTGGTGCGGGCAATGTCACCGAGCTCATCGATGCAGACTCTGTTGGTGTCAACGCTTTGCTTGCCGGTATGGCATACGAAGTTGGCTCATCAATTATCTTCACCAGCGAGCACTCCGACAAAACCAGGGGATCTATCAGGGAAATGCGACAGGCGACGGAGATGATGTCGCTCTGCGCTGACCGTCCTTACCCAAAAGACCTCGGCATTGATCTCCTGATACTCAAGGAAAAACGTCGCCGCCGGGAACCTCCCCTTGAATATGAGACCGCGACTCCGGCAAAAAAAATGCCCGGACCGATCACCTATGACCCGAAGGGTAACTTCCGGATCGGTATCGAAGGGGGACAGATCGTTGCAGTGATCCGCGGCAAAGCGGTGCGGGGAGATCACTGGGATGATGTGTTGTATACAATCCTTTCCCATGGCAAGGTCTCGCTCCTCGATCATGCAGCATACCTGGGAAAAGAATTATACAAGGCTGAACTGGCAATCCGTTACGGGAGAAGTTTTGAGCAGGACGGGGAGTTCTGACCAGAAAGGATCAGGTGAGTATGAGAGATACAGTGAGGGGATGTCAGGCTGGACCGATCCCGGGCACCGGCAAAAATTAAGGAAACTGAGGTTTTTAGTTTAACCGATCCTTCATCAACGCTTTTATTCCATCCCTCCTTAGTTCTATACATGGGTTCACAGGCTCGTGCATCACATATTCTCGTAAAAACAGAAGACGAGGCCAATAAAATACTCAAACGGATCAATGATGGTGAAGACTTCACTGCAGTTGCAAAGCGTTTCTCATCCTGCCCTTCAAGAAAGAACGGGGGCGATCTCGGATGGTTTGGCAAAGGTCAGATGGTACCGGAATTTGAGACCGTCGCATTCGAAAACGAGGCCGGGAAAGTCATTGGTCCTGTCAAGACACAGTTCGGCTACCACATCATAAAAGTGACAGGCAGGAAATAATCAGGTAACCAGCCGGTGTGCTTACCGTTTCTTTGCAGCAGAAATGACGGCGCCACCCGGATACCTTACCAGGACGGGGCCATGAAAATCCGCGGGATCAGGAACGAGCTTCTCTTACTCCTCATTGAGCTGGGGCGTAACAGCCACCCCAATGAATTTGTTGCCCTTCTCCGCGAACGGGACGGAATTATTGAGGAAATGAATATGCTTCCGGGAACAACAGCCACCGAGAGTTCCGCGTCGCTTCTCTTTGATATGATGCCACTTGATACACACCTTGCCGGAAGCGCCCATAGTCACCCGAACGGTGTTCTTCGCCCTTCTGACGCCGACGTGAATTTTTTCCCCCGCAGCGGGAGGTATCATCTTATCATCGGCTACCCGTACCGTGAATCCGACTGGAAGTGTTTTACTGCCGATGGAACTCCGCAACAAATTGAGGTGCTCGCGTGATCCCGCGACGGGTTGTCGCTACCGGAACCTTCGATCTCCTCCATCCCGGACACCTCTACTACCTTGAGGAATCAAAAAAACTGGGGGAGGAACTCTGGGTAATTGTGGCACGGGATGCCAATGTGAAGCACAAGCCCCGCCCCATCATCCCTGAAGAGCAGCGCCTCCGGATGGTTGCTTCCCTCAAACCTGTTGATCACGCGATTCTCGGTGATAAAACTGATATGTTCCGCCCGATCGGGGAGATCCGACCTGCCATAATTACTATCGGGTTTAACCAGCACTTCGATGAAATAAAGCTCTGCCAGCAGCTCGCAGACCGGGGGCTGGACCCGGAAATTTTCCGCATAGGAAAATACAAAGAAGGAGATCTCTGCAGTTCGCGGATCGTCGTTCAGCGGATCATCGATATGCGGGGCAAAAAGGATGAGTAAGTATCATAAACCTGATTATCCATTTCATCCAGATGTATCCTGTGTCGGAGAACTGAATTTCCGGTAAGAATCATCGACTCGAATGGACCCGGTGAGGGGGGGATTTTTTACGTCCCAGACCGAGGATCCCTCTTCTCAGCGATGTGCTGTATTTTGCCGTAAACGACCCGATAATCGAGGTCACAATAACCATCGCTGCAATGGTAGTCCCGACAAGAGGCGAAACAAGACCCGACGAGGCATAAAGAACGGCGATCGCGATAGAAAATTCACCCCTGCCGATGGTGTTTCCCCAGATTTCCAGGCCTGACAGCGCCGACCCGTGAATGACTATTCCGGTCAGTACGCCCGAAATCAGCTTACTCATAATGGCAAGGAGGCAGATAACCGTGATCACGTACCAGTTCACTCCCCCGGAAAAATCGATCGTGACCCCGAAGAAAACGAAAAAGACAACCAGAAATACGTCCTTGAAGGGACGGGCATGCTGTTCGAACGCGTCAGGATCGGTAGTGGCAAAGGCAACCCCCAGTGCTATGACCATCATTGTTTCAGGAATTCCCAGGTACATTGAAATCGATGCAGTGGTAAGCACCGCGGCAAAGGTGAAAATGATAGGGAGCTCATCATCACGGTCGAGTATCGAGATGAGGAATTCTTTTCCATAGTGGGCCAGTGCATAGAGTACGGCAAGAACCCCCAGTATTTTTGCAACAAAGATAATGAGGTTCTGGTTACCTGCTGATATAAGCGCCAGGAAAATGATCAGGACGAGGTCTTCAAAGACCATCAGCCAGATGACTGTCTCGGCTTCCCGGAGCATGAGCTTCCTGTTTTCAATGAGCGAGGTGATTGCCATTGCCGTGCTTGAAATGTAAAATGCAGAAGCGACGATGAGCGACTCGATAACCGTAAACCCGAGGAGGTATGCACCGACAAAACCGATCGCCATGTTCACATTGAGATCGATGATGCCACTGGTAAGAACTGCTGTCCTATTCGCTGCTATCCGCTCAGGTTTCAGCCCAAGCCCCATGAAGAACAGCAAAAAGATCAGGCCCATATCGGAAAAGAAGCGGCTTATCTCATCGGAAGATACCAGGCCCAGCCCGGCTTTTCCCAGTAATACCCCTGCAAGTATATAGAAAGGTATCGCAGGAACCGACAGATACTTGGAGATCAGCGCCAGGAGAAGGCAGATGAAAAGCGCGAGGACGATACCTTCCATTACTCCACCATTATTTCCCGCTCGAACATCCGTATCTGGTCACTCTCTCCTATGACCAGTGCCGCATCTCCCGTTTCAAAGACAAACGTGGGAGCAGGGTTGATGATATTTTTATCGTGGCGACAGACAGCAATTACGGTTGCACCGGTCTTTGCCCTGATCTGGAGGTCTTCGATTGTTCTCCCTGCAATTGATTTAGGGATAAGAAACGAATGAATGGTGACCCGGAGATCGGCAAGAGCCGAGAATGCTATCTCAACACTTTCCTGGTCAGCCTCGATAATTGCACCAGTGAGAATATTTCCCAGCCTTCGTGCCTCCACAGGAGTCATTTCCGCAGCGCTTGGAGTTTTACAACTTTTCTGGAGGGTATACATCTGGATAGTGCCGGTCTTTGTGAAAAAAAGTGCGACCGTATCACCCTTATCGGTCTCAAATTCATATTTTGTTCCGACACCAGGGAGATTGAGCGAGCGAAGAGACATAGCAGACATTAGAAAAATGATCCTAAAATATATTATGATATGTAGCAGGATGCATCGACGTATCTGTTCATCGCGAAAAACAAACGAAAATAAAAGTTGGAAATGTAAGATGTTACAGGGTTTCTTTTTAAGGTTTTGAGAGGTCGGGAGGAGCGATGTGCGAGAGGATCAGGCACCTTTTATGGGGCTTTTCGTCCTCCTCACATACCTTGTTGAAACAGCGTACGGTTAAACCTCTCACCGGGCGGGGTGAAAGTGTTCCCGAGAGGAAAGGTTCTGGAGGCTCAATTCGTCAGCGCCATATCCGATATGATACTTTTTTCTTGATCCGTGATGATTTGTTATAACAGATTCGCGATCGGTTGTCGCGCTTCTTATCTGGGTCACTTTTCACCAGGAGTTGGATACTATCGCAGAAATCCCCAAAGAAGAATTCGTGCTGAAGTGTACATCCGCATGCGCCGGGTGCAGCGACGCGCTCACCCTCCGGTATGTGCTCAAGGCAGCAGGACAGGATACCGTTCTTGTCGTCCCTGCCTGCTGCACCAGCGTCATACAGGGTATCTACCCGAATACGGCTTTCAATGTACCCGTTTACAATATCGCTTTTGGTGCTGCCGCCGCCTGTGCCTCGGGTATGTCAAACGCATTCCGGGCAACGGGAAAAAAAACCAATGTAATCGTATATGCCGGAGATGGCGGGACACTTGACATCGGCATCCAGGCAATGTCCGGGGCATTCGAGCGAGGCACCGATTTCCTCTATATCTGTTATGATAACGAAGCGTATGGTAATACCGGTATGCAGCGGTCGGGGGGGACACCTATGGGTGCCAGGACAACAACGACACCGGCCGGGAAAACTGATGCGAAGAAAGATATCGATGCGATCATCGCCGCACATAGTCCGCCTTATATGGCAACTGCCTGTGCCGCTTACCCCCAGGATCTTTTCAAAAAAGTGCAGAAAGCACTCACCTTCCGGGGACCTTCGTTTATCCACGTCCTCGCACCCTGTCCCCCCGGGTGGCGTTTCTCAACAGAGAAATCCGTTGAAATGGGCAAGCTTGCGGTAAAATCCGGCATGTGGGTGCTCTATGAGCGCGAATACGGGAAACTTTCCATCAATCCGCAGTCAAAAGCGGCAATCAAAAAACCCATACCTCTTGAGGATTACCTTGCGCCACAGGGACGGTTTAAAGGTATAGATGCAAAGACCCTCGAACTGCTCAGACAGCACCTTGCAAAGAATATTAAGAAACTGTCAGCGGAGGCGGCGGAATCATGAAAAAGATTGCGACCGGCAACAAGGCAGTTGCAGAGGCAGTAAAGCAAGTTCAACCGACAGTCATTGCGGCTTACCCGATTACCCCCCAGACAGAGATTGTCGAACAGATTGCGGAGTTTGTTTCTTCCGGTGAACTCAAAAGCCGTTACATCCCGGTAGAAAGTGAGCATTCTGCGATGGCCGCATGTATCGGGGCGAGTATCACCGGAGTGCGGACGTTTACCGCGACAAGCTCTCATGGTCTGTTGTATATGCACGAGATGACCAACTGGGCAGCAGGTGCACGACTCCCCATCGTTATGGCTAATGTCAACCGATCCATTGGCCCCGGCTGGAATATCTGGGCAGAGCATACTGATGCGATGCAGGAACGTGACACCGGCTGGCTCCAGGTGTACGTGAGCTCAGTGCAGGAAGCGTATGATGCTACACTTATGGCATTTCGCATCGCCGAGCACAACGACGTGCTGCTCCCGGTGATGGTGAACCTTGATGGTTTCACACTGAGCCACATTATGCAGCCCCTCGATACCGTCGAAACGGGCGATTTTATTCCTCCGGTGCAGCTTCCCCATGCGATTGATCCGAAAAATCCCGCGGGTTATGGGGGTCTCACCGGCCCTGACCAGCATTTTAAATTCCGCTGGGAGATTGAGCGGTCGATGCGTGATTCGGTACAGGTAATCAGGGAAACTGAAAAGGATTTTGAAAGACGCTTTGGCAGGAAGTATGACTTCACGGAGGACTACCGGTGTGAAGACGCCGATGTGGTTATTGTGGCAATGGGTACCCTTGGCAAGGAGGCTGAAGTTGCAATCGATCTGCTTCGGAAGGAAGGAATAAAAGCAGGTTCGATCCGGCTTCGTTGGTTACGTCCGTTCCCAAAACTCAACCTGAAAGGAAAGGACATTGTGGTTATCGACCGCGACTACTCATTCGGCTTTGGGGGCATACTTGCAAAATCCATTGAGGCCCAACAGAAAACCGGAGTGTACAGTGTAATTGCCGGTCTCGGGGGGCAGGAAGTCACCTATGAAGATATTGCGGATTTCATCCGTAAGCGCCGGATCGGCGAAGAGTTCTGGTTCGGGGTGAACAGTCATGTATGAGATCCGCATCCACTCGCGCGGAGGCCAGGGGGGAGTAACTGCCGCACGGCTCCTGGCACTCTCCGCGATTCATGACGGGAAGTATGCCACTGCATGCCCGTTCTATGGGGCAGAACGGAGGGGTGCTCCGGTAGTTTCATTCGTCCGGATTGACGATTCACCGATAAAGATCTACAGTCAGATAAAAAAACCAGATATGGTCATCGTTCTCGATGCAAGCGTGATGGATGTTGTTGATGTACTCCTGGGATTAAAAGAGGGGGGGAAAGTCCTTGTCAACAGTACCCATAAAAAGGAGTTCGCCGGGTTTTCCTCCAGTCATGTTGACCTTACCGGCATCGCACTCAGGGAGAATCTCGTTGTTGCAGGAGGGCCTATCCTGAATACACCAGTCCTCGGTGCACTTGCAAAGATGGGCATTATCTCGGTTGATTCGGCAAAAAAATCAATCCGGGAGATGTTTTCCGATGAACGAAATGTCGAGGCAGCAGAAGCGGCATACCAGGAGATACAACTATGAGCCCGGTTCAACAGCGCCTCGCAATGAGCAGACCAACCCAGGGAGCTGCCGGAAAAACCGGGACCTGGCGTGTTTTCAAACCCGTCGTGGACAAAGAAAAATGTAACCAGTGCGGGCTTTGTGAGATGTATTGCCCGGATAACGCAATCGACGCTGATCTCATCGTTGACCTTGCTTTCTGCAAGGGATGCGGCATCTGCGCGAATGAATGCCCGAAAAAAGCTATTGACATGATCCGGGAAGAAAAATAGTCAGTTCCCCTACTATAAATTATCTTTTTTATGCGTAAACTGACCCCATGGAGGATGTACCTCTTCAGGTCACAATTTTATTTTAAAGGAAACAAAAATTTTTCCCTTATTGCAACCGGACAAAGGGTGCATACATTTCACCCGGGTTAAATTCCGTTCCAAAGCACCAATGTGAGGAAACCTGAACTGTGGATTCTTTCCTGTTATCCTTTGAGTTCATCCTTTGCGATGTATTCCACGTCGAACTTGTAAAAATGCGTGAATCCGCAGTTCCGGCACCTGACCGTAAAATGCCGGCAGCCAATAGTCAGGTCGTGGGGACCGGTCACATGGCAGTTCCTGCATTCCGCGGTTTCAAGAAGATTCCAGAGATCGTAACACCCGATTTGTGTAAAGGTCCCCGGCAACGTGACATCCTCAATGCGGGGAACAAAGACCCGGGTTGCTCCGCAGTTATCACACGCAACTTCCGCTTTGTAAGGAACTGCTTTAATAATCTGGTCTGCTATCTGACGGCAATGGTAACAGTCAGTACGGAATTTTGTGAAAATAAACCGTTCATTCATGGAAAATACTGGATGTGTCCGGGTTCATTAATCTGTTGTACAAGTATAACAGAGCCTTGTCGTCAATTCAGAAGGTAATCATTCCCCCTGCACTATGGTTTCGGTTTGTTGGATGTACCTGAAACATTAACAAAAAAGAATCAAACCCGAACAGTACTTTGAGAGATTTCATTCACTCTTACCGGAATTTTAAACATCAATAGGATATTTTGGAGTGATTCCCCTCAAAATAATCTCAACTCAAGTAAGTAAATTTAATTAAAGGTGATACCTATTTACTTTTCATGAAGAAGTTCATTGGTTTATTTATTCTCCTGATCGCTTTTATTGCGTTCATGGGATGCACCCAGCCTGCAGTCCAGGCGCCCGCAACCACCGTTCCTACCACCATTCCCACAACCATCCCTACGATGGTAACAACTACTAATGTTTCAACGCCTCTCCCGACAACCGTACTGACCACTGTCGCAACATCGGCAATTCCAACAGCAACAAGAACCACCTCACCTTCGGGTAAGGTTGTCACTACGATTCATATCCGGAATAACGCATTTGTTCCCTCGAACCTGACTGTACTGCCGGGCACCGGGGTCACCTGGATAAATGACGATGATAAAGTTCAATCAGTAAAAGCTATCGGAAACTTTACCGGACAGTTTAATTCAGGTGATATTCTCCCCGGTGCACAATGGAGTTATACCTTCGGCAGATCGGAAGCAACGATTCAGTTCACCAGTTCCTACCATCCTGATATGCTTGGGACTGTTATTGTAAAAGCACCCAACAGTGGCCTTAGCAGTTATTGAACCAGACACTACCAAAACTTTTTTCAGGCACCCTCGAAATGCTCCTTTGAGAACCCTTCCACTCATGAGGTCTTCATCAGTGTTTCCACCCCCGCCGTCGGGGATCCCCCGGGATGTACAGACGCAGATAGTTAGCTATCCTTTTGGCAAAGATATTAGAGGATACGTGGGGGTCAGGAAGATGTTCCCCTTGGGTGCGCTCCTTTTGGGGAGAGAGAGGATCAACACCCCCCTAATACCGAGAAAGAAAAAAATATAAAATTAGAGTTCCTTGGATCAAAGACTGTTTCAAAACAAGTCCACCCGGATATATAGCTTCTTTTTGGCCAAATGGTGCTATAAAACCACTACGGGATGACAGGAAACTACTGAATATTGGATTTTTAAAAAACATTCGAAAAAAATGGGAAAAAATAGGACGATTTAGTAGTCGCCCATTCCGGGGGGCATTCCACCCATGCCACCCATTCCGCCCATACCACCGGGCGGCATACCGCCCTCTGGTGCATGGCTCTTGGATGATGCGATGACATCATCAATACGCAGGATCATTATAGCCGCTTCAGCAGCTGATGATATTGCCTGAGTCTTGACGCGGAGTGGCTCAACGACACCTGCTGCCTTCATGTCGACTGCCTTGCCTTCGAACACGTTCAGGCCGTAGGTCTTCTTGCCCTTTTCATGCGCTGCACGGATCGCAACAAGCATATCGATGGGGTCAAGTCCGGCGTTCTCTGCAAGGGTGCGTGGGATAACCTCAAGCGCAGATGCGAACGCTTCTATGGCGAGCTGTGCCCTGCCACCTACTGTTGCACCGTATTCACGGAGACGGAGAGACAGTTCCGTCTCAATTGCACCGCCACCGGCAACAACCTTCTTGTCCTCAACAACGACGCCGACAACGCGGAGTGCATCGTGAATTGCACGTTCAAGCTCATCGACTACGTGCTCAGTGCCACCCTTGATGATAATTGATACCGCTTTGGGGTTCTTGCACTGCTCNNCGGCGGGTTGCGAAGATTCCTGCCTTTGCAAGATAGTGCTGGGCAATATCGTCTATACCCTTCTGGCAGAAAAGAACGTTTGCACCACTCTTGACAATCTTGTCAACTATGCCTCTGACCATCCGCTCTTCCTCATCGAGGAACGCCTGGAGCTGGTCGGGGCTGGTTATGTTGATCTCTGCGTCGACTTCAGTCTTCTTGAACTCGACTGCAGCGTTCAGCAACAGGATTTTTGCATTGGTGACTTTCTTTGGCATCGACGGGTGAACTCTCTCCTTGTCAATGATTACACCCTCAATGATCTCCGAGTCCTCAATGCTTCCACCGGTCTTCTTCTCAACCTTGATATTTTCAATGTCGACCGTGCCGTCATCATCGGTTACCATCGTTATTGCTTTGACAACCAGATCGCAGAGCTTGTCTTTGGATGCTTCGGCACCCTTTCCAGTCATCGCGGTCCCGGCGATATTTTTAAGCATCTGCATGTCAGTCGCTTTTACATCGAATGCCATTTCCTTAAGGAGCGCCTGAGCCTTTTCGGCTGCCTGGCGGTAACCTGCGGCAATGATGGTCGGGTGAACGTCCTGCTCAAGGAGATCCTCTGCCTTCTTGAGAAGCTCACCGGCAATGACTACTGCGGTGGTGGTACCATCGCCTACTTCATCGTCCTGTGTCTTTGCGACCTCGACCATCATCTTTGCGGCCGGGTGCTCGATGTCCATTTCCTTAAGGATGGTGACACCATCGTTCGTGATTACGACATCGCCGATTGTATCGACGAGCATCTTGTCCATGCCTTTTGGACCGAGTGTGGTCCTGACTGCACTTGCCACTGCCTTTGCGGCGGTGATGTTCATACCCTGAGCATCGCGGCCCCGGGTACGGGTGCTGCCTTCTTTAAGAATAAGTATCTGCTGTCCTCCAAGTTGTTGTGACATAAAATCACCACTTTTCGCACTAAACTTGGTTTGTGGTTCTATATAAACATTATGTAAAAAGGTTATTCCCCGATCATATCGAGGAGTTCAAATCCATCTGCGATCCGGTGAAGGCAGTCTTCACCGATTACGAGTGTTTTTCCTATCTTTTTCTGCTTGTAGTGGTCCGTTATGACACACATCGCGTGCTTCTTTGCAATTTGGGAGATATTTCCAATAAGAGCTGCGCGTTTTATGACTTTGTCTGCAGGACCGTAACCGGTGAGTATAGTATGCTTCTCGAACGTAAGGAGTGCCTGGAAGGGGGCACCGTGGAGCGTGTGCAGCTGCATACCGATTTCCTTAAAAAAATCCATGGGATTCTGCTTGCTGCTTGCCGCATCAGTCTGTTCGTCCATCGTATTGTGCGGCTCATGCCGGATAAGGTTGATGGATTTTACTACGCCGGTATTGAATAATTCCTCAATACGGATAGCCACCTCAAGGGTTGTTCCCATACCACTCTCATACTTACTGATTGTGCGGCGTGACACACCGAGTACCTGTCCCAGGTCTCCCAGCGACATACTCCGTTTCTCACGAAGATCGCGGAGCACTTCACCATCGATATTCACATACAGCCCTCCAGGAGAGGCATATACCAGAGGGGGGATCTTCTCTACAAAATAGTCATACAGTGTTGAAGGACTGATCGCATAGATACCATACCGGATATAGACTGCCCCCCGCTCCAGTTCTGCGTCACGGGCGCGCTCACCAACGATCAAGGGTATTCCCCCGAGATGGCGCGAGATCACTTCAAGATCGAACGCTACCTCTTCGCTGACACTGTCGATATGGGCTACTACCTTGATGATAAGCAGGATCCCGTTATTGCGGGCGATGAGATCAAAGCTCCGGGGACGGATGGAAAAACGTTCTGATACATCAAAACCTGCTGTTATCATTACACTGGTAACCAGCTGAAGCTGGCGGTCCTGAGACATTGCCTGAAGAATGGATATAGCCTGAGGGTATATTAATATAGATATGCTCATCGGGATTGATGACACGGATTCACCACGGGGGATGTGTACAACATATCTAGGGGCAGTCCTGGTACGCCGACTGATCCAAAAAGGTATGAAAATACATCAGGCACGGCTCGTCCGGCTCAACCCGAATGTCACCTGGAAGACACGGGGGAATGCAGCGATTGCCCTCGATGCAGAGGGGGATTCAAAAGAGGCATTTGAAATTGCATGCACGACCGTTGAGGAGCTTGCCGATTTCTCCTGTGAGAATACCAATCCCGGGGTTGTCGTTTCTGACAGGCAGCCGGACCCGGCATTCTATCACCGGGCTGTTACGGGTTTCTGCGAAATCGATGAAGCGATCCAGGTCCTTGAATCGGCAGGTGCCCGTTATAAGGGTTACAAAAACAAGCGTGGCCTGATTGGGGCGACTGCAGCAATCGCAAGCGAGCTTCCAGATCGAACGTCAGAGATCCTGGTTTACCGCCAGCCAGAGCGTTGGGGTTTACCCAGAGAGGTTGGTCGCGAAAGCCTGTTTGCTGCTGAAGCTGCAACGTTCCCCCACACCTGGGACACGGTTGATTCTGCAAATAATGTTGTCGTCTGTGTGCCCCATACGCCCGACCCGGTGTTGTTTGGCATACGCGGCGAGAGCCCTTCGTGGGTGGTGGTTGCCCGGCAGATGGTGCAATCCGAGAAACCGGGTATTGAGCAGATATGGGTCACAAACCAGGGAACGGATGCGCATATTCTTGCCGGGTGCATCGGCGAACTTTTCGAGGGGCTCTCGTATCATGTTCACGGTATTGTCGCAGATGCTCCTTCAACAACAACCGGAGGTCATGTCTCGTTCACGATCGGGGATGGCGAACAAACCGTGCGGTGCATGGCCTACGAGCCCACAAAAAATTTCCGGCAGATTGTACGGGAGATCACAAAGGGAGACGCGGTAATCGCGGTCGGGAGCTATAAGAAAGGGAGTATCAATCTTGAAAAGATCAGGGTTGTTGAACTCTCCTATCAGGTGCTGTCCCGGCCGCCGGTCTGCACTGTGTGCAACAAGCGAATGACAAGCGACGGTACAGGGAAGGGTTACAAGTGCAAAAAATGCGGGATACATGCACAAGAGCCGGAGATCCAGAAAANNTGGCAAAACCACTGTGCCGGGGCGAGCCGGAATACTGATAAATTTTAGGAATACAGTTGTTGTCCCGGTCGTAAAGACGGACGACAAAGCGTATCTGTCTCAACGGCATTCTTTTTTGAAAACCGGGCCTTCAATTTTTCAAAAACGGATACCCGGGAGGTAATATCATCAGGGGACAAAGGTCAAAAACCCTACGTGATGAAGCACGGATCTGTGCCGAGAAGATGGGATATCATTGGCTGTCAAACACTGATCCGGCTTTACCGTTCGATGGGTTAATGTATAGCCGAGCTGCGGTTGTCGTGGTGATTCTGAAAAAGGTCCGCCATGCACTCAGCGATACCTGCATTATTGAAAAAAAATTGCCAGATGAAGTGGCAGCAATTCGCATCCTTCCCTTGCCGGAGTACGTTCTCCGTGAGATTTGGATAAGGACGCAGAATGAACGAGCGTGGCGCAGGTTCTATATCCTCCCGGAGACGACCGCGGAAATTGAGTTCAATACTGCGGAAAACTACCGGAACACCCATTACCGTGAAAAGGAGTGGGAGAAAGCCCCCTACCGGCTCGATATCCCTTTACCGCTCCTTGCTAAAAACCTGGCTAAACAGAGGGATGAAGTCCTATAACCCCGTAAAAGGCTCCTTTTGGCAAACGGACGAAGGTCATTTTTTTCGCACGGGAAATCGTGTCCACACGCTTGGAAAGTACTGATTAAAATGATTGTATTTCAAATTGAACTGATTTTCAAGGATTTTGATCCTGCAATTTAGCGGGCCGCAAACATCCCCCTTTTTGGAGGGGGGGTGTAGCACGGTCAAAGGGAAAAGAACACCAGTTTGCCGGATCTTGTTCAAATAAAAGAAGAGTATCTCAAATAACTGTTTCACAGCCTTTTTTTTACTGATCGGACGAAGGTCTTATCAAGACCTGCATATATCAACACTCGGGAAAAATACCCCGAAAAATTCTTTATTGTAAAAAATAACCGTTTAAATCAAGTTAAAACCTGTTAAAATAGCGATCTTACAACAACCCATTTTTCAGGAGGGTTTTCAGGTAGTACCAGAACGACTATTCACAACACTTTCTTCGATAACGGCAATCTCATCTTTGGTTAACCCGTAGAATCCGTACACCAGTGAATCGATCTGTCTCTCAGTCGAGGTAATCTCCTGCATGACAAGCCGCTTCTCGTTATCTGTCTTTGCCAGACTTAGGTGCCTGTGCATTTCGGACATCCCGGCAACGAGTGCAACGATCCGGTCATGACCGGCTTTGTCTTCAGGACAGTCAAAATCTGGTATATAAACAGGGAGCCCTTTAAGCTCTTCCCAGGAATGCATTTTCTCTTCTGTGCCTGCAGCCTGAACGGCATTATTGAACAACGCAAGAGTGAGACGGCTGTTCAGGATTCCGGAAAGGTACCGGCTGGAGGACGGGATTGCAAAAGCCGACGGATCTGCGATACTCAAGCCGTTATCATAAAAAAAAACGGGTATGTCAAATCGGGCCGGAAAGAAAGTCTTATGGTGTTTTTCCCGCCAGAAATCCTCGTTACACGCAATCTCCCACCAGTAGTCACCCTGCTCTTTTCGTGTCTTTCCTTCTTCTGCGAACGGTTTCAGGTAATGTACAATGAACGGGTGGCGTTTCCTCAGCCACTGCCAAGGGCGTTTCTTCGCTCCAGGATGAGCATTCGTCCACCCCTGCGGTATAAAGATAATATATTTCATTGGATTCCATGGTGTGTAACGCGACATATCAGAGCCGGTTACAAACGGCCGGACCAGGGTTTTGCAGCGAGGATCTTTCCGGATCCATTCTCTTGCCAGGGTCCTGTCAATGACAAACGCACTATCATAACCGGTTGACACACCGGGGTGAACCTCCCCCATTACCAAATCCTCAAGGGAGATTCCGCGGCGTCGAACCCGGGCAAGAATATTCTCCATGCGGGTATCCTTTATAATCCACCCTCCTTCTCTGAGCAGGAGCTGATCAACCGGAAACCTGTGGACCTGGGCAAAGCGGAATGGATCTTCTTTGAATGATGTGCCTGCACGGATTGCATAAAAAGGGTGAAGAGGGGGTCTTTTGGTAATCCGAAGAATGCAGGGAGACCCTGCGATTCCCCGGACCCCCTCTTCAGAAAAATCAACAATCTCTTCAATCTGCCGGGCCCCGATGATCTTCCGTAGCGGTGCTCCACTCTTCCCACGCATCCAGCGATCATTCATCAGGAACGATACAACTCCGCCATTGCAGACCAGTCCAAGACCCTTCTCCAGGAAATATGCCGACCGATCCGCCATCGGATGGTATACTGCATAATGTCGCTGGAAATATTGCTGGATCCACTCGCGTGGTTCAATAGGCCCGTCCGGAGGATTGCCTATCACTGCATCGAAACCACCGGAGTCAAAGATTTCCGAAAAGTTGTGTTTCCAGTCGAACATATTGATTTTCCGGCGGTCGCGGATAGGGCAGAACATCCAGGACTCATCACCTGTAATGTCAGGACCGATCAGTGCATTTCCGCAACGGACTGTGGGGTATAACTCACCCAGGGCAGCCTGATAAGTTTTTACAAAATCGTGTGGTACCAGATCCGGGGGGATATTCTCAAAGAGCCGGAACATTAGCAACATTCTTGTTGCTGCTACTGCATGACGGTTGATGTCCACCCCGTAAACGGATCCTGTGAGGATGGCACTCCTTTCTTCAAAGTCCCGGGTTGATTGAAAACTATCATCCAGCAGATAGTGGAAAGCAGAAAGAAGGATTGCGCCTGCACCGCAGGCGGGATCCACGATCCGCACCGGAAGGATCTCATTACCAGTCCGGTTTCTTCTGACGGTAGTAATCGCTTCGTAAACCATATAATCGATCCCGGCTGGATGGATCGGGGTAAATCCACCCGCTATCTGCATATCGTTTGTGTCAACGATGATTGCCTGGTGGGTAGCAGATCTCCTGATGGTGCGGGACAGGTAATGAGAAAGGACCCGGGCAATAACTTCGAGCGGCATACAGGAGAGATCGTAATCCCGGTAAGGTGAGGCGATCTTTTCAAGAATAGGAAATAACACCCGCTCTCCGAGTACTATGCGATTTAACAGAAACGATGAATTTTTGGGAGCAGCAGAATCTTCAAAATACAGTGCCTCAGAAACCTGAAACAAACAGTCATTTTTCTGGTGATCTATCCATAAACCTGATAGATCGGACAAGGTTCCCGTTTCCGCCAGTCCCCGATCTTCAGCAATACGCAAAAAAAGAAGTGAGAACAGAATCCGGTTTACGGCTTCCGTTATTTGTTCACTATGCATTGACAGATTGTTTCTCGCAATACTCCGGGCAAGATTCTCCCGCCAGTTTGTGAGATCCTGAAGGAGTGCGATCCCGGCCCGGTCCGGTACAGAGAATTCCGGCTCTCTGGCAGGAGCAGGGACTGATGGGTGCATGATGAATCCTGTATGTCGTCACGGAGATAATAATAGTGGGAATTTTTCTGTCCCTTTGGGCATGAACCATAATTCCGGTCTTTTTATTCAGATAATTTTCCTTGAAGCCAGGTCTTTACATTCCTTGAAGCATTTCGATTGGCAGGAAGATCCACAATGAATGGGTTGAGATGTTATACTCGGAACATTTAAGAAAAGTCAGTTCTTTGCCCATAAGACAAAAACACGAATATCAAAAACTATGCAATTGTAAGATACTTTAAGGGATGTCTTTGACCATCTTTCTTGACTGAACCTTTATTTGCAGCATCCGGTCAAAAAAATCAAAGTTATCTGCCCGGAACACTAATACCTAACAACAAACGGGGAGGGAGATTCTATCACTATGAAATGCGACGAGCCGGTAACCCAGCTTCATATAAAACCGACCATGACGGTCAATGAACTGGTCAGCGCCATGGGAAAAGCTGGCGCTTACAATGGCGGGGCGCTGTATCGTGCGGTAAATATCTACGAACAGATGCTGCGCGATAAACAGACAACAAAATTCTTCGGGTTTGCCGGCGCTATGGTGCCAGCCGGCATGGGCGGGATCGTATCCGATCTCATAAAAGATGGTTACATCGACATCCTTGTGTCGACAGGAGCAAACCTCACGCATGACATCATCGAGGCCATCGGGTGCAGGCATTTTCACGGTACGGCGTTCTGTAACGATGTCGAGCTTCGTCATGATGAGATCAACCGTATTTATGATGTCTATCTCCCCAACGAGGCATTTGAACATTTTGAGGAATTC
Source organism: Methanoregula sp. (assembly GCA_003154335.1). GTDB lineage: Archaea > Halobacteriota > Methanomicrobia > Methanomicrobiales > Methanospirillaceae > Methanoregula. The sequence continues at coordinate 27,221 of PMDE01000038.1, read as the reverse complement.
ATGCAGACAGTGTTTGGTAAGCTCGAACCCGGGAGTACCCTCTCCATCTCCGGGCTTATGGCCCACCTGGGAAAAAACCTGAAATCCGGCATTCTCCATACTGCAGCAAAAAAGGGTATCCCCATCTATTGTCCGGCAGTGCAGGATTCCATGGTTGGTCTCCAGTACTGGCTTTTTTCCCAGACAAACCGGGTGATAATCGATGCATTCGCCGACATGCCTGCACTCATGGACACCTGCTTCACGACAAAAAAAGCCGGCGCACTCCTTGTTGGTGGCGGCGTGCCGAAAAATTTCATACTCCAGAGTATGCTCATGACTCCAAACGGGTTTGACTACGCCATACAGCTCACCGGAGACCGCCCGGATCTCGGGGGGCTTTCGGGAGCTACTCTTGACGAAGCCCGGTCATGGGGGAAAATTACAGAAGCAGCTCAGGCAGTTACCGTTTATGGAGATGCAACCATTACCCTGCCCATCCTTATCGCAGCAGTTATGGAGCGGATATACCATGACTGAACTGATCCTCGCGCTCGATGTTACGAATAAGAAAAACGCTCTTTCCATTGCACACGAATGTGCCCCGTATCTTGATGCAATAAAACTCGGTTACCCGCTCATCCTCTCCTGTGGTCTTTCGATTGTCCGGAGTCTTGAGGACGAAGATCTTCCCCTAATTGCCGATTTTAAAGTAGCTGACATTCCAAATACGAACCGGCTCATTGCCGAACAGGTTTTTGACGCAGGGTTTACCTCCATTATCTGCCACGGGTTCACCGGAAAAGATGCCGTACAGGCATGTGTTGACACATCATCAGATTACGGGGGTGCCTGTTTCGTTGTCGCAGAGATGAGTCACCCGGGAGCTGCTGAATTCTTTTCCGGGGGGGCTGCCGAACAGATCGCACGGATGGCAATCGAATGCGGGGCAGATGGTATCATTGCCCCGGCAACCCGTCCGGAAAGAGTAAAGATACTACGGAATATCATTGGCACCAGGAAGATCCTCTCACCGGGCATAGGAGCTCAGGGGGGAGATACCGATGCGGTCAGAGGGGTGGTTGACGGAATAATTGTGGGTCGGGCGATTTATGAGGGGGAGAAACCTGGAGACGCAGCCCGGGAGTTTGCGCGTATAATCAAGGCGTAACAATATATAAATAACCTCCAATTTGAGACCGGATATGGATGCGAATGGATTTTCATCAAGATATAGCCTGTTCGCTGAACCGGCAGGGTCTAAAAATTTATTAAGGACTTGCGCGATGATATACTATGGATTGGACTGCGGAACAACGGACACTGGCTCAAAAATATAAGAAACTGGACGATATTCCTGAAAAGGAGCGAAAATACAAGTGCTACACCTGCCACCTCATCGTAGGGGAGAACCCATGCCCGAAATGCGGCGAGACGCACCTTGAAGTCATGTGCCCGCTCGACCATTGTCACTGCAGCCACGAGATTCTCTCGGGTATTGAGTACTGTCCACTCTGCGGAAAAGCTGTCTGTCCGGAGTGTGGTACTCATGATGTCACCCAGATCAGCAGGGTAACCGGCTACCTGCAGGATGTCTCAGGCTGGAATGCCAGCAAACAGCAGGAACTCAAGGACCGCGTGCGCTATCTGGTCGCATGAGATATTATTTCGATACCAGTTCTCTTTTTATCCGGGGAATATTCCGCGCCGCAAGCACCGGGATCTCCGGGGGTATCCGCACAGTTTCCACGCTGATAAATCACACCGTCCCGGCGGGTCCGGACAAGGAAGGACCGGACAAGGAACTGGAATTGGCTGCTGCCGGCGCAGGAATTGATCGTGATTTCTTCGGGTTGCTGACCACTGTCCCGGTCCAGCAGTCCTGCATACTCCAGTATGACTTCGTAACGGTATTCATTACTGCGGGAATCCACCGTGGACAGCCGGTAAACGCCGGCACTATTAATATTATCGTGTACAGTGGAGAGGGGTTGGGAGACGCGGCACTCCTTGAAACGATCATGGTCGCAACCGAAGCAAAGGTTGAGGCACTGCAGGAAATGGATCTTATGCTTTCGGGCACTCCTGCTGACGCGGTTATCGTTGGGTGTGAAGGGGAAATAAAACACCGGAATGCCGGCAGACTGACCGGACCAGGAAGGAGTGTTCGCGAATCGGTAATTCATGGGATACCCCAAGCAATCAAACGCTTCAATGCACCCCAACACTCCGGTCGTGCTTCATTTTTCATCTTCAGCCGCTTTAAAGGAGACCACTGGGTAGAATGGACACCCGAGATATGCCCGTATTTTCCCTGCCACTTTCCCGGTCAGGTATGCGATTTCTGCTATTGTCCGTACTATCCCTGCGTTGACGAAAAACTCGGGGAATGGGCAGACAGCTCGGGCAGTAAGGGGGGGAAGGTTTGGAACTGCGCCCGTTGTACACTCCTGCACGAACCTGAAATTGCAGACTATTTAAAAAAATACCCGATGGTCTCACGCGCAGAACTGATACGTTTGCGGGATTTCAAAAAAGAACGTGAATAATTACTCTTTAATACCGAGCGCGGAAAGGAGCTCAGAAAGAGGGATGCCATGTGCCTCGGCAGCTTCGCGGATCGTTTCGCCCCGGGCGATGGCGCATCCCACACACCCCATACCGAACTTGAATAATGCCTCGGTAGCCTCTGGTTTTGCTTTTAAAAGATCATAAATCGTACTGTCAGCGGTAATATCAGCCATAGTATCACTTAGTCACTGTGGTAAAACATAAATCTCTCCATAGCGGAGGTTCACTTTCACCATGCACACTTCGCAATATATAGGGATGATCAAAACCGATGAATAACTGGAGATGTATGAAATGGACTTTTCCGAAGCAGCAGAAAGAATCTCCCGAAAATTTTCCCAGAAAGGGACAGAAGTTGATCCAAAGAAGATCGAGGGTAAGCTCCGCCGTCTCGTTACTGAGTTCGGTGTCCAGCCGTCCGAAGCGGAACGCAGTGTAACCAATGAACTGGCAAAAGAGTTCAATCTTCCGGCGATGGGTTCTGGGGGCAGTGGAAAAAGCAGTGGTGCGGCCGATCTGAAAAAAATTGCCGAGATTGCACCGGGGGACTGGGTAACAATAGAGGGTAAAATTGTTGCACTTTCCGCCCCTGCATCAGCATCCATTTCCCAAAGCGGGATAATTGCTGATGAATCCGGAGGTATACGGTTCGTGGTGTGGGCAAAATCGAATGCACCTGCAATGGCTGTAGGTTCATGGTACCGTATTGAATCAGCGGTAGCAGAAGAGTACAAAGGAGTAGTGAACCTCAAGATCCACTCCGGCACAACAATCAAAGGGATCGAAGAGGATCTTGCGCTGATGCCCACAACAATGCCGATAAACGAACTCCATCCTGGCATTGGCGGTGTCAGGGCTAAGGTGGTTCAGGAATGGGACTCTTCCCATGAGCGTATGCTCCAGTCCGGCTTGTTAGGAGATGAAACCGGCACAATCAAGTTTGTCATCTGGAAAGAGCCGGGCAAAACGCAACTTGAACCAGGTCAGATCTATAATATATTCTACGCGATGGTAGACGAGTATAATGGCAAGCTCTCTTTGAGTCTTAATACCGCGATGATCATGCAGGAAGAGGGCGACATTGCCGTAAGCGGGGGGAGTGTATCGGTTCGCGGGGCAATCGTACACATCGCACCCGGTTCCGGAATTATCAAACGCTGCCCGGTCGAAGGGTGCAACCGTGCCCTTTCGCGGCAGAACTATTGTCCTGTTCACGAGATCCAGCCTAAATTTATCTATGATCTGCGTATCAAGGGATGGCTTGATGATGGTGAAAAGACGCATAACATCCTGCTCCAGCGGGACGTCGTCGAGTCCCTGACCGGAATAACGCTTGATGCAGCTAAAGAGATTGCCGAGAACAATCCCCTTGGCATGGATGAAGTTTTCTTAAGAATGCGTGATGCAGTTCTCGGCCGCTATATTACCTGCAGTGGCAGGGAGATAGATAACCGGCTGCTGGCCAACAGCTGCGAGCGTATCAGCTACGACAGCGGAGAGCATACGGCATTACTTAACCGGGCCGGGGGTGCACTATGAGTGCGAACCCCAGGGATATCGGACGTAAGGAGGGCGCATTCGAACGCGAACCGGCGCGACGCGTTTTTGCTTCAGAGTTCCGTGAATGCCGTTACCAGTTTAAGGAGGGCGAGGATGAGAAAAGTCCTTCCTTTGTCCTCCTCCCGACAGGTGAACGATGTAATCGCATCTTTCTCGTCGGAACGCTTACTGAAAAACTACGCCAGGGAGACCAGAATATATTCTACCGGGGAAGGGTAGTCGATCCAACCGGTACATTCTTTATTATGGCAGGCAGTTACCAGCCCGAGGCGATGCAGCAGCTCGCAAAAACCGAAACGCCGGCTTTTGTCGCCGTTGTCGGGAAACCCAACCTGTACCAGACACCTGATGGTGCATTTCTCGTGTCTGTAAGAGTTGAATCAATAACTGTCGTCGATAAGGAGACCCGCGATCAATGGATCCTGGATACCGCTGCCCGCACGCTTGACAGGATCGATGCGATGGCAACAGGTACATCCCCGGATATCGCAAAAGCAAAAGAACATTATCCTGCAATTGACGTCGCAGTGTTCAGGAAGATGGCATACGACGCACTGGCACAGGTAAAAATATAATCCACTTTTTAAAACTCGTGAAGACAGTACGTCTTATTTTCCTGATCATTTTTTGATCCGTGGCGGGTTAAAGAAGCCATCGAAAGGTCTTATTAAAAAAAATAGGTTCAGTGATATCAAAAATGCGGGCAGAAAAAAGGGCTGAATTCCGGGTGAAACAATACAAAGATCAGCATTGCAATGACGTTTCCCGAAGGAATTAAAAAGCTTTCATAAAAAGTGATCGATGAAAATTACTGTTCAGAACGATGTTTCATCTCCTGCCACCGCTCGATTACCTCAGATCCTTCGATAAACACCAGCCCGTGTTTTCGTGCGTAGTGCCGGGCATCTTCTTTTGAGAGGGCATAACCGGATTCATCGTCAAGCATCTCGCAGATGGTGATTGACGGGGTAATTCCCGCCATATCGGCCATTGCAACCGACAGCTCGGTCTGACCTTTGCGCTGGTCGAGCAATCCGTCTGCGGCCCGGAGGAGCGCCATGTGTCCCGGGGTCCTGAAGTTCTCGTGAAAACTTACCCCGCCTCCATTAAGAGCCTGTTTGACCTGCTCGGCAATCGCATTGACGGTCAGGGCCCGGTCCCGGTCGGTGATCCCCGTAAAGGTATTGCGGTGATTCACCCAGAGGGAAAACGAGGAATGATTTTTCCTGTCATAAGGAATATCCCCCTCCCTTTCCGCCACCGATATTGCCCTGAGGGCATCACTCGCAAAAGGAAGGCCGAGGCGCTGGGCAGCGACAGGGTGCACTGCTGTACAGATTAAACCCCCGCCATCCTTACGCATCTGGACAATATGGCGGGGCGTAACTGCATCGGACCGTATTGCAAAATCCGTTTCCCCTTCACGGTCATCAAAATCATAGAGAAGAATAAATTTTCCATCCCGAAGGGCCGCCAGGGCATCGTCAATCATTTCCCACCTCTACGGTCACGGCATCCGTATCCTCAACGCCGAGTTTTCGCCGCAACGCCATGGGTGCAATAACTTCAATAATATCCTCCGGATAATGCGTCCTTCCCGGCATCACAATACCACAGGGTATTATCCCGATACGGCAAGGAAGGCACTTTGCATCACCGAATGTCCGCCCATCGGTGGTAAACCCCTTGATCCTGGTCCAGTCAAGTGCATCGATCTTCTTACGGACAGGAAGGCTCGAAGAAGTTAGCCGGATATTCAGGGTGCCGGGGTATGGCTCGAACCCCAGGAGAGTTTTGAACTGCTGTTTGTAGGGCTCAAGGCTCATGTAATATTTACCTTCGCCTATACCACTGACTACCGAGCCGCTCAGGATATACCCCTTGCCGCGCTCAGAAAAAATCCGGCAGAAATCCTGGTACTCCTTTCGCAGTTCCTCTTCGCCAGCACGGGAGAGGGTAATATGCTGTCCATCTGCCGCTATGGTACGCGTTATAAGCCCCTGGGATTCGAGCCCTTTTAGTCTGCGAGAGGCGGTCTGCTGGCTGATTGCAAGCTTTTCACCCATTGACTGTGATGAGACAAAAACCGGACCTTTGCAGCCGCCCTGCAGTGCGATCACTTTCAGGCACTGAAGATCTTCTGCGGGAATCATGCTTGTCAGTATTGAGGTGCTTATTATTTATGAGTTGCTCCCGGAGAGTTTTTTCGTCGTGATTCGTTCAATGTCGAATCCACGTTCGTTAGTTATTTAACGATCCATGTTCTTTATAATGAGCATGAAGTCCGGATTGCGTAACCAGCTTGCTGAAAAAATGGCCGGTGAGATTACCCTATCGGATTCACCAGGAAAAGCGCTGAAAAAATGGCGTATGAACTTTGAGATCGCACCTGGCGTTCTTTCAGACCGCCTTGGGGTTTCTCCTTCCGTCATCAGTGATTATGAGAGCGGCAGAAGAAAAAGCCCCGGGACTGCGGTAGTCGGAAAAATTGTCGACTCACTTCTTACCATAGATGAAGAGAATGAGTGCAGGCATATCCAGAAATTTTCTACAATGCTCTTTTCCAACATTGAAGATGATGTGATCTACGACATCCATGAGTACGCTACGGCAGTTTCACTCAATGATTTCTCTGAAACTATCGGATGCACGTTGCTCTGCGGATCAATGGATCAGGTCCTTTTTGGCTACACAGTCGTAAACAGCCTGAATGCGATCATGCAGCTCTCTTCGGATGAGTTCAACCGCATCTATGGCTGGAGTACCGAGAGGGCAGTGATCTTTACCAGTGTGTCAACCGGAAAATCACCGATGGTGGCAATCCGCGTGACCCCCTTCAAACCCCGCTGTGTGGTGTTGCAGGGAATCGAAATTTCGGATGTCCATCCGATCGTGGAGAAGATGGCGGAACGGGATCGCATCACCGTGATGTGCACGATGATGGAAATTGATAAGATAGTAAGTACATTGAGGGAAAAAGAATGGTAGGCATCATTACCTACGGTGTGTATATACCGAGATACCGGATTAAGGTTGAAGAGATTGCGAAAGTCTGGGGTGCAAATGCTGCAGATATTTCCGGGGGACTGGGCGTTTTTGAGAAGTCTGTCCCTGATCTTGACGAGGATGCAGCGACCATTGCGGTTGAAGCTGCACGCAATGCACTGCTCCGCAGGACAATTAACCCCCAGGAGATTGGCGCGGTTTATGTGGGCAGCGAATCGCACCCCTATGCAGTAAAACCAACTGCATGTACTGTTGGTGAAGCGATCGGTGCTACACCCAACATGACCGCGGCTGATTACGAATTTGCCTGTAAAGCAGGGACTGCAGCAATCCAGACATGTATGGGTCTTGTAAAAAGTAAGATGATCACGTATGGTCTTGCGATAGGTTCCGATGTATCCCAGGGCGCGCCAAGCGATGCTCTCGAGTACACTGCAGCAGCAGGAGGAGCAGCGTTCCTAATTGGACGCGACGATCCCATTGCAACGATTCATCATACCTGCTCTTTTACCACGGATACACCGGATTTCTGGAGACGGGAGGGACAGGACTATCCCCGTCACGGCGGGCGATTCACCGGAGAACCGGGCTATTTCAAGCATGTTGAAGGTGCGAGCAGGCTGCTCTTCGAGCAGACGGGGAAGAGCCCGAAGGATTTCACCTATGCGGTCTTTCACCAGCCAAACGCAAAGTTTCCACAGAAAGTTGCAAAAACACTGGGATTCACGCCCGAAAAGATCAAACCGGGCCTTGTCGTTCCCAGGCTGGGCAATACGTATTCCGGAGCATCTCCCATCGGTCTTGCTGCCACGCTTGACATAGCAGAACCCGGGGATACAATATTCGTCTGTTCCTTTGGTTCAGGAGCCGGGGGCGATGCATTCGATATTGAAGTCACCGATGCGATAAAGTCAGACAAATTCCGCCGTAGTGCTGCCCCGAGTGTTGAAGACCTGATGAAAAATCCCATTTATCTGGATTATGCACGGTACGCTGTTCACAAGGGGAAAATCGTGATGCAATTATGAGAGACGTTGCTGTAATTGGTATAGGGTGCACGACCTTTGGTGAAAAATGGTCAACCGGGTTCCGCGAACTCTTTATAGAAGCAGGAGCTCTTGCGCTTGAAGATGCCCAGCTTTCCGGAGAGAGAATTGATGCTATGTATATCGGCAATATGAGCGCAGGACGTTTTATCGAACAGGAGCACATCGGTGCACTTATCGCAGACTATGCCGGGCTGGCAACGCATCATATTCCGTCAACCCGGGTTGAAGCCGCCTGTGCATCAGGAGGGCTTGCTTTCCGTCAGGCCGTGATCGCAGTTGCAAGCGGCATGGAAGATATTGTCGTTGCCGCGGGTGTCGAAAAGATGACCGATGTTGAACCAGGCGCAAGTACCGATACCCTGACCGGGGCAGCTGACCGTGAATGGGAAGGGTTTGTNNGTGAAGAACCATTACAACGGCGCGAGAAATCCGATTGCGCAATACCAGCAGGAGATAACCATTGAGACTGTCATGAAATCCACGATGGTTGCCGATCCCTTGCGGCTTTTCGACTGTTCGCCGATAACCGATGGCGCTGCCGCGGTAATTGTAGCCCCACTCGACCGGGCGCGTGAGTTCACCGATACCCCGATCAAAGTGCTGGCAAGTGCCCAGGCAAGTGACACCATTACGCTCCATGACCGGCGTGATATATCAACCCTTGATGCCACAGTCGCGGCGGGCCAGAAAGCGTTCAGGATGGCAAAACTTACGCATAAGGATATTGATATGGTTGAAGTGCACGACTGCTTCTCGATAGCTGAGATTTGTGCGATAGAGGATCTCGGGTTCTGCAGGAAAGGTACAGCAGGAAAATTTACTGCCGATGGTGAAACAGCACTAGGCGGAAAGATCCCGGTCAATACGAGCGGAGGGCTCAAAGCCTGCGGACACCCCGTTGGTGCGACGGGAATTAAACAGGTATACGAAATTGTCAAACAAATTCGTAACGATGCAGGAAAACGGCAGATCGACGGTGCCGACATAGGGATGACCCACAACGTTGGGGGTACTGGAGCAACAGCAGTGGTTCATATTCTCAGGAGAGCCTGAAATGTCAGTCGCACGATTCTGGAGAAAAATACCCCAGCGTTATAACATGATTGGGACGAAATGTGAAACCTGCCACCGGCATTTTTTCCCTCCGCGCAGTTTCTGTCCTGACTGCCGCAGGAATGGCAGGATTGTCGATCATAAGTTTGCCGGGTTCGGTACAATTATCACCTATACGGTCATCCACACCGCAAACGAACAATTCGAAGCATTCACTCCGTATGTGCTCGCGATCGTGAAACTCGATGAAGGCCCCCGTATGACAGCACAGGTTGTCTGCCGTCCTGACGAAGTAAAGATTGGGATGCGGGTGAAGAGCGTGTTCCGGCGAATAGCCACCGACGGTGAGAGTGGTATCATCCACTATGGAACGAAATTTGTGCCGACAGGATAATTTCTTTTTTATACCAGGATCAGCAGACATGGTCCACTGCAAAGGTGTCAGCTACTGCCAACCGGCGATACAATTGAATTGTTACCTGAAACAGAAACCGGATCAATAAGAGATCTCCCGCCAATTTAATCCTGAATATGCAGCCGGATACGGCACATGGGAGAGATGCCGTCTCAGTGAAAACGTTCTCACTGAGGTGAAGATCCTGAGGAGATCATCGCGTTGCAACCTTTACATCATACACTACGTGCCATTGACCTGGCGAGTAAGATCGCACGACTCTCTCATCAATTACTTCCCCGCCCATGTCATCCAGATCATCCCGGTGCTGGCCCTCCTGGGCGACAAGCGAGTAGAAGTGGATTATCCCGCCGGATTTACAAAGACGGAATGCATCCGCAAGAAAGGCTGTTCCGGACAAGGGGAGATTCATAATAATCCGGTCAAATTTCAGGAGCAGGGTTCCCGGAAGATGATGCGCATCAGCAAGCACCGGAAGAACATTCTTCACCCGGTTCTTTCCAAGATTTTCCTGCATCAGGATTACTGCCCGGGGGTTGATATCGCACGCAATAACGAGAGCTGCCCTTTTTGCCAGGGTTATTGCAAACGGGCCCACACCGGCAAACATATCGAGGATGAGCTCCCGGTCTCCCACTTTTCCGAGAATACGCTGGCGCTCAGATGAAAGACGCGAGGAAAAATAAGCAGATGCCAGGTCAATGACAAAACGGTGACCGTATTCCAATATTTCTGTCCGCGTCGTGGGAATACCGGCCAGTACCTCAAACTTGCGGGTGCGATATTCCCCCATAACATCACTAGCAGGACACAGAACAGTATGAAGCGACGCGATCGTTGCAAGAATCTGTTCAGCACCCGCCGGGTCGTTCTCCTGCATTATTGCGATACCGCCAACAAGCTCGTGTCGTGGAAGAACAGGTCTGCCTGCCCGGAGCTCAAATGAACATCGTTCCGCTCCCTCCCGTTGCTCCGTGACCGGTAATACCAGAGTGGAGCCATCCCGAATGACCTTGAGAGAAAGATCCAGTATGCCCTCTCCCATCAGGCTCTTCCTGACCTCTTCACCGCTCTTTGACGGCACCCTGATACCCCATTGCTCTACCATCAACCACGACCACCTGTATGATAAATTTATACGATGTACCACTATTCATGGCTGATGATGCGGAACCCGGGGACTCCATGAAAGGAAAGAAATCCGGTCATGACTCCGAAAAAGACGGAATAATTTATTCCAGACTGAAGAATGGCTCCTGTAAACTCTATGAACTGGAAAAAGAACTCTCACCACTGGATGCAATCCGGGTGCGGCGGGTATACATAGAACAGGAAACGGGGACGACGCTGGAGAATATCGGCATTTTCTCTCTCGATATCGAGCGGGTTGTGAAACGCAACTGTGAAAATATGATCGGTACAGTCCAGGTTCCGGTTGGTGTAGCAGGGCCGCTTCTTATCGACGGGGAGTATGCACAGGGAAGGTATTACCTCCCCCTTGCAACCACCGAAGGAGCACTTGTCGCTTCGGTTAACCGCGGATGCAGCGCGATTACCCGGGCGGGTGGAGCACAGGTACGTATTCTTCATGATGGGATGACCCGGGCTCCTGTCTTTGCCGCTGATACTATCGTGCATGCAAAACAGGTTGCAGACTGGGTGGCAACTCACCGTGATGATCTCCGCGGGGTTGCAGAAAGTACTACTTCACACGGAAAAATGACCGATGTTGTTACGTACATCGCGGGTACGAGTGTTTTTGTCAGGATTGAATTTGACACAAAGGATGCAATGGGAATGAATATGGTAACGATTGCAAGCGCAAAAGTGGCAGAACTTATCGCAGAGCACACCGGCGCCCGCCTCATTGCACTTTCAGGCAATATGTGTTCTGATAAAAAACCCGCCGCGATTAACGGCATCATGGGGAGGGGACGGAGCGTCGTTGCCGGTATTTCCCTGTCTCATGAACTCATCGGCCAGATCTTAAAAACGGACGCAAGAAGCCTTTTCGAGGTAAATTACCGCAAAAACCTTGTCGGATCAGCGCGTGCAGGTTCCATGGGATTCAATGCCCATGCGGCAAATGTTGTCGCTGCAATGTTCATAGCCTGTGGACAGGATGCGGCCCATGCAATNNGGAGGGACCGGGCTGGAAACACAACAGGAATGCCTGAAGATCCTCGGTGTCGCGGGCAGCGGGAATCCTCCGGGAACGAATGCGAGAAAACTGGGGGAGATTATCGGGGCGGGTGTTCTGGCCGGCGAGCTCTCACTCCTTGGCGCCCTGGCAGCCCAACACCTTGCACGGGCCCATCAGCACCTCGGCAGGGGTTAAAACCTGAACCACTTCATCATAATAAGCGCATCTTCTCCATTGGAATAATATTTTTCAGCCTGAAAAACAACCCGGTAGCCCAGCCTGCGATAGAACCTTTGCGCACTGGTATTGGAGACCCTGACTTCCAGCTGGACACCGGTGGCAAGCTCAAGGGCGAACTGGTGTTCGAGGCGGCGAACAAGCAACCTGCCGATACCACGCCTCCGGTAATCAGAACTCACCCCGAAATTACAGAGGTGCCCATACATATTTTCTCCGGTGTTTTCCAGTCCGCCAACGATAAAACCGCAGACTGCACCGTCACAGACCGCGACAAAATAAGTGGTGGGAAATATGGCAAAGGCATCAAAAAAAACGGACGATTCCCATGGGTCAATAAATGATTCTTTTTCAATGGCAACGATCGCTGTGATGTCTGCAGGCACTGCTCTTCGGATACAGGGAAGCGGGTAGCTGGTATGGTAGTGCGGTCGTATCATCCGGCGGACTCCATCATCAATGAGCTCTTTTTACCACATAGTATTTTTGTCCCGTGATGGGTGCGGGAAAATATATGGTATCACACCCAACTATGTGGACAGGTTAATTCTCTTTACAAACGGGAAGTGTGCGATATGGTCAGGATTTATCGTTTTACCGGAGTGCGTCCCGATCGTTCGGCTGCACAGGCTATCGCGGCTGTTCCTTACGATGTTGTAACTGCGGATGAGGCCCGGGCAATAATCGCTAAAAATCCCCAGACTTTCCTTCGCGTCAGCCGGCCTGACGCGGAGTTGCCCGGGCTTTCCCCTGACGATGACCGGGTATATCAACGGGCACAGGATAATTTCATCGCGCTTCAATCTGACGGTCGCATGAAAAAAGATTCCGAACCCGGCATGTACCTTTACCGGGTCTGCCAGGACGGGGAGTCATTTATCGGGCTCTGTTGCTGTCTTGACGTGGAGGATTACCGAAAAAACCAAATACGCAGGCATGAACAGACCAGGTACGACAAGGAAGAGGACAGGACAAGGCACATTGAAGCAACCAAGGCTCATAATGGCCCGGTCGTTCTCCTTTACCGGAATTGCGGCAGTATTTTTTCCTTCATGGAATCACTCATCCACCCGGGGTTAACGCCGGATGCTGAAGTCACTACCGAGACCGGAATTCACCAGATTTTCCGGATCACCGATGAGTTGTCCCTGCAACAACTCGAAACATCCTTTTTTTCCGTTCCTGCGCTTTACATTGCAGACGGCCATCACCGGGCAAAAGCAGCCCTGAATGTTGTCGACCGGCGCATCGCTGCCGGTAAACCGGCAAATGGTGAAGTTACCCGGTTCATGGGAGTGATGTTCGCACATGACCGGGTCCGGATCCATGGCTATAGCAGGCTTCTTACCGATCTGGGCACGTTAACTCCTGATAATTTCATGAGAAGGCTAAATGACTGTTTCACCATCAAAGAATATGGGCCGGTTGATACGAACGGATACAATATCCCTCCGCGAATTCTCTTCCCGGAACGGTTCCACATATTCCATATGTACCTTTCCGGTCACTGGTACGAAGTTTCCCGTCCGGTTGATTCCTCCGTATCCCCCCTCGATACCCTTGATGTTTCGATACTCCAGAAATATGTGCTCGAACCATTGCTCGCCATAACTGATCCAAGAGGAGATCCACGTCTGCAGTACCTCGGCGGCGCCCGCCCGGTTTCTGATCTTGAAAAACTCGTCAAAAGGGGAAAATTCCAGGTTGCATTCGCTATGCAGCCGGTAAAGGTCGAGACCGTACTTGCTATTGCGGATGAAAATGGCGTGATGCCGCCAAAATCAACATGGTTTGAGCCGAAATTATTGAGTGGACTTGTCGTCCACACCTTCGAATAAACAAAACCACCCTTCCCCTTTATCGTTTTTTACAGAGAACTCTAGGGTATGATTACACTTACACTTCCGAAGGGGAGCCTTGAAGCGCAGACACTTCAGCTTTTTAAAGAAGCTGACCTCGAGGTTAAACGCACCGACAGGGATTACAATCCCCGTATTGCCGATAACCGGATCGGTAAGGTGAAGATCCTGCGCCCTCAGGAAATCCCAACCTATGTTGAGAAAGGTTATTTTGATCTCGGCATTTCTGGTCTGGACTGGGTCAACGAGACTGAATCAGATGTAGTTGAGGTTGCAAATCTTTCGTACAGCAAGACAGGCGAAGGAAACGTGAAAATTGTCGTCGCGGTACACCGCGACGAACCAATAGATGATGTCAGAAAAATCCGGCCGGGGAGCAGGGTGACAACTGAATATCCGGGCCTTACGAAGAAATATTTTTCAGAACTTGGTATACCGGTCCAGCTATTCCATTCGTACGGAGCATCTGAGGCAAAAGTGCCCGATCTCATGGATGTAGTAGTCGATCTTACAGAAACGGGCACAACCCTGCGGAAAAACGGGCTTAAAATCATTGGGCAGATTATGGAGTCTTACACGGTTATCATCGCCAATAAGGAGAGCTGGGCTGACCCGCAGAAACGCCGGGAGATCGAAGAGATCAGGACGCTGCTTTTTGGAGTTATTGAAGCGCGGAACAAAGTGCTCCTGACCATGAATGTCCCGACCGATACCATGGAAAAGATTGTCGCTACACTCCCTGCGATGAAAAAACCAACGGTCAGCAGGCTCCACGGGATCGATTACTACAGTATCCAGACGGTTGTTCCCAAGAATGCGGTAAACCAGCTGATCCCAAGACTGAAAGCGTGCGGTGCGGAAGATATTCTTGAGATTCCCATCACAAAAATTGTCCCTTAACTTTGAAAAATCGTAATCCAATAAATTTTTTACCGGTAAAGCCTGTCGCTCACAGTCCGGTTGTATAATTGTGGATCAGATGAATTGGTATTGAAAAAAACGGACACTGATAATCCAGAGTCAGGAAAGATCTAAAATGAATACCAAATATTTATATCTGTTCTTCTCTCAATAAGCATTTAAGAAAGAATATGCAGAATTCTATCCCCATTATTTCGGTCTTCTCCACGTTGGTTGTCGTAATCCTTTGCAGCGCGTGCGTTTCACAGTCACCCAATCCGGTAACAACATCAAACACAGGATTTACCCAGGTTACCGATGCGCTGGACTCTTCACGCATCAGCTTTACGGAGACCAGGCAGAATTTCAGGGAGTTTGGAAATAGTTTACTAGGTTCGGGAAATGCGACAACTGTTTATTACATTCTTGCCCGGGACGTAGATGAAACGGGGAATGCAACGAGCTGGATCTTTGGAGCCAAACAGGGGACAGAAGCCGGCCTCCTGGTGTTCGACCGGTCAGGATGGACACTAATTCCGTGGAATGAACCCCGTTCCCTGGAGGTTGTAGATCTCGATCGCATCTCTCCGGATACATTATTTTACCAGAACAAGGCCCTGATACTCGGGAGTACATCCCCGTCAGTTTCTGAGCGCCGGGATCTTGAATTAAAAAACGGGATATATACGGTTACGATTGTTTCCGGCAGTCCGAGCAGGAGTATTACTTTTAATGCAACCACAGGGGCGTTGATTACCTGACGATGACAGACGATTACGGAACTCTTTCCATCGATTTTCTCGTGGGCTTTACAATTTTCCTGCTCGCGTTTATCTGGGTTATATCGATGATTCCGGGGCTGCTCATAGGGTTACAGTCCTATACCATTGATTATGATGCCGTTGCTTACCGGACAGGAGTTATTCTCGCGGAGGACCCGGGATGGCCGGTTTCTCCTGCATGGGAAGCATATGGTGACCCCCAGAAGTTCGATGTAATAAGATTCGGCCTGGCCTTATCGAAGGATACGCCGAATATTCTTTCCCAGGACAAAGTGAACCGGTTCTTTTCGGTCTCAACGACAGATCCTTCTGTGGGATTTATTTATCCTGATGATTATCACCAGCGGGCTATCTTTGGAGACTTCCCGTATAGTTTTAAAATCTCACTGAGTGATCTTACTAATTTCAAGGTACAATCAGTGGGGGAGCGTTTACCAGACGATTATGGGTACATCCGGCGGGTTGTTAAAATAAAGGAAATGAGTTATGCCACAATTGACAACGTTTATGATACAAACCATTCGTATATCAAGTCAGGTAATGGCAGTGCTAGCTCCACCCATGTTTTTTCCCTCTTAATCAATAATACGAAACTGCTGGGAGAAGTCACCGATCCTGCATACCAGATTGATCCGTCGAGAGAACAGATTACGATAAATATCACGGAACTTAAAAACCTGACTCCCGCTGATGTTAATCTTGCCAATGTAAAAATATACAAACTGGATTCGGGCATTTATTCCAATGTGCCCCTTCCTGCTTCAAATAATCCATATGTCAATGGCAGCAATGTCCGTTTGCCCTCATCATGGCCGGCAACAGCGGCGAAAAACGTTGACAATGTTACCCTTAAGTTCAATCCCCAGTTCATCGACTCCATGAAGGCGCAGAATTCCAATATATTTATCGTCCTTAAATTCGACCTGAAAGATAGCGTAACAGGATTGCCCTATTCAGGTACATTTCTGAACAATACTCAGGCGCTGGATAATCTGGGGGTCATGAATTATGATAATCTGGATGGGCAGAAGACATTTGGAAACAACCCGAATTCAACTCCTTTTGATTATAATTACAACCCTGACAATGTCACCCAGCCCAAACTCCGTGACGGTGTACTTGAAGTAGCGGTCTGGTCCGGGGAAACAGGAATTGATAATACGAGTACGAGTATGGGTTCGAGTTCGACGTTATTCTCAGATAACTTTGATGCGGCAGATGCTCCCGCCGGCTGGACGGTTACCGGTATTGCTGACAGGTTTTCGGGAACCCCCCACGACGGAGCGGCCAGTATCCGACTCAGGGATACTCCTTCAGACATTTCACGAACCATTTCGACGGTAGGATATTCCGGCATCTCCTTTTCATTTAATATGGGATCAAAGATCAATCATGCCGGTCGGTATATTCAAGCTCAATGGTCATCCGATGGCGGAATTTCCTGGAATACCGTGAAGCAGATCAATAATGGCGATCCTGAAGATGATAATGACCTGCACCCGTTCAGTTATTCTCTGCCGGCAAGTGCAGGAGAGAACGCAAACTTTAGAGTCAGGTTCATTATTAACGCGATAAATCCTGGCGATAAGGCTTACGTGGATAATGTGGTGGTCGGGGGGATAGCTGATTAGCGCAATGTGTTTCCCGGAAAAGGGATGTAAAAAAACTGGAACCCGCAGACGAGCTGTCCAGGAAAATACTGCCGGGCAGCTCTACACGATTGAAGGAATCGCTGCCGGCCTTATCATGATCATGACTGCATACCTGGTTGTCAATGCTACCTCCGTTTACACTGCAGGAGATACCCATATCAGTGATATGCAGCTCGAACAACTGGGGAGTGATGCACTGAATATCATGGATACTCCGGAAACTATGAATGCGCAAAGTGAACTGAGAATGATAATAAACACATCCCCTCCGGATGGCGGGGCATTCAATACGATCTTTCTAAACCTTATCAACGGCAAAGCCGGAACAGGAAATGACCATATCCAGTATACTGCCAATTATACCTGCAGGACTGACCCGGGAGATTCAATTGAATCCCATCTTATCAGTTACTCGCGTCCTATGACGGGGGGCGAACATGCAGTCCGGGTGACGAAATGGGTAACCGTGAAACCATCGTTCCCCTTCTGTGGAACGACAAATACAAACAGAACCGTACTCGCTGAGGTGCTGATATGGCGCGACTGAATGATGACGCCCAATGGATCATCCTGATGGGGTTTTTAATCAGTTTCAGCTTCTTTTTCCTTGCGATAATTATCAACCAGTCGACCGTAGTCGGACAAACTACTGCAGAAAGCGTTATCGAGTTCCCGAAAAATGATATCCGGGATCTGCGGGGAATAATAGAACAATCAGCGAACATGCCTTACCCGGACAATGCCACGGTGAACAAAGATATCACCGTCCTCTCAATGAACCGGAAAAATGCAATAGTCAAATATTCGGTTTTTCCTCCCAATCTTCCGTCGAATCCGCATACAACCGCTTCCATTCACTACAACAACGGGGTGACTACATTTTATGAAAACTGGACATCACTGTAACACACAGAGCAATGAACAGGGAGTGGCAAACCTGATAGAGTACGTCATGATTAGCGGGGTTCTCATGGGACTTCTTGTTGTGATGCTCCTGCTGGTAAACACCTACATCATGGAAGATCCTGCAAACAGGCTCGTATATGTTGCCTTTACCGATATCGGGAACGGCGTTTCCACGAGAATAGTAGATGTTTATGCCATTGCTCCGAGAGACGGCATGATTTCCACGAAGTTTGACATCCCTGACGATATTGCCGGCAAAGACTATAGTGTCGCGATTGGGCCGGGCACAAATCCGGTCGATCAGGACGTCACGGTCTCAAGAGGGATAATTGAGACACATATAGCACTTGCAGGGGTCGGGGCCTCCCGGGGTGTCGCGGGAAATACCACGGGGAAAGGTATGAACAGGATTAGCTTTAATTCGGCGGGTTATTAGATGGCAGCAGTGGGTACTATGAGAGTAAATGACAACGGGGTTTCCGAAGCCATAGGGTTTATGCTTATCTTTGGAATGATTATCGTAGGTATCGGTCTTGTAACACTCTATGGATATCCGCTGCTCCTCCAGCAGCAGGTAGGCGCTGACGAGAAGATCATGGAAAAGAACATGATCGTGTTGCAGAATGATGTCAAAAGCCTGGCGTACAAGACGATACCCTTCAAAGAGACCTCCCTGAAAATCGGTGGGGGGGCACTGACGGTATACAATTCGAGTATCAGTCCATCCACTCTTACAATCCGCAATGGGACAGGTTTTGATTATGTTAATTCGTTCACTTCCGGGGAACTGCGGTACGAATCGGTGAGTTCCCAGACAGATATCTCCCTCCAGGATGGTGCAGTAGTCCTGCGCAGACATGCCGAGCCGGGATCCACTATGCTCGCCGAACCCCGCTGGTTCTATGATGACCAGACGAACACCATGGTGATCAATCTCATCAATATGACAAGCACCAATCTCATTGCAAAAGAAGGGATAGGAACAGTTCAGATGCGTCTGGTCGGCGAGCCGGAATATTCCTCATACCAGGAACCTGCGAGTACATTTCTCTATCTGGATTATACACCGGGAACCGTGCAGGATTATTCAGTAGCATGGAACAACTATTTCACCAAAACCCTGAACATGAACCCTCCGACGATAGCTGGTTCAACAAGGACCTACCAGTTACCAACTGATACAAGCCGGCCGGTCACCCTTGTCATAAAAAAATTTAATGTCGAAATAAAATCCATCTGAAAACTCATTTTTTAAAAAAAATCAAAGATAAAATTGAAGTTCCCTGAAATTATTCGGGTTCCATTTTCCTTACCGACAAAACATGAATACATGGGGCAATCAACTTTTTAACCCGTGATTTTCTTAAAAGCACGGGCTCATAGATTTCCTCTGGAAAAATGTATAATCCCTTGAACCGCTACCCGGAGTATATGGGGAACATGTAAAAAAGATTACCCCGGAGATTCATTGCTAGGAACGGATTTTGTAAAACGATAAACTCCTTTTGGCACAAGAATCCTGAACAAAGCACCTTTACCTGGTTCTCCGGTTTCCCTGATAGTAATACCGCTGATGGCGAGAATTTCCCTTGAGAGGAATAATCCATACCCGGTATTGTTGAAATACTCGCGATTGAAGATAGCCTCCTTTTTATCGTAGGGAATTCCAATACCGTCATCTTCGCAGGTGATCACGAAACCCTCGGGAGTTTCTGTTCCGGACATGCGGAGCTCTGAAATGGTTCCACCATATTTGTTGGCATTGTCCACGAGGTTGTAAAATACCCGTTCCAGAAGTGTATCCGCATAGATCTCAACGTCATGAATGTCGATCGTAACCTTGTACCTTGTGGTAGCATGATTTCCATTTGCATTCATGATTACCTGTCGCACATTCTGCCACTGGGGGGCTTTGACCCCAATATCTTCGTAATCCTTAGTAAACGCAATCTGTTTTTGGATCGCTTCTGCAGCAGTTCTCTGGTTATTAAAATAGGTCCGTATTTCAGGGTCCATCGGGGATTCCCCCACGAGGTCCATGAACCCGAAAAGCGAATACAACTGGTTGGTGATGTCATGGCGTGTAATGTTGCTTAACAGGTTGAGTTTCCTGTTCGTCTCAAGCAATACATTTTCCATCTGTTTGCGCTCACTGATGTCCCCGGCAAAAATCCGCAAACCCGCAATTTTTTCATCCCGGATAACCGGCGCAGAATAGAGGAGCACGGGAAACCTGGTGCCATCTTTTTTCATCATTACATAATCGTTCCCCGAGGTTGGTTTTCCCTTTAATACGCGGGAAAAATTTTCCTGTGCCCGGGCACGTTCTTCTTCGGCGATAAAATCATAAATTGTTACATTTTTCCCAACTTCTTTGAGGGCATATCCGAATTTTTTAAAGGCGGCCTGATTCATAAATGTCAAGCGGCCGGAGTAATCCACTTCCATCATTATCTCAGGGAATTGTTCTGCGAATTCCCGGAATCGGAGTTCCTGTGCCCTTATTTCCTTTTGATCCTGATTGATCTGGTCAAGCATCCGGTTCATTGCCAGGGCCAGATGTGAGATCTCATCGTTCCCCACCGGCGTAACGTGAAATTTGCCTTTTTTATGCACGGTAATATCTTCAATTTCTGTATTTATTGACGTCAGACGTCTGAGGATCTGACTGTCAAGTAACCAGATGATTATCAGTCCTATAATAAGTGCAATAAAAAGCTGAAGGAAAATAAAATTAAGAAGGTCCCCCTTTCCCTGCTGATAGATATCCCGGGGCATCTGGATCCTGAATAAAAATTTGCCGTTTTCGGATATATCCGGGATGACCCGAAGAGATTCAACGGTATTTTCATCGACTGCCCGGACTACACCCTGGGAGTTCCCGGTATCAGACAGCAAGGTCCTGTCGGAAAGAGACAACGAAGCCTGTTCAAACGGAGTAATGGAGATCTTCAGACGTGAACCAGGAGAAAGTCGTTCAACTTCTGCATCATCCATAAATCTTCCTATGAGTATTACTCCACGCGGCGGACCGCTGAGATCGCTGCGGAGGATAGGGTATGATGAAAGCAATACCGTTCCCTGAGGAAGGCTGAGAAAACCTGATGGCTGGGTAATTGTGACAAGATTCCTGAGCGGTGAGCCCTGACGGCCAAGCTCTGATATTAGATCCGACCGCAATGGAGTCGGGGTATTTTTTTCCCGATCAAACCCCTCCCCAAATACAATATCACCCTGAGTGTTGGTGACAATGATAAAATCAAGGCGCCGGTTTATGAATTGTGTGTCTCCAAACGTTGATTTTATGGAGTCAACCGTTCCTCCACCGACAAAATTATACATGTCATCCCAAGCACCCCATGGCCGGATAATCAGGTCCAGATTATCCATCTCTTTTATCACGTTCTGTGAGACAAGATTTGAATAATCGGTGACATAACCGGTCTCTATTTTTCGGTAATTATCAAGAAAAAACGTGAAGGAAAAGACCGTGAATACTATGATAATACCAATGATAACCCCAAAAAGAATGGCAAGTGTCTTTTTCCGAAGATCCATGTTAAACGATCACCGCTTGACCGGAAAAAGATGCTTCATCCTGATTGACCTGATATCGATCGAGAATTTTCCCGGTGCGAGCAGCCATATCATCTTGCATTGTCTGCTCTTTTTGAAAACAATACAGCGGGTCACCTTTGCAGCAGGGAATTACTCCCTGTTCAGGAACCGGTTCCATGATTATGCGGAATTCGTTATCCTTGCTTTTTTTCCAGTTCTTCAATTTTTTTCTTCAGCTCCTTTTCCGTGGCAGCGAGCTGGGAACATGCCGCCTGTAATTCTTCTTCAGCCAGTTTACGTTGTGAGTTGTCGATAAATGTTTCAAGAAGACAGTCATGTCCGTTCAGTTTTGTAGGGATAACGTATTTGACGATAGATCGCTTCTCGCCATTGGCCCGGATAAGCACTCGTTCCGAATTGTCAACGTTTTGACCCAAATCCGTGACCGGGCATTTCCCCATTTCAGCAGGGCAGATAAACGTATGGCACACCCTTCTGACTATCTGGTCTTCGTCAGCCCCGATCATTTTTATTGCGGCAGGATTTGCATCAATTATCACGTGGGTTTTTGCATCAATTATCACGATGCCGGCCTGGACTGAGGTAAAGATCAGGTTAAGGTAATCCCGGTTAATTGTGAGTTCCAGCTCTGTCTCTTTCTGGCTGGTGATGTCCCGTCCTACGGTCTGGTACTCGCTGATCGATCCCTTATTATCAAAAATGGCACGGTACGTCCACCGGTGCCACGTGACTACTTTATCGTCCATAGTTATCCGGAAAATGATGATCGCTATCGGTTTGTCCGGGGTCAGTAAGGCTAACTGCTCACTGATATTCCGCTGATCTTCTTCCGGGATTTGTGGAAAGAATTTACTCCCAATGATCTCTTCGTGTTTTTTCCCGAAATACCGGCAGAATGCTTCATTTACAAAGGTGTATACCCTGTCAGGAGTAAACCGTGAGATGAGTTCGGTCTGGTCCTCAACCACTGCCTTGTAACGTTGCTCGGATTGCCTGAGGGAATGTTCACCACGCTTACGATCTATTGCCATTCTGGCCTTATGGGCTAGCTCGGCAAACTGGGCTTTGGGCTGTCCTCCTTTCTGGATGTAGAAATCCGCACCATTATCGATGGCTTCAATAGCAATCTCCTCTCTGCCTTTACCGGTAAAAAGAAGGAAGGGAATGTCGCCATATTCTTTACGGACCGTTTTTAAGAATTCGATACCGTCTATTTGCGGCATCGCATAATCAGATATGATAGCATCAAAAGGAGTTTTCTTCAATAATTCCAGGCCTTCTTTAGCGGATGTGGCTATGGCAACCGAAAAGGTATTCGTACGTTCAAGGTATACCTTAGCGAGCTCAAGAAGCGACGGTTCATCATCAACATACAATAAGGAATACATATAGTTAAATGACTTTATTTTGGTCTGCTACCTGAATGTAGTTATCTTTTATTATCCCTTAATAGTTTCTCATTTTCAGAGTGTGATTTCGACGAAAACCCCGGATCTGGTCAGGAGAGACAGGTGGAACCGAAAAGAAAAAGTGCTCTGGAAAAAAACTGAAATTGTTGCATCTCCATCTGCAAAAAAGAATTCCAGGGATCTTTCAAAGATATTTATTGCGCCTGAGCCATTCGACCTGCGGGCCCGTATATCGGTAAATGATATCGCACTTATCGTCCTGGAAATTCCAGGGAATGACGATCACAATATCCCCTTCACGAATCCAGACTTTCTTTTTGATCTTTCCCTTGATCCTTCCCATCCTCGTTGTGCCGTCAAAACAGCGCACCCGGATATGATTTGCACCCATCATCAGTTCGGCGCACCCGAACATTTCGCGGTTTCGGGTTTGGGGCAATTTTATCCTGATGATTTCATCAACCGGAGGTGGTACCGGTTTTTTGTCTGTCAGTATTACCTCTCCTGTATTTGCTTCATTTTATGCTTTTAATTTAGTGCTCATTTTTACCTGTAAGAAAATATAAATTTTCCCGCCTCACACTATCAGACCTCAGGCTACCGGTCAAACAGGATTGCCGGGATCTTATAGAATTATTTTCCGGGGGATACAATAAAAATACACGGGCAATTAAAGGAAATAAAGGTCTGTCCTTCCTGTCACCCACCGCTTCGCGATGTGACGGACCGACTGCCAATTTTCTGGAGATATTGCAATCAGGTACTCATGAATGGGGGTATAACCCGGGATAAAAAGTTTATAGGAAAACTCTTCAATCTCGTTTTTTAGATTAATCCCTTTAATTTTTTTAATAATAGTAACGAAAATTGTGATGATAACGAGGAATATCGTACCTGTTCATCAGACTAAATGAAGGTGTTGTTCACAGGATCGGAATTATTGTAGTAATGAGAAGGATAAGCATGCCGGCACCGAAGCAGGAGATCAGCAGACCTGACACACGGTTGATAAGTCCAAATCGTTCCTGACTGATGCGGGAACGCACTGATCCGATGAACCCGCAAAGAATAATCCACCATGCTGCGGACCCCAGAAAAACTCCTGCAACAAATTCCAAAGCGGAGAAAAAAGAATTTCCCTGCACAAAAACTCCGATCCCTGGCAATAGTACCAGGAAAAAAACAAGGGTCAGGGGGTTAGCTATGGCTATGGCAACCATGGACAGGTAATCTTTCAGGAATGTTTCATGCTCTGTCTCCGGGCATATACACCGTGGTGCTGCCATGAAAACCCGTATGCCAATAATAATTAACACGACCGCGGCAAGGAAACGGAAAGGATACTGATGGGATACAATCACCCCTGAAATAAAGGTTAAGCCAAGTACAGAGATTGCAGCATAGCATGAATCGGCGGTGGCTACACCAAGACCCGAGAAGATTCCATGGAGACGTCCTTCGATGACGGTCCGGTGGATGCACATAAGGGCGATGGGCCCTACGGGTACTGCGAGGGTAAGACCAATGATAATTCCCTGGATAAATAAACTGACATCCACGGGGCACCTGTTAACGGGCAGAACAACGGGAACTTGTTTATGGAGATGCTCGGTGCATCCTCACCGTAACCATTAAATTAACCATCNNCGTTTTTTTTGATGATTTTATTTTATCTCTATGTGTTGATTGTTTTTTCGTCATTAGTGTTCTCTATTCCCCAGCAGTATCAAAATTTTGCGATTGTTGTGCTCATAAATTATGAGATTGCCGAGAACTGGCAAATTTCGTTTGGGAGAGATCAGAAAGCGCAGGTCCGTGAATTGCGATGAGCGCGGACGATTTTTTAAGGACGTTCAACCATGATAATTATTGATATATTTATATAATGTGACCACTTAGTGGTAATAAGACATTCAAGGTCAGATTATTGTCAATTCCTCTTCAATCCAACAATTCATGGGTGAATAAATTGAGAAAAAAAGAAATAAGTACAAAAAAAGTCTTTTTAATCAGCGTCATGCTGGTTGCGCTAACCGCCCTCCTTACGGGTGCCGGGACGATGGCCTACTTCAGTTCGATACAAACGAGCGGACCAAATCTTATGAGCACGGGTAGCATTTCCATAAATGTGAACGGTCAGGATCCCTGGATAGGTACCTTCAATGCGACACTGGCTGACGTAAAACCCGGGTTGAAGCGATGGGGTAACGTGACCGTACAGAACACCGGACAGAACCAGGCTGACCTCTGGCTGAATACCATCAATGTTGTCACCAGCAACGGATCAAATACAACCACAGAGCTTTTGGAACCCTTTGCCAATGATATCGACGGGGTCATCCGGTATGATTTGTATAACAACACGGGTTCAGGTTTGCGGTCAATGATTGTCGACACGGATGGTTTCACGATCAGTAATGGTACCCACAATCTGACAGCTCAAACCACGGGAATAAAAAACCGCTGGATCTATCTGGGCAATATTCCCTCCGGTGCTACCTGGCAGATCAACCAGAGTTACCTGATGGACAGAAATGTCACCAACTGGGCGCAAACGGATAATATGACATTCAACGTCGTATTTTACGCCCAACAGAGCCAGGGGTCACCACAACCGGCAGCCCCGACACCAGAGCTTCCGGGACATGGAAGATAATCCAAAGTTTCCGGATTTTTTCAGCACTATAATTTTGGTGATTCCTTAATAACGACAAGCCAGAAAAACTCCGAGAGTTGGATGGAGGCACCTTATATAACTTAAAAATATGCAGAATCCGAAGAGAACTCATAAGATTTTCTAAGGATTCAGGGGATTCTCAAACAATATGATAATGATCTTTTTTGTGAGTCTCATTAAAAGGATAAATTCCGGGGTTATAAGTGCAGTGTATATCAACTGTAATGAGCGGTTCTGGTCATTTGTAAAGAAACGGTTGACGAAATACCACGGCTTTATCCAAAAAAATTCTATTTAAAAAAATTCCATTTGTACCATAAGAAATTGGAATTCTGGCAGAATCACGTGCACAGTGACCTTTTTGGTTTTGTGGTGAAGTGTATCTCTGATTATTCTCTCGTGGCTTCTTTTCAGTAACTACCTATTATTTTATTTCACTCTGTTGAATGATTTTTCGTCATCGACATCGCTCGTTTCAGTAAGGGTATGAAGACTCTGGTACAGTCGTACCTGTAGCTGATAAGATTGGTGTGAACTGGCGAAGATGTTTTCATGATCAGAAATCCTGAATTTGTGAATATTGATGGTGCGTATCATTTTGTAAGGACGTGGCACTCCGATAATTTATGAAATATTTATATACTGTAACCACTTAGTGGTAATCAGACCTTTTAAGGTCAGATTATTGTCAATTCCTCTTAATCAATTCAATTTTTAGGTGAATCAATTGCGAAAGAAAGAAATGAGTACAAAAAAAGTTCTGTTGATCAGCGTCATGCTGGTTGCGCTTACCGCCCTCCTTACGGGTGCAGGAACGATGGCCTACTTCAGTTCGATACAAACGAGCGGCCCGAATCTTCTGAGTACAGGGAGCATCAGTATAAACGTGAACGGTCAGGATCCCTGGACAGGTACTTTCAATGCAACTCTTGCGGATGTAAAACCGGGGTTGAAGCGATGGGGTAACGTGACCGTACAGAACACCGGACAGAACCAGGCTGACCTCTGGCTGAATACCATCAATGTTGTTACCAGCAACGGATCAAACACCTCCACAGAACTTTTGGAACCCTTTGCCAATGATATCGACGGGGTCATCCGGTATGATTTGTATAACAATACCGGTTCTGGCCTCCAGCCGATAATTCTTGATACTGATGGTCTCACTATCAGTAATGGTACCCATAATCTGACTGCTCAAACCACGGGAATGAAAAACCAGTGGATCTATCTGGGCAACATCCCCTCCGGGGCAACCTGGCAGATCAACCAGAGTTACCTGATGGACAGGAATGTCACCAACTGGGCACAAACGGATAATATGACATTCAATGTCGTATTCTACGCCCAGCAGAGCCAGGGGTCACCACAGCCGGCAGCTCCGTCACCAGAGCTCCCGGGACACGGAAGATAATCCAGGTGTGCAGATTCTTTTTCTGCACTA
>PMDE01000126.1:8530-10355 GCA_003154335.1 Methanoregula sp. | reverse complement strand
GTGATCTGCCGGTATAAAGTAAGGACAGCATCGTTCTGCAACTGGCAGGCTGTCGAACACGCAGTCCAGGGCAATATCATCCCGGATTTTCCGGTCATTAACAAGAGCCTGAATCTTTCGTATTCGGGCACAGACCTNNGTGTTCAGCCGGAGCCTTGTGATTCGAGAGCTGGATACCGGCAGCGACAATGCCGCCGAAATAGAGATTAACAATCTCACCAACCCGTTCTATGATATTGAACGCTTCGGCATCACGTTCACCGCTTCTCCCCGCCATGCTGATGTGCTTTTAGTAACCGGTGCCGTGACGCATAACATGACCATCGCTGCAAAGAAAACCTACGAAGCAATGCCCTCTCCAAAATTCGTAATCGCTGTTGGTGACGATGCCTGTAATGGGGGGATATTTGCGGAAACCTATGCCGTTTTAGGAGGCGCCGATACGATATTACCGGTTGACCTGAAGATCCCGGGCAATCCGCCCACACCCACCCAAATTCTTTCCGGGTTACTGGCACTCGTCAGAAAAGCAGGNNTGAATTCGTTAACGGGAAATGGTCCTGGTATGCAGAAAAGTCCTGAATGCCAGTTTCTTGTATAGGGATGTCCATTGGGCTGACTTGATAATCAGGCACTTGCATTAACCTGCCGGAAACGACTCTGATCCCTTCCTTTCCCATAATTTTTTGATCATTTTTTAGAGAAACGGTAAAAAATTACAAAATCGTTCAAAACAAAACAAAAAATCTCGGGCAGCATCATTTTTCATCATGAACATTTCAGAACCTCCTTCTGGATACTATCAGATATTATTTATTTCTTGAATGTTGTATGTCCCGATGAGTCCGCCATTGCCGATACACAACTTCAGATTGTTTTTTTTGTAAAAAAGATACCGTTAAATAAATCAGTTTCATGATCTTTTAGAATTTTTTTAACAAATCTTCCAAAGCCTCTTAAATCACGCGATTCTTCAAAATCTATCAGAAATGGTTTATTACTTTGTGCTTCGATGATAATATTCCCATATTTTACATCGTTGATATAAATATCGGAATCATGGATCTTTTTAATCTCATCGAACAGATTTTCTACAAATTGGGGATCAATAATACTGTAAAGTGATTCATATTTGTTTTCAGTTTGAATTAACCAGCGGTTTTCATGGGGTAATTTACTCAATTCGGGATTTTTCTCAATATCGTGATCACTTATCACAGCTCCGATGTCATGCAATCTTTCACGAAGAGTCTGACCCCTGATATAGGAAAATGTGATCGAAAATCGATCAAAATTTACATCAAGAATTGCAGGGATGTTGATCTTTTTTCCGGATAATCTGGCGTATATTTTTAGTTCATTGGCAAATGCAACCGGATCTCCAGTATACACTTTCTTCACTCCCAGACGCCCGTAAACTGAAACAAGAAATATTTTAAACCTTTTTCTTGGTATAAAATGGTCCCGGTCAATAGTTGAACCAAGATGAATCGGTTCCAGATCGGAGAGAATATAGCAATCTTGATCATACTCGCCTAACAGATATTCCGGCGAATTCAGGATCTCTTTATAGACAGGACTATTCCATTCCGCAGTTAATCCGATTTCTTCGATAAAAACTCCAAGACTATTTTCATTGGGAGGAAAAAAGTTTTTTTTCCGGGATTTGAAAAACTTTAAATCCCTGTCTGGCCTGATTGTCCGGTTGATTTTAATGACGGCTTTTACAAAGAAAACGGTTACAGAAACCAAAATTGGTAAAACTTGTACGGAATAAAATGATCGGGTTATCTGGAGTGTGGCCATAGGCAAGTATCCTGTAATT
>PMDE01000126.1:0-8511 GCA_003154335.1 Methanoregula sp. | reverse complement strand
AGGATGTTTGTTTATACAATAAAATATGAAAATTCTCAGTTTTTTGATGAATTATTCAATGAATCATTTTACCAACAGGAATTGTCTTTTCATACTTTTCTGACCATCATTCTAAAGTTTATCTGCGGAGTGGCAGTATTTTTCAGGTAAAATCAGAAGATTTCCTTCCGACGCCCATAAAACCCTTAAGCGCTCACTATTATTCCCATGGAATCCTTTGACTCCTATTTCCCGTATGCGGAATATCGCCCCGGCCAGCGGCATATGCTGGAAATTGCGGCACAAACAGCAAAGGAAGGAGGGATTACCTTGATCGATGCCCCGACAGGCAGCGGAAAATCAAGTGTGGTTGCATCGCTTCTTGCAGAACGGAAAGGCAGGAAGGTAATCATTGCAGTCCGCACGGTCAGCCAGCTCACCACGTTCGTCCGCGAACTGGAGCTGGTCAGGAAAAAACAACCCGGTCTTAAAACTGTCTATCTTGTCGGGAAATCAGGAATGTGCCCCCTGCGAGGTGAGGGAGATGTGTACCGCAGGTGCGAAGGCGTAAAAGCATTTTCCTCTTCCCTGATGCGGGACAGGGCTGAAAAAGGTGCACTCGTCCCGTCAAAAGATCCATTTATCATCCAGCAGATCCGCCGCATGGACAGGGATCATCCGGTTATCTGCCCCTACTATATCGGCAGTAAAATGTTTGTCCAGGCAGAAACCACCGGAGTCAAGATGGTCCCTTCGACAGAACTGCGACTAAAAGCTGACAGGGTCATTTCCCAGCCGGTCAACCCACGGGAACTGGGGGAATTCTGTGGGGAGATCTGCCCGTACGAACTGATGATGCACGCAGCAAGGAATGCCGATGTAGTGATCCTGAACTATCACCACCTCTTTAACCGGGATATCAGGGAACAGCTCTATGCCAACCTGGGTGTCGAACCACACGACATCCTGCTTCTTATTGATGAAGCCCATAACTGCGGTGATGTAATAACCAGCATAGAAAGTGTGACCCTTGAAGAACGCGATCTGGAGCAGGCATCAAGGGAACTATCGGGCCTGCGGAAACGCCATAAAGGTGCAGATGCGGTCAGTCACGTCCTGCCCCGGCTCACCGGCTTTATCAGGGGACTGGTAAATTCGGTAGAAGCCGAAGACTGGTTTGATCCAGCCATATTTGACAGGATGGTCGTAAAGGAATCACTTTATAAGGATATGGATGAGATCGTGGACGACCTGATCGGTCTTGCCGAATCCATTCGGGAAAAAAATGTCAAATCGGGAGAATATCGTGAAACTGCGATTGAAAGGCTGACAGATTTCTTATTCAGGCTTTCACAGTCTGCAACGGATCCTGCGTACCTGACGGTGTACCGCAAAGAAACGGAAGGTATCACGCTGGAAGTCCGCAATATCGATCCTGCTCTTCCCATGCAGGAGATCTGTACTGCGCATGCCTGCTGTATTTTGATTTCGGGGACTCTCTCACCCGTAAACAGCTTTGCGCGGTATTATTTCGGAAATACTCCGGTGAAAACACTTTCTTTGCCCAATAATTTCCCAAGACAAAACCGCCTTGTAGTCTGCGCAAACGACATCACAACTGCTTTTTCAATGCGCCAGAACCTGGAAAACAATGCCCGGATCCGGGAATATATCAAAATTTTCTGTACGGTTAAAGGAAATCTGGCAATCTATTTTCCCAGTTACCAGATACTGGAAGCTTTTGCAGATCTCACGGTCCCTCACCTGCGGGAAAAGCAGGTTTTTATTGAGCCAAGGGATGCGACCGATGCCAGCACCGCTCTCTCAACCTTCCTGGGATTACCTGCACGGGGCGGATCAGGAGTTTTATTTGCGGTCTGTGGGGGCAAATGGAGTGAAGGTCTTGATTACCGGGGGGAGATGCTGAACGGTGCGATGGTGATTGGTCTGCCACTTGCACCCTTCAACCGCGTCCGTAAGATGATGATAGAATATTTCAGACACAAGTTCGGGGGAGAAGGGGAATTTCTTTGTTACACCCTACCCGCGATAAATCGCTCATTGCAGGCGTTGGGAAGAGTACTTCGTACACCGGAAGACAAGGGAGTACTGTTTTTTGGGGAAAAGAGATTTCTTGAAACCAGGGTGCACAACGCACTCCCGGCATGGATTCTGGATGAAATGATTGTGTGCGATACTGCAGGATTCCGGGAAAGGATCTTACCATGGAAATCATAGGAGGTTCGTGCCGGTTCGGCTTATGGTTTGTCCGGGTCTGGTGGAAAGGTACCACAGTTCACCGGGTCAGGTTTGCCACAACAGGAATAGAGGGGGAAGTGCCGGACATGATCAGGAAGTACTGTGCAGGACAGGTGGTCAGCCTTTCGCAGCTCGACAGCATCGCGTTGCATGATGATACCATATACAGCAGGATATACAGGGCAGTTCAGAAAGTGCCATATGGCAGCACACGTACATACGGCGATATAGCAGACAGTCTGGGAACAGCACCACGGGTTGTCGGCCAGGCGATGGCAAAAAATCCCACGCCTCTTGTTGTTCCCTGTCACCGCATCCTGGCGGCTCACGGGATCGGGGGGTTCTCTCCGTCAGTCGAAATAAAAGAGGCGTTACTGGCGATGGAAAAAAAAGGATTGCATAAGGAAAAAAAATCCCTCTTGTTCAAGGAGAGTTGAGGAACGACATTTGAAAGGGCAGGAGAAATATTTTTCATATACCCCGGGAATACCTTACCCCCTTCACAAGAACATATTTAACTATTTTCTGCACTTCTGTGGAAACTGACCACACCATATATAAATATATGTAATGATATCAATATCTATAACCTGTACCCGTTATCACATTAAATTTCCAGCCAGGTACAGAACGAAGGGGACTGCCAGTGGAACCATTATCTGTTGAAAATGCGGAAGTTCTGCGATTATTCCTCATCATAATCGCTTCAATCGTTGCTTTCCTGACAACGATTTTTTCCCTCATGAACGGCATTTTTGCGGTCTTTCCGTTCCACTATATCCTGCCAATCATCCTCGTTGTTTATTTATAC
Organism: Methanoregula sp.; assembly: GCA_003154335.1. Taxonomy (GTDB): domain Archaea; phylum Halobacteriota; class Methanomicrobia; order Methanomicrobiales; family Methanospirillaceae; genus Methanoregula. The sequence continues at coordinate 5,462 of PMDE01000126.1, read as the reverse complement.
CCTGAACGGGGAGTGCTCTTCTCGCTGGGTGTAGGACTGATGTACATCAGTCTCATCTACCTTATGGGTAATTCAGATCCCACTCAGATAGCGATTGCTACTGCATGGTTTGCAATATTCATAACAATAGGAGTTGTAGGATCGTCATATGCGATCCGGCTGCGCGAAGAAAGGACGAGGGTCAGGAATATCCTCGATAATTCCCAGGACGGCATATTCTGTTTTGATATAAAGGATTTGCATATCCGCGAGATTAACCCGAAATGCTCACTGTGGCTGGGATATGATCGGCAGGATCTTATCAATAAGGAAATATCAGTCATCTGGACTGACAAAGAAGAGCTGCAACAGTTCGTTAATGATGTGAAACTCGAACCGAAACTGGAACAAAAACATAGGGAAAGAGAAGTACGTTTCACTCGTCAGGACGGGACAACAGCCAGGTTTTTCATTTCCCCTATGCTGGTTACCAGGGGACAGATTCTCTGTTCTGCGATCGATATCAGCAGAAGTAAGATCGTGGATGAAGAAATTATCAAAACTCTCGACGATCTTGAGAGACAGGTCAGGGAGCGTACCGCGGACCTGGAACATATGAACGAGAAACTGCGGGCAGAAATCCTTGAATGCCGGAGGTTTGAAAACACGGTCCTGAATGGTCATCCGCTCCTGCCCAGGAGGGATGATTCGTGACATCACCCGGTACTCTCAGGTACCAGGTTTTCTGGGCAGCGACAATCATTATTTCTATCATTATTGCTGTATCCCTGACGGTATTCTCCCTGAGTCGTGGTATTTACGAGGTATTTCCCTTCCTTTATTTCCTGCCGATCATTCTTTTTATTAATTTTTATCCCCGCAGGGGAGTGATCTTCAGCCTTGCCATAAGTACAGTCTTCCTCATTCTGGTTTATATTTTCAGCAATTTCAATACAGATCTTATTGCAGTTTCAACAGCCTGGTTTGTAATCTTTGTCACGATTGGTTTTGTCATGTCCTCGTTTGCCGAAGGTTTCAAAGCAGAAGAAAGAAAATTCCACGAGATCTTTGAGAACTCCCAGGCAGGAATTTTCACATTCGCTCTCGAAACGCAATATATCCAGGAAATGAACGGGAAATTCGCACAGATGCTGGGATACGACAGGTTTGAGCTTATCGACAAAGAACTCAGCAGGATCCTCATAGGTTCTGTCGAAAAGGATACATTTCTTATCCAGATCCAAAAGAATGCCGGGATAACCGATATCGAACTTCTTCTCAAGACAAAGGAAGGAACCGTTCGCCAGTTCCTTGTTTCTGCATCCCTCTCACCGGGTGATAGTGTGATCTGTTCTGCCATCGATATTACGGAACGTAAACTTGCGGAACGGGTTATCCAGAAAGCACGGGAGGATCTTGAAAGAAAAGTGAAAGAGCGATCTGAAGAACTCATGCGGGCAAACGACGGACTCAAAGCGGAGATCCTTGAACGAAAACGGTTTGAAGCAACGCTTCAGCTCGCAAACCGCAAACTCAATACTCTTTCTTCTGTTGCTCATCATGATATCCTCAACCAGATCATCGCAATCGAAATGTACATCTCCCTTGCAGAGAAGAGAGTCAGCGATCCGGCACTCCTCGATTACTTTAAAAAGATCGGGCAGAGAACTCAGATGGTTCAGAAACAGATCCGGTTCGCACGCGATTACCAGGATATTGGATTGAACGCCCCACAGTGGCAGAATGTTGAGGAGTCGATCAGGAATGCTCTGGCAGACCTGGATCTTGAGGGTATCTGCCTGGAAACTGATGTGCATGACGTTGAAATTTATGCAGACGTCTTACTCGGGAAAGTCTTCTATCACATCATGGATAATTCAAAACGGCACGGGCAAACGGTAACAAAAATCGGGTTCCTGGCAAAGGAAACAAACGAAGGCCTGACAATTTTCTGTCAGGACGATGGTGTCGGAGTCCGTGATCAGGTAAAAGAGGGAATGTTCAAGCGTGAGTATTATAGTAATACCGGCTACGGCCTCTTCTTATCTTCAGAAATTCTTGACATTACGGGAATTGCGATCACTGAAAATGGAGAAACGGGATACGGGGCACGATTTGAAATTAAGGTACCGAAAGGCATGTTCCGGTTAACAAAAAATTGACAATACCGGATTAATTTCGATCAGATGTCCTTCTTTCTGCCGCTTGCGTCCCGCATATAATGACCAAACTCACTTTTAAGAAGCAGGTCCCCTGGAAATACCGGACCGTCCCTGCATACCCTGAGCCCGGAGGGGTCGATACAGCAGGATCCACAGATGCCAACTCCGCATTTCATATACCGGTGCAGAGAGAATTCGGTTTTATGAGCGATTCCTTTTTCCTCAACCCGGGTGAGGACTGCCCGCATCATCATTTCAGGGCCGCAGACTGAAATACGATCATAGGCTCCAAGATTCAGTTCGTCCATAAGTGCAGTTACATACCCCTCGACGCCAAGCGATCCGTCATCCGTCGCAATAAGGACATCCGTGCATTCATCCAGCTGGTCAACGAACAAAAGCTCTGCTTCAGTCCGGGCACCCAGAAGAAGAGTCATGACACAGTCTTCCCGGGCAAGCGGGAGGAGCGGGGCGGCACCGACACCACCGGCAATTGCCAGTACCTTTTCTCCTTTGGTGAACCCATTACCGAATGGACCCCGGACTCCCAGCTTGTCTCCCGGACCAAAGGAGAACAGGGTATTTGTCGCATCACCGGCTTTCTGCACGGTGATCGTTTTTTCTGATGAGAGCGCCATAGGGATCTCATCCGTTCCGGGGATCCAGACCATAACAAACTGACCCGGGGAAAATACAAATGACCTGTCCATTACATAGGTCCGGATCAGGGGCGTCTCTTTTTTCACCCGCAGGATTGATACGGTTTGGGGAAGCTGATCAACCATGGGCGCATCCTATAATCTCTTCCGGTGTCAGACCATCCTTCCGGTACAGATCTGCCTGTATTGTCTCAAAAACTTTCACGTCATGATAAACGGCGCTGCCAATTTCCACCGCACTTGCCCCGGCCATCATCATTTCTACTACATTATCTGCGGTGGCTACTCCCCCACATCCAATGATAGGGATTTTACACGTCTCATAGAGTTCATACACACAACGGACCGCGATTGGAAAGACCGCGCTTCCCGACAGTCCGCCATACCTGTTTCCCAGGACCGGACACTTCATTCCGGTCGATATACGCATCGCTTTTATCGTATTTATTGCCACGATTGCACGTGCGCCTCCGCGCTCTGCGGCTTTTCCAATTGCCGTAATATCGGTAACATTGGGGGTAAGCTTCACCCATGTTGCAATGCCGCTTTTGCTGACCGCCCTCGTGCAGGCTTCTACAAGGGCCGGGTCGGTGCCGATCGCTGAACCGTACCCTTCTGCATGGGGGCAGGATAGGTTCAGTTCGATGCCGGCGACCTTCCCGGCAAACCAACTTCCGACAAGAGCAAACTCATCGGGATTGCTTCCGAAAATACTGACGATAACCGGTTTTTTTGCAAGGGATGTTATCTCATCCACAAACTCTTTTGAAGGGTTGGGAAGTCCCATGGCATTTAAGATCCCTTTCTCCAGCACCACAAGACAAGGCCCTGCGTGCCCGTCCTTCGGGTGAGGTCCTATTGACTTGGTCACCACCCCCCCGGCACCGGATAAGAGCACCCGTGAAAGCGATGAGGCAGTCGTCCCGAGGATCCCGGCGGCGAGGAGCAGGTGGTTATCGAGCGCAACCCCACCCACCGTAACCGGACCAGGTCTTATGGATACCATTTCATCAGGAAATAAGCGTTATTTATTATAAAAGGCATCTTTTTGTGTCGNNTCGGATTGTAATTTCTAAATCTCCCGTTTCCAGATGCCCGATTTTTCTTACGTCCCGTGTAAATCCATCTTCTTGACCTGGTCACAAACTAAATTTCATGGAAACTTATAGGTGCATGAATAAAAATACGATTGCGGTTCTGATGAAAGACTCCCACATGGTGAGAAATATCATGATAAAAAAAAGTAAAATCATCAACCGAGGTTGACCTTTTTTTGTTCAAGGCCTTACATCGTAACCATATACTCCGGCCTCTTACACCTCCCTCCATCGCGCCTTGGTCTTGGCCAGCATGAACAGGGCTATTGTGACAGCGACCAGAACGATCCAATCGATTATGACAGTGGTCAAAGAAAGGGACAAGTACCCCCCAATCCCCTGTGCCAGCTCCGCCGCATAGGTGGTGGGAGAGAGATAGGCCAGATAGCGGAAGGGAAGGGGAATGAAGGTAATAGGATAATACACGGGTGGAATTGTAGAGAAAAACGTGGAGAGCAGCCGCGAAAAAGCAAAACTCTGCACGATGTCGCTGGAGAAGGTGGAAAGCGTGAAGCCGATGGAGCTCGAGGCGATAAATACCATGAGCAGCACTGCCACGAATTCGAGTACTCCCGCTAAGGTGAGGGACAGCCCGAAGTATGCCAGGATGGTGAGCACCACGAGGGCGGGGGTGACGTAGACGATCTCAGAGAGGGATAGCCCTATCATGTAGGTGAGCCAGTTGGTTGGGGAGCTCACGATCATCTCCTGCAGCTTGAAGTCGTTCTTCAGGTGCGAAAGGTCGGTTGACAGGCCCATCCCGGCGGAGAACATGGCCATTATGAATCCCCCCTCGATGCCCACCCCAAAAAGGGTGCCGCGACTGACGAACACGATCACCACCAGGATGGAGAGGGGCGAGACTACCGTGTTGAGGAGCACGATAGGGTAGTTCTGCATCTCGTACACGGAGTTCACAAGAATCCCAGCGAGAACCTGACTGAGCCGGCTCCGCCTCCGTGTTGGTTGCTTAACTGCCACCGGTGTCCCCCCCTTGTTGAACCAGGTAGAAGAAGATGTCCTCCAGCCCCACTGGATTGATGGTGAACTTGATCCCCCCCCGGGACAGGTCCTGAGCGATGCGGAAGGCCTCCTCTTCTGTAGTGAGAATCACCGGGAGGTCGTCCCGTCCCTTCACCATCTCTCCCTCAGTAACGGTAATAGGCGGTGCCGGGATGGAGAGCAGTTTCACACTATAGTTGTACCGCAACCGTCTCCTCAGTTCGTCCAGCGTGCCAAGGGCGATCAGCCTACCCTCATCTAGTAATCCGATTGTATCCGCCAGCTGTTCTGCCTCCTCCATGTAATGGGTAGTCAGTACCACAAAGCGGTCCTTGCGGATCTCCTGGAGCAACTCCCAGAACTCATGCCGGGAAATGGGATCGAGCCCGGTGGTGGGTTCATCAAGGAAGATTACCTCCGCTTCCGTGGAGAGGATCATGGACATCAGCACCTTTCGCTTCATACCCCCGGAAAGCGTGCGATTAAGGGCTCGCGCCATTTTGCCGAACTTAAGTCTGTCCAGCACCTCCCAGGCCTTTTGCTTCGCTTCGGCATAGTCACGC
>PMDE01000132.1:5304-9175 GCA_003154335.1 Methanoregula sp. | reverse complement strand
GAGATCGTATCGCCAACAATAGATTTACCGGGGACACCTCGGGCAACGGCCTTCCGCAGCCTTCGTACACCCTGTCATCTCAATACCTTTCCCATTGACGAGCGCATCGGCAATCTTTCGTCGGGCTTCGTGGAGATCGCGCCATGCAGTCTTGCGGGATACACCGAGTTTTTCTGCTGCCTCTTCCTGCTCAAGTCCTTCGAGATCGATAAGACGGATCAACTCGATCTCATCAGGATTCAGCGAGATACCCGCTCCGCCATCTTCCGGGCAACAGCAGGGTTTGTAGCACCGCGATTCGGATGCTGCAGTAATGATACGCCTGAGCCGGGGTCTTCCTCTCCGGGGACATTCTTTTTCCCTGTTGGTCTCGTCCGTAGCCATTACTGCTCCTTAGCATATAGAACGTATCCCGGATAATAGAACCTGTTTATTGGAAAATACCGGAGAAATTCTGGTATACCCGTAAAGTAGTTTCTTTGGACAGGAGAGTTAATGGATAAAATAATTCCTGAAAACCCGGCGGGGGAGGTCGCGTCCCGGAATTTTTCCCGGTCCACGTTTCCGCGACTGATAAGAATGCACAGGATTGATCCTCCCTGAGGAACCGGGAAATTGCCGGTCCGTTTGGTTCGCCGAGCTTTATAGCTACCGAAATCCTGAACCTGAGCCGCTGCCCCGACCACCAGGTTTATCCATCAACTGTTCAAACTTGCCGCAAATTTCCGGGTTATGGGATATTGCACCCGGGTTCCAGAAAAAAAAACTTTGAATATTCCTAATGACATCCTGTACCGTGACCACACGGGTTACCGGCAGCTTTCGATTGCTGGCCGGAACCGCAGCAACAGGCAGGGCCGAATTTTTGGGGGGACGTGCAGGATTCTTGGTGACCCGGTGTGCCCGGGTGATGCTCGTGCTTCTCGCCGCATGCGCAGGTGTTTTCGCTGGCATCGTTTTGGTCATCGACTAAATCTTTCTTGATTTCACTGGGTTGTTTTGATAATGTGTTCTGGCATAATGATCCTGATAATTTTTATTTTATAATTACTCATAAGCGCATAAATATCTTAAAGGATCGCATCGTACCACGAAGATTACGGAATGGATTCTCACAAAATTTCCGACAGCTAGATTATTCAGTGCCGGATTTCTGCCCATAAAATGCTAAATACTCCTCATCCCCATATTTTTTTGAGCAATACCATGCCGATCGTAATTCTGAAAACAAGGAAGGGACTCACGCGGGACCAGAAACGAAGAATCGTCAGCGAATTTACCGTCACCCTGGTCAATACAACAGGAATCAAACCCGAACTGGTGACCATTCTTATCGAAGAAAAGGAACTCGAAGACATCGGAAAAGCGGGTAAACTCAGGTGTGATGAGGGATAAAAAAAGTATCCGGGAAATTTTCTCTTATAAAACAGATAATGTATTTTACCCAACCGGTCACCAAAGGNNAGGATTGTAAGCAAACTTCATTCATGAGCAGTACAAATATCCTTTTGACAATGTCTGAAGAAAATCTGTCAATTGAACCCTTTGATATGAAGCCTGTTTCGGAAAAGACCATTTATCTTTCCAAATGGAGCTCGAGGTTCTGGGCATGGATTGTTGATGTTATCCTTATAATCCTTTTTTTAAATATCGTCCGGGGAATCCTCGACCCGTTCTTTTCATTACCCCTTCTCTGGGATTTTAGCAACAAGAACTGGGGTTTTTTTTCTGTCGGTTTTGAATCCATATTCTTCTTCGCTTACTGGACCATCATGGAAGGTTTCCGTGGTCAGTCCATTGGCAAGATGGTAATGAACCTTAAGGTCGTTAACCGGGATGGGACAAAAATTTCCTATGCAACTTCTGCGCTTGAGAGCCTAGGGAAAGCCTTTCTTATTCCTCTTGACTGCCTTATAGGATGGCTTGCAATGCCCGGTACAAAACTAAGGGTATTCAACCGGATATCAAACACCATTGTAATCAAAGCGGATTATAAGGAACCCCACGGTATCGTATACGTGAAAGAAAAAGAATAATCAGATCAAGGACAATTTATCTCTATGAAGGGATATCTGATTTTTATTTGCCTGATAATCTGCGGTTCTTTGATAAGCGGATGCACTACATCCGCGCCCGGCTCAAAAGCCACCGCTTCCATGCCCCAGGTAACGACGGTGGTCCCGACAGGGCCGACTGCAATAGTAGAGATCCGGGCCAGATCTTTTGATCCTTCCACAATCACAATTAAAGAAGGGACATCCGTGACCTGGAAAAATGAAGAAACTATTGTGCGTCATGTAGTCCACCTTCCTGATGTACGTCAGACACAGCTCTTTGATTCGGGACCAATTTCACCTATGGAGAGTTATACGTATACATTTTCCGAAAAAGGCAGGTTTAACTATGGTGACCCGCAGATCGGGGGTGGGCGGACATATCTTGTTATCGTTGAATAAAAAGTATACCCAATGACGGCATTTCACGAAGGAACCGGGTCAGGAAAGATACTTGATCGACGATTGCCCGGTTGTCATAAAAGTGGATTTTAATCCCCTGTCGGTGAAGAGTGGAAACGGAACAAGGTACTAAAGAGCGGCTGTCACATTTCATCCTGATGCTTTCTGAGGATGATGAGACCAGCCGCTGGAAAGCTGCAGAAATGCTGGGGAGGATGGGGGACCCGGATGCCGTTGAGCCACTTATCGATACGCTCTGGGACGATGACCCCCGGGTGAGACTGAAAGCCGCATGGGCCTTGGGCCGGATAGGTGACCCAAGGGCAATCAGTCCACTAAGGCGCCTGTACCGGATGGAAAATGAAGGTGCACAGGAAATTATCACCGAAGCAATTGATGAAATCGGGCAGGAGATGGGCCGACAATAACAACCATCTGATTTCATTTCCAGATGCTGGCGGATTATCAGGGGACTGATATAAGGTCATCTGATTGGACAAAGAGGCTGAAGGCAAATTTATCGGCTTTGGATGAGTATACCAAACCGGACACATTGAAATGGCAGATATCGAGTCGCTCTACAAAAAAGAAAACGGCAGGATCCTGATTGAGATCAAACTTTCTTCTGTTCTTCAGCTCTTCAATTCATTTGATCCCGCGCCATTCCATGAAAAGGAACTCGATAATGCAGCAGAGCATTATATCGTTGATACGGTCAACGACTTCCCGAATAAAACCCTTTTCAAGATCGTGATTTACCTTCCTGCAGATATTGCGGGTACTGAAAGGGCACAGAAAATTCCTCATGCGATCCATAATCATTTCGCGTATAAGGTTCTGGTCGCAGAACGGAAATTCCGCTCCCATTTCAGGCATGGGAGGAGCACGCTTGTTATCGGTCTTACATTCCTTACAATAGCACTGCTTGCACGGCAACTCGTTACAACACTGGAAAATCATATTCTTGCCCAGGTGTTTGCTGATGCACTCCTGATTATCGGCTGGGCGGCGATGTGGGAACCGGTNNTGAAAAGATCAGCAACATGGAGATCGAGATCGTTCCCTCCCCATAAATAACCTCACGCCAGGTGGTTTGTTTTTTTCAGGAATGACACGAGCTGGCGGGTCCGTTCCGAGAACAGACCGGGCACGCCGGCATCGTCACTGTTTGCAAGCGCTGCGAAAATATGCCGGACCGCCTCGCCATTTGAAGTCCCGTATCCCCCTTCCAGTACGAGTGCAAGAGGCAGACCTGATGCCCGGGCAATTATCCCGGTCAGGATGCCAAGGTCTTTTGGCATAATCCTCATCATACCGAGAGGGTCATCATAAAGGATATCCAGTCCTGCCGAAATGATTATCACATCCGGTGCAAAACGCCCGATAACGGGGGCAACTATTTCTGAAAGGACATA
>PMDE01000132.1:0-5240 GCA_003154335.1 Methanoregula sp. | reverse complement strand
TTGATGAGACAGAACCCCATCGCACGGTCGTACTCGGCATGATGACCCGGCGGACGGATAAGGGCAAAGCAGTGTTCGCCATCTTCCGAACGCTCAACTGCGGCAATCGCTGCCCCGGCAGCATGCATAGCAGCTGCAAAAGAATGGCGGGTAATATAGGTATCCGCATCCATCCAGTCAACGGAAGTTACTGCCGCACAACGCCGCTCCAGCCGTGAGATATACTGCGGGTTATGAACCCGCTGGACATCCCCCAGTGAAGCAGGTTCGGAATTCCGCAGGGGAATGTCTTTTGGGATCCCGGAAATGGCGTTCAGAAGGCGGGCATTGGACTCCAGGTGCTCCGGGTTATCATGTCCTGCACAGACTGGATCAATGATTACTGAGCTGCGTCCCATACCAGTCTTCCAGTCCTTGTATTTACCAGGATAAGGAGTATTACAGGCCGGGAACTATTTAATTTATGTCAAAAATTCATCCTTTTGTCTTTTTTTTCCGTAAACTCCAGAGGCTCGTGAATTCCGGATCTCATGTCCCGGTTGAAACAAGCCAGTTGAGAAAATTTATGGAAAAATCGGGGGTTGAAACAGCACGTCACCTTTATTCATCAAAGGGCAGAAAATCTCTTTTGAGGGCCGGCTCGCCGGAAATTACACTCTTTCATTCCAATGAAGGATTTTCTGGCACCTGATCATGACATGCCGGGCAGAGCATTTTTTTCTTCCGATCCAGTTCATCAAGGGTATCCGGCTTGAACATGACACACTCCGGGTTGGTACAGTGCCCGAGGCCCAGGAGATGCAGGATCTCGTGTGCACCTTCTTTTGTTATCCGGTCAATGAGATCATCATCATCTCCCGGCCTGTCGTAATATTCATTGCTGAGCCGGGCCGTAGAAACAACTGCTGCACCGATGGATTCCCGTGCAAGCCCGAACACAAAACTGTTGCCGTTCTTAAAAAGGTCCTGCCGGACAACAAGGAGAAGGGGTTCTTCAACATCATTGAATCGCTTGAAGGCATGAATACTATCCAGCAGTACCTGGGCATCGATCTGCTTACGCCCGTCCACATACCCCATTATCCGCACGGGATTATCTGACACAGTGACCGGCATACCAATAATGGCAGAAATGTTCCGCTTCACCGGTGCCTGGAGACCGAAGGGGGATAATGTATCCCAAAAAATATGGATATGCATCGCTATATTCTGTTTAAATGGGCTCCTATAAACACATTGAGAATTGTATCGGGGAATATATTGCAAAACACTACACCAGCGTCGTCGAGGCAGGAATCGGGAATAATACCGAAGCAGCTCGCATACTCCATGATGCCGGGACCTCTGTCCGGTCGACCGATATCAGAAATATACCGGTTCCTGACTGGCTCACCTTTACGGTCGATGATATATTCACTCCCGATATCAGGTTGTATGAAGGAGCAGAGGTCATATATGCGATCCGTCCCGCGCCAGAGATGATCCCACCCCTTATTTCGCTTGCAGGAAGAATAAACTGTGATCTTTTAGTCTATCACCTTGGTTTTGAACTCTACGGGAATGGAGGCGAAAAAATTGAATGCGGTGTCCTTCTCCACCGCTATTATAAGGGCCAAGTGCATTAAAACAGCGTTGACTGGGAAGGTGGTGGGCCTTTTTTTATGGCAGGTTCGGGGACATCACCTTGCTCTTCAAGTTCCCTTTGCACGGGTTTCTGGATCTTTTCTTTTCTGGGTTTTTTATCCTGCGCTTTACCGGCGGATTTTTCCTCCTGGGCCAGGGATTTGACAATCTCTGCTGAGCGCACTTTATCGTTCAGGAAAAAATTGAGCTGTTCAGCATCGAACATCATTTCACGGACATACGTAGCAGGATCGTTTTCAATAATCAGGGACAGGATATCCAGGTAATTCTCACGCAGGGTACTCTGGGGGATATGCATAATTCCGGCAATTTTATTCAGGGTAATATTCCTGATCGATTTCTGTTTCTTTGCCATCGACATTTTCTGCCACCGTTCCGGGGCCATAATCCGCGTGTGAATACCTGCCCCTCCTGCCGCATCAGCAACTCCCAGGAGCATAACTGCGGTTGCGTACCTCCAGAGAGTATGGTATTGTCTCCGGTACGTGTAACCAAGATACTCGTCTGCGCGTGAAAGGCGCCGGTATCCTTCTGCAACTGCTGCAGAAGTGGGGAGCAGGTGCACATTTCCTTCCACCCATTGTTCTATCGTTTCAGGTGTATCGTCGACTTCATACGAGAGTCTCATCAGCTGATCATCGGGGGTATTGTGGAAAAGGGCAGTAATCAGCGAAAATATCGACACGCGTTCATCTTTCTGAGAAGTATGTATCTGCAAATCTTCCAGCTTATCCCTCCCGATCGCGGCAGCGTAGAGCATGTTCACTGCTGACCGGATATCTCCTTCAGCACTCTCCGCGATGGAGCGTACGGCGGCGTCACTGCACGAGATACTTTCTGCAGCACAGAGATATCTGAGTCGCGGCCCGATGGATCGGGCGGGTATTGCCTTAAACTGAACTGGTTCACAGCGATACCTGATCTCCGGTGAAAGACCGTAGAGATCATTTGCAATAAGGAGCATTGGCTGCTGCGCCTTCTTTATGCAATCAATAATCGCTTTTGCCCCTCCCCTGTCGGAAGTGCCCTGGAGGTTGTCTACTTCATCTAGGACGATCAGTTTCCTCGATGATCCCGTCAGGCTTGTCGTTATACTCCCGGCTCCGGCGATCTTTTCGATGACTGCAGCAGTCCTCTGGTCACTGGCATTGAGCTCAATGAGATCCCATTTCATATCACTGGCAAGCGCGTGCGCACTGGAAGTCTTGCCGATACCGGGCTTTCCATAGATGAGTAATGGCTTGGATTTATTCGTCCAGCTCATCGCCCACGCAGCGATCTGGCGTACAGCTGTCGCGTTACCGACGATGTCCTGGAGGTGTGAGGGACGATATTTCTCTGCCCAGTCCATACCAACAAGTTGGCTGTATATCAAATAAATTATCTCTGATGAAACGAAACTAGGATACATCAGTTCATCAGTTATCCATTCTTCAGGTGATACCGTGGTCCACAGCTGCTCCACTGAGATAATTGCAAAAGTAGTCAGGGAATACGAGGGGGTCAGGAGAAAACATTCCATTGGCGAAATGGTCAGGGCTTTAAAAATAGACGCACCCCATGTTGTTGCCTCTTTTGGCGAGGATGCAGCGGTGATCGAGCACAATGATGAGGCTCTTCTCCTTGCAGCAGACGGGGTCTGGAGCAGGCTCATGGAGGCTGACCCGTACTGGGCGGGGTACTGTTCAGTGCTCGTGAATATCCATGACATCGCTGCCATGGGGGGCCATCCGATCGCGATGGTCGATATATTTTCCATAGCCAAGACAACCATCCAGGAGCTCGTGGTCAAAGGGATGCATGACGCATCTGCACAATTCGGGGTTCCCATTGTCGGGGGACACCTTCACCCTGATGCACCGTACAGCGTTATTGACGTCGCTATCATCGGTTCTGCGAAGATGGATGCAATTATTTACAGCCATACGGCACGGTCGGGAGACAGTGTCGTTGCTGCCATAGATCTCTCAGGTCGTGTCCATCCGTCCTGTGCGCTTAACTGGGATTCAGTCACCATGAAATCAGCAGCCGACGTCAGGAAGCAGATAGCCATAATGGAAGAGATTGGCAAACGCCACCTGGTAACGGCAGGGAAGGATATCAGCAACCCCGGCCTCATCGGGACACTGGGAATGCTTCTGGAAGTCAGCGGAAAAGGAGCAAGAATAGATCTTGGGTTAATCCCGAAACCTGACCTTGCTGCAAACACCATGACATTCGAACAATGGGTCCGGATGTACCCGGGAATGGGTTTCATCCTCACAGCAGGCAAAGAACAGGTGAAGGAGCTCATCAGTCTTTTTGCGAGCGTAGGAATAACGGCAGGGGAGATTGGGACGGTCAACAGCTCACGTGAGCTGGTTATTACCTATAATGGGCAGGAGACGCAGGTCTTTGATTTCATTGACGATGGGATTATGCATCTTTCCGACGAGGACGTTGCATGCCTGGCACGGTGAAAAGGATCGGTATCGGGATTGCAGAAGATGCCCGGAAAGTCATTGACAGCGCTAACAGCGTGAGCGGGAATTTTGTCACGATCTGTTACTGCAAACCGGGGATTGTTGAAAAAAAGAGTATCGGAAAATCAGTAGAGATAGCTGAACATGAGAACCCTGAACAGGGTATCATCGATGATCTCATGGCTGGCAGGATCGATGCTGCAGTCCGGGGCACTCTTCATGCCAATACTACCCTGAGGGCATTAAAAGATGCAGAGGGAGTCGATCATCTTGAGCGCATTGCCCTGCTCGAGACGGCATATGGGAAAAAATTCTTTTTTGCACCCGTGGGCGTAGATGAAGGATGGACCGGGCCGGAAAAACTTGAACTGATAAAAAAAGGGCGCCTGATTGCCCAAAAATTCGGCCTCTCAGAAAAAGTCGGTGTTCTTTCCGGGGGAAGATTAGGAGATATCGGCAGGCATCCCCAGGTCGATGCAAGCATAGCTGAAGCTGAGCTTATCGCCAGTCTTGGAAATGCAGAACATTGTGAAATTCTGATTGAGGATGCCGTAAAGAGCTGTGGACTGATTATTGCGCCAGACGGGATATCCGGCAACCTGGTGTTCCGGACACTCACCTTTCTGGGAGCCGGCCAGGGACATGGCGCGCCCGTAGTAAATATCAGCAGAATTTTCGTGGATACTTCGCGCGCCTCACCAAATTATGCGAATGCGCTATTACTCGCCGCTGCTTTGTTGGAATAATTTTAAATCCTTAATATTGGCCTGTTTTAGATAAATCACGATTTAACAGGATTAAAAATTATTCTGCGACATTTTGCGCTTCGATTTCCGCTTTCTTGACGGGATGCGTTCCAATATCGTAATACTGGATGAATTGAGGTGTTTTCCCAAAAAGTATTTATATATACCAATTGACTTTCTTTTTGAGGTAAGAAAAAAATGGCAGATTTACCAATCGCCGCAGTTGTAAGGATTGCGAAGAAGAATGGCGCCGAAAGAGTCGGCAGCGATGCAGCAGAAGCCCTTGTTGTCAAGGCAGAAAAGTACATTGCACAGCTGACCAAGGAAGCAAACAAGCTCGCTGAGCATGCCGGAAGAAAGACCATCAAGAAAGAAGACGTTGACCTGG
>PMDE01000001.1 GCA_003154335.1 Methanoregula sp. | reverse complement strand
CCCCTCGCTGACCGGCTCTATCCGGACCAGTTCCGCATCCAGCATTTTTGCAAGGGCAGTTGCAACCTTTTCCGTGTGCCCTTTCCACGAATAATATACGACTCTTATTGCCATGGAAATTCCCAATTACCAATGTTACCGGAGGGCAAAAAAAGTACTGTCCGGTTTTTTCATCATATCGTAAATTCCTTACCTGCAGCCCGTCCTTCAGAATCTTCCCGGAAAGGTCATACCAAGCAGCCCGATGGAAACGAGGATCGTAAGGACGAGGGAGGGAATATAGCCGGCCATGGTGAGTGCAAGGGACCGGTACTTATGCCAGCCCAGTACCCATGAAACCGGGGCATTTGCATAGACGCCAATAATGATCTCGCAGGGTATAAGCCCCAGGATCCCGTACCGTTCAGCAAGTGAGAACTTTTGGATGAAATGCCGGGATTTTTCGAGAAAACCTGCAACCGGGGGCCAGGTATGCCCGATAGAGTCGAAGATGTCAAAGAGTCCAAGGAAGATACCGATCTCGGTGCACATCAGCACCCAGAATACAAAGAGTGGTGTGAGGCCGAGCGCAATTCCAACGGGGGCGGCACCGTACTCGAGCAGGAACCCGCTCCCGATGACGGCAAGCGTGGGTAAGAGAGGGTACCCGAAAATGACGGCAGGAATGAGGGGAAGGACAATCGCGATGAGCATACCCCGTGCCAGCGCTACAACGATATGTTGCAGGAAAATATACCTGTTCCACAACTCCATAACCGGTGATAACGTGTTGTCATCAGAGGGAATAAACAATATCTCCTTTCCAAAAGGTTCTGTAGAGGGGGAATGTATCCAGAGTCCGACTATCGCCGCAGGAACTAAATCTCCNNAGCAATAATATATAAATATTAGTTGCTAAAAATATCAGTATATAGTGCCATTCAGGATGAGAACGTGTTATGGGTGGATTGAGATCGATGGCATCCGGTACGAACACGATGTAATCGTCCATCGTGACCGATCAGTCGAGAAACGGTCCAAGAAAAAATCCCGGAAAAACCGGGGGTTCTTCAACCATACTCCTCTTGGCGATACCGAGCTTGGTTTTCTCGAGAAGGAAAAACCCGATATTGTATATATTGGAACCGGGCAATTTGATGACCTTCCCATCACTACGGAAGCCCTTAAAATCCTGGCAAAGTTCGGGGCAATTATCCGGCCGACACCGGAGATTATGAAGGCTCTCTCGACAGAATATCGTTCCTATGCCGCGATACTCCATGTGAAGTGCTGACGATGAAATGCCTAATCCCGATACATTGATAATGAAAGGCAATACTGATAGGATCAGAAGGAAGGTACCAGGATGGATCTCTATATTCTCAGACATGGAAAAGCAGGGCAATCGTCAGAAGATCCCGGTGACAATATGCGGAAACTCACTCCCGCGGGAAGAAAAGAAATACGATACATTGCACGCTGGATGAAAAAAGAGAAGTTCCGGTTTGATGTCATCGCATCGAGTCCGCTGATTCGGGCCAGCGAGACTGCGGGTATTGTTGCCCGAACGCTTGACCGGAAAGACCGGGTTGTTACCTGGGACGATCTTGCACCGGGAGGCGATCCGGACACCGTATGTTATAACGCCGCACAATCTGCGAGCGATTCCACTATCCTCCTCATTGGTCATGAGCCGGAACTGTCCGGCTTAGTCGGGAAAATTATCTCCTCTGNNTGGAACTGCATCTGTGATCTTCGCGAAAGGAGGTCTTGCAAAGATCCGGAATTATTCATTTGACCAGCAGCCTTCCGGGGCACTCCAGTGGCTCCTCACACCAAAACAAATCCAGTCAATGCGATAAGGCTCGAAAAAAGTGACCTTCATTTTTGTGATTACTACTCGATCCCCGGGAAACCTTTCCGACAGGAATCGTTGAGGTTGTTAGTTCTCGCTGGCTAAATATTGGTTTGAAATTTTTAAGATCATTTTTTTAGAAAGTAACCGTAAAAGGTACCCGAACCCTCTTTGTCGCAATGCAGTCCCGCATTGCATATATTTTTTACACTGCATATAGTGAAATAAAAGAATATAAATATGAACGCAGATTTTGGAACCATCATTATTTTGTTCTTCCTTATATTCGGTGCCCTTGAATTCGCCGTTGTCATAATCCCCGCTATAGTCAGGAGTTCAGTTGCAGGCAGAAGGTCCCCGTCCCCGCCTTCGTACGATATCCCGCTGGTTCTCACCCGTCCTGTTCCTGTAGAACATGCTGCACGGATGAAATCATGGTATTTCGACAAGAACGACCAATACCGGTACATCCGGAATTTCGATCTCGACGCTGTTCCTCGGGTCAGTTCCAGGCAAACGGGCAGGAAATCCCCCCTATTTCGGGAAAGTAAGCCTCCCTCTTCCTCGGAGCCGGAAAAGGACTGGAAAGCCATTAATTCCGCCAGCTGGGCGATCCAGAAGGCGAACAAAGCAGCCCGGGAGGAAAATTATGCGGTTCTCACGGCAAACCCTGCAATCCAGCAGTCGGGTGAAGAAGACTTGGGATGGATGGATGAGATCGCCGAAATGAACCAGTTCCGGTTTGCCCGGTGAATATAATCTTTTTTTCACGAATTCATTCAAAGATTCTTAAAAGAAAAACTTTTAATGTCCCCGTTAGGGGTGATTTTTAAAAATCAGGATATTTTGGAAAAATATAATATTTACGATGAGATTAGGAGGACTCAGCAGGTACACCAAAACCTGGAACACCTTTGATCGGGTCTTCCGTCATTTTATTATGCTATCGACCTCTGTTTCGAGGTTAATTCCGATTTTGTAAAGTCATAAAGTCGAAGTTAGCGGTTGGGTCTCATAAGAAAAAATAGAGAATCAAATTTTTGATTTTGTAATATTCCGGGTGTTGCCCCAAATGCGTTTCAAACTTATGAAAATGATTGTTATTCCAATAATGAATGTAATCGCTCCTATTACTTCCCAGAACGGCGATCCGCTTGTAATACACTCGCAATCTGCAAAGCACAAGACGGGGCACAGGTGGAGAATTGCTATACCCTGCAAAAACCATAGCAGGCCAAAGAGTGCCAGAATAAACCCACCAACGGTACCGCAAGTTGTTTCAACGTGATCTTTTTATCGTCCAGAGTTTCTTTTGAGTCCAGGTTGTAAAAAGATTTTTTCTTAGAAAGAATCTCACATTAGAGCATTGAAAAATCTCCAAACGAATGATATAGGATAAAATCAAAATATATATAGATTATAAAAATTAACTATACTTTCCATAGGGAACCAGAATAGAGGACAACGAGGGGAAATCATGGCAGACTCTGGTGATAGGTGTTTCAATTGGTCTTCCGAAACAACGAAACAACGTCAGAACCCGGACTGGAGAAAATTTCATGATACTACAGGAAAAGGCCAGATGCGTAAGATGCAGTACCTTGTTTGATATCGGACAGGATAGCGATTCGAAGCATCATCTTCTTCGCTGCAACCGCTGCGGAAGGGAAAAGATTGTACGTGCGAAAGAATTTGTAAAATTTTTCCGCCAAATACAGGAAAATTTCACCGATAGTTCCACATTGCCCGCCTATGCAGAGAACTTGCCGAAAATGCCAAATACTGATACTCCTCCAATTAACGACAAGAAGTACCGGTTCATGGTCGAGTACCGTTCCGGCTTCTGTGTGTGCGGTTCCGTGTTCAAATTTTCCGGAAAACCCCGCTGCCCTCGATGCCGGTCGTCTGTGTACCGGATCGAACCATCATTATTTTCGACAGAATTATTGACAATGTAGAATTGATTTAAAAGCTTTTTTTTCAAACCGATAATTTGCAAAAATATGAAACCGATAACCAATCCTGCCCAGTATTGAACGGTCAGAAAAGGGAAAATTTTAGGTATCCGGAATCCGGAAGAAACA